>JAZKJB010000310.1:809-2118 GCA_040384505.1 Bdellovibrionota bacterium | reverse complement strand
CGGTGCCACGTCGATGAACCACGGGGTCACGACCCAGTCGAACGTTCCTTCGCGCAAACCCCAGTCGCTCAGATCGCTGACGATGAACTCCATTCCTTCGACAGGTTCAGGCGCGAGCAACGCGGAGACGAGAGAAAACGAATTCATGTCTTTGGGGACGGCCGGGAATTCGACGAGACTCAATCTCTCGCCTTCGATGACTCGTTTAGCGCAAGCCAAGAGAATGGGATTCACATCGACACAAACCGTGATCTCGGGTTTCACCCAACGGTGAATCTCATAGGGAAGACGGCAGGCGCCAGGTCCCAAGACGAGAATCGACTTCGGCTGAGCCACGCCTTCGCCGACACAAGCTTTGACGATCTCGAGCGCGCGCTCGGCCTCGAATCCGCCCCAGCTCCAGTCTTTGCACAAGTGACTGTAGTACTCTGCTACGCGATGCCCTTTCGCCTTTCTTGAGATCCAACGATTGTAGGTCGTCGCGGTGACCGTTTCGTAACCGAGAGGTTTCAAAAGTTCGCTCATCGTTTCGAGATGGAGTTGGTAGTCCGAACGAATCTTCTTCAGTCGTTGCCGGGTCGGGCGCATGAGCTTCTGATTCTCGAGCTGACGCTCGAGGCCGGCGACGAAATTTTGAACCCCGCGAAGGAATTCGTAGGCGTCGATGGCGAGCTCGTTACGGAAAGGCCGAGGATCTCGGGCGGCGAATGGCAAACCCATGAGAGTTTCGATTTTCCATTCGGGCTCGAAGATGGCTGAGATCGCTTCGGGGCTCATCTCCCGACTATCAAATTCGCTGTGCGCCTCGTCAACCGTGCGACTCTACCCATGACATCCCGGGCTAGGTCTCCTATCGTTTCCCCAGTGAAAGAGACTCCTTACTGCATCTATCCCTTCGAGCAGCTTCACGTTCATGCGAACGGGAATGCGTTCATGTGCTGTTACCAGCGCATGGTGCCGCTCGGGAATTTGCTCGAGCAGTCTTTCGAAGACGTGTGGTTCGGGCCGATCGCCCAAGAAATTCGCGCCGAGGTCCTGAAGTCGAATCTGCCGAAGGCCTGCATGGGTGGCGGTTGCCCTTTCGAAGTGGTCCCGAGACATGCTTCGAGCGTCACGCCGGATCGACGCCTGCCGCATGCCTTGTTCGTTTATCTTCCGAACACTCATTGCAACATCGGCGGCGAGAAGCCCACGGAAGCGCGACCGGCGTGTATCATGTGCGAGCGCGCAGCACCCGGATATGAGTTCGATACGGTCGATAATCTCCCGGAGCTCTTGCCTCAGCTTCGACCGTTGCTCGAGAACATGA
>JAZKJB010000310.1:0-799 GCA_040384505.1 Bdellovibrionota bacterium | reverse complement strand
AGATCCATGTTCAGGGTGTCGCCGAAGCGTTCTGGAAAGATGCGATCTTCGATGTCCTCGACAAGCTCGAATTTTCGAAGCAGCGGGACCGCATGTTCGTGAGTACCGTGACGAACGCGACACTTCTCACCAAGAAAAAAGCGCTGCAGTTCCTCGAGACGTGCCCGAATTCCGCGCTCGGCTTCTCGATCGATGCCGCCACTCGTGAGACGTACAAAGCGATCCGCCGGGTGGATGCGTTCGACGTGGTCTGCAAGAATATCCTCGAGTACTCGCAGCTCCGCAAAGCGTACCCGAAGACATACTTGAAGCTTCAGCACAACATCAACACTTTGAACGTGCATGAAGTCGTCGAGATGGTGCGATTCGCGAAGAAGGCCGAAGCCGACGTCGTCGAATTCAATGCGACCGTCGGATATAAGACCGAAATCCTCGTGAACGAAGGAAACTGGCGAATGTTCGCCGAGGCCGAAGAGGCCGCGAAGATCGAAGCCAAGAAGATCGGCCAAGAGATCTTGTTCCTGACGCCGCTCTCGCTTCACTACGGCCGCGCTGCGGCCGCAGAAGCCGCCGCACTTTAATATCTCAAGAAGTCTTGTGCCCGACGTCCGTGACCGGGCGTTTGACCGTCGTGCCGAGGGCCGCGTTTTTACCTTTGAAGATCATCGCGAGGGCCATCTTCGCGTAGTCGAAGAACTCGTCGCCGCGAAGAAGCATGCCCCACCACATCCGGAAGTTCAGCAAGTTGTGGAGCCTCGTGTAACCGGCTTCGTTGAAGCCGAAGAACGTGTTGATCAAG
>JAZKJB010000309.1:0-9054 GCA_040384505.1 Bdellovibrionota bacterium | reverse complement strand
CAAGCACATGAAGTGAGACTTCTCTCGATTTGATATCGAGAGGTCTTTCTAGAAACCGAGCTCTTCACGGAGCTCGGTTTTTTTATTTTCACGCGGAAGACCGAACGACGGCACGGAAACGGGTGCCTCGAACGGCTACCGCTACGGTTGCGGTTCTAAACCGAAGTTTTCTTCTTCAATCCGATGATGAAGATCTCTTTTGAGATCTGGCGCGTGCTCTCGGGCTTCAGCGCTTCGACTCGATCGAAGGTGCGCTTGATTTCGTTTCGGAGCTGGCCGAACTCCCCGCTCTGGAAGAACTTGCAGACGAAATTTCCGCCCGGCTTCAAGAATCGTTTCGCGACGTCGAGTGCGAGCTCACAGAGCGCGAGACTCCGGACTTGATCGGCGGATTTGATTCCCGTGGTGTTGGCCATCATGTCCGAGATCACGAGATCGAAAGGCGGCTTGAAGCCATTGTCGCGGATCACCGACTCGAGCTCGAGGTCGCGAAGATCGGCCTGAATGAAGACGGCATTCGGCAAACTAACGGTCATCGGGCTCAGATCGATCCCGAGAAGGCGACCACTCGCCCCGATTTTTTGCGAAGCGTACTGCGACCACGAGCCTGGCGACGAACCGAGATCGAGAACCGTTTGTCCGGGCTTTAGCAGTTTGAACTTCTGGTCGATTTCTTGGAGCTTGTAGACCGAGCGCGCGGCGAGGCCTTCGGCTTTCGCTTTGTGGAAGAAACGATCTTTCGGGTTGTAGCCCTTCTCGCGACTCATGATCGGGCCAATGTGCCCGCGCATGCCGCCTAGCGCAAGCAATTTGCCTCTTGGACGAGCGCTCGAGAGAGTCGCTAGAATTCATTCATGCATGGACTCCGGATCTGCGTCGGTACTCTCATCTGCTTAGTGATCGCGACCGCTCAGGCGGACGAGCTCGAGCGCGACGGCGGTTGCTCACGTTGGGATCAACGCCCCGTCTTGCAAAACCTAGGTTGGCCACGCGCGGTCCACATGGGCGGCAGAGAAAGCTCGACGTCGCTCGCCTTCGCAGAAGCGATCAGCTTGAAACTCGCGATGGCGATCACGCCGATCGAACTCGATCGCCTCATGGAAAAAGGCGACTCGATCGAGCGCATCGTCCAGACTCTCTCGAAAACCGGAGCATGTCCTCTCGCCGAGGGGCCGATCGACGACGTCGCGTTCTCGCGTGACTTGAACTCGAAGACGAAACGCAAACCCACAGCACCGCCGATCGGTTGCGCCACCCATCCAGAGCGTCGGCTGAAAGCGAAGTCTCTCGAACTGAAAATTCTCGCGCTCGACGACTCTAACGCGATCGACGCGACGATCTCTCGAGGGCGGATCCCGATCGTTCGCTGGCAGACGAACGGCGGAACTCTCGATTCGCCGATCGAAGCCCGCCGCTTCTCACCGACGACCGATCGTTGCGAATGGCTCGTGCGACAGATGAATGGTCCGTTTTGCGACAAAACACTCGGGGGCATTTGCGAGGATGGGGCTCTCTGGCTTCCGCGCGACGAGTTGAAGAAGAAGATCAAGATGGCCTGGGAGATCCGATGACCTCGGTACTTCTCGCTCTGGCCTGCCAGACGACGCTCGTGAGAACGCACGTCGACGGAAAACCGCGAGTGGAAACGACTCGCCTCTGTGTCGACACGGAGTCGCGACCGACCGCACAGCCGGAGCCGGGATTCGTGATCTCGGAGAACTGCACGAAGGGAACGTGTCTCGCGTTGAAAGCGTCGAGCGACCTTCTCTCCACGACTGGTGCGACCACGAACGTGTTCGCGAATCGATTCAAGCTTTGCGCGGAAAAAGGCGGACGACCCGAAGTGATCGAATTCCAGTGGAACGGTCGCTGGCAGCCGAGCGATCGCTGCGTCTTCGAGAAAGATCACTCGTTCGTGGACACACTTTCATTCGTGGGATCGGGACGCTTCGAGGCGGGAAAAATGGCGTCGCCCAAAATCACCAAGCCACTGCAACCGCATCGTCGAACGGAACCTGCAGGCAACACCGCCGGTCCGGATCGAAAACGCTGACGCTATCGCCGCGAAGACAAGGACGACATCCGAGAGCCATCGCGCCACTTTGTGCTGCATTCATTTCGCGAATCAGCTCTTGTGCATGTTCCGAGTCCAACGCTCCCTTCGGGAATCGAAGCAGCGAAACGTGCGAATGGAAACCGCCGTTGAACGTTCTCGTGTTGATGTGATCGGCGGCGCATTGGACCGCTTCGGTGAAGTCGCCGTCGGAGGAAAGCTTGATGACGAGGTAATCGTAAGGCGTCGTGAGACCGTTCAAGATTTCGAAGCCGACCACACTCACGGTGAAGGGGCGACACGTGATCTCGCGAGCGGTTTCTTCGAGCTCGCTCAAGGCCACGTCACCCTCGCCATAGGCGATCGAGACGTGGGCATCGTGGGACGCGACTTCGCAACCGATCCCGATGTCTTCCAGGGATCGCTTCAGGCCTTCTCTCAAAGCTTGAAGTGCCGTATCCCTGATCTCGACCGAAATGTAGGCGTCCTTGATCGTCGTTGCCATCTGAAAGCCAGATTACCACGACCATGATTCATGAAGAGATTCACAAATGTGCTTTCGGCCTCCATCTAACGATGGGGCCGAACGTGGTGAAACTATTGATTCGCTGGAGCCGAACCAGCAGGGCCCGGAGCGGCTCCGCTGGAGTTGACCGCAGGGGCCGATTGCGCTGGGGCCGAAGTTCCCATTACACGAACTTTACAGAGATCGACTTTGTGGAGCCCAAAATTGAGCCCGAGGTACGATTCGACCGTCGACGTCGAGTAAGGAGTCGCGACACCGGTCAGCCTGTAATCGATGATGTTACCCCGATAAGTGAGCTCGACTCCGACCGCGCTCTCGTTCGGAATGCGGCCCGCGGCTCGATTCGCCTGCGCTTCCGTCAAACACGCGTTGAAGTTGTCTTCCATTTGTTTGAAGAAGCACTGGTAGTAGGCGTTCGTGTTCCTGATACAGCGTTGCTTGTCGCGTTTCTCCGTGCAGTTGTCGTAGACGACGGAAGTATTTCGAACGCGCGCTTGCTGCGTGCGCAGGAACGAGCGAGTCGCCGTCAAGAACTCAGGATTGATCGGCTCGGTTCGGCAGTAGAAAGCTTGAGCTTCTTCGAGCGTCATCAACGTCTTCCCTGCCCAACTCGTATCTTGAGGACCGGTCAACGGTTGCATGAGAGCCGTCGCTTCGCAGCGGCGACCGCTTCCTCTGTTGTACGCCGGGCAGTTCGTCACTCCCCCTCCTTCGATTTCTTCGGGAGCGGGGCGCGTCGCGGGAGCCGCGCTCGACGGCGCAGCGGCTGGCGCAGATGCGGGAGCTGCAGCGGGACGTGCCGGCGCTGAAACTTGCGGAGGACGATTCACGGGAATCGACGGAGCGATGTCACCATCGGCGCCGCCATTCGAAGCCTGTGTGCCGGGACGGCGTGGAGGAGGAACTCGAACTCCGGGCGCACCAGAGCCGGCCGGCCGCGCAGCTGGCGGCGAGACAGCCGCCGTCGCTGGCGTCGTCACTCGCGTCGGCGCCGGCAACTGCCCGCTCACGACCGAGTACATTTGATTCACGCGAAACTGAATCGCTTGGCAAACGGTCGGATTCTTCACCGTCGTGCAGACCGTGGAAAGATCGCGGCGCAAGTTCGAGAACTCTTGCTTGTGCGAGAGAACGTAGGCGCGGATCTCGTTTGCCGATCTCGCGTTCTGGTTACAAAGTTTCGAAGCCGCAGCTCCTTGCGGAGCACAGACTCCGGGCCCGTAGACGAGAGGATTGCAAGTCACGTAGCCTGCGCGGCTACCGCACTTCTCACGCGACATGCAATAGCGACCGTTGACGTCCATCTCCGAAATGAATCCGGCATAAACACACTGACGTTGATCGACGGGCGGCACCGCGCGAGCCTCACCGAACATCATCGCGAACGATGCGAACGCGGATCCGGGTTTCGCGAGTCCTGCGTTTTGAAACTGCATCTTGTCTTCGGCCTGAAGCTTCGCCCAGTCGGCGAAGAGCATTTGCAAGCCTTCGACGTATCGCTCTTGTCTCACCGAATCGAGAGCTTTGAACTCGTCGTGAGTGATGATCGTTTTGAAATTGGATTGCGGCTCCGCGTTCGCGCGCGACGTCGTGAACCCAAGCATCAGCAAACAGAGGCATAAGATGAATCTATGCATGAGTCTCTTTTCGGCGTTTTTCCCTCATTTATTAACGCGAACAACGACTAGACGACTGTCCAAGGCTTGACACCCCTTCTCGCGGCCACACGTTTTGAAGATGGAAGCACCACTGTTCAACAAACCGCTCCCCGTGTTGGCCCTCAGAAACCTGGTCCTATTTCCAGGTACGACGGTTCCCATTCGCGTCGGTCGCTCACAGAGCTTGGCTGCGATCAGGACCCTTCGTGCGGAAAATAGTGATCGCAACCCGCCAGGACAACTGACCGGTCAGTTGATCGCCGTCCTGCAGCGGCCGCTCGAACAAAAAGATCACATCGCTCCGGACGAGCTGTACTCGATCGGCGTGCTCTGCCAGATCGAACGCGTGCGTGGAAACGAGAAGGACGGATTCCAACTCGTCGTTCGTGGCATCGAGCGCGTCCGCGCGGTGAATGCGTACGAATCACAAGGCTCACTCTTCGCGACTCCCGAGCCATTGAAGGAAGAGCGAGACGCCGATCCCGCGACGTTGAAAGCGCTTCTCGACAGCGTGAAGTCGCTCGCGAAACAGATCCTGGAGCTCCTCCCGAGTGGGGCCGACCAAATGGTCACGCTCGTCGACGGAATTTCGGATCTCGATTTCCTCGTCAACGTCGTCGGCGCGAACATCGACATCTCGACCGAACAAAAACAAGAGCTGCTCGAGCAGACGAACATCAAAACTCGGGCGCTGCGCTTGCTCGATCTCATGCAGCACGTTCGCGACGATCTTCGTGTTCGCACCGAAATCCGCGACAAGATGACGACGAAGCTGGGGAAGAACCAGCGCGAAGCCATCTTGCGCGAGCAGATGCGCGCGATCCAAGAAGAGCTCGGCGACGGCGAAAGCGAAGGCCCGTCGAAGTCGGAAGATTTCAAAAAGAAGATCGAAGAAGCCGGCATGCCCGACGACGTGAGGAAGCTCGCGCTCGAAGAGTTGCGCCGACTCGAATCGCTCGGACAACAATCGCCCGAGACTCACGTCATCCGAAATTATCTCGATCTCCTGGTCGCGATGCCGTGGAAACCTGACGTCGAAGAGCCGATCGATCTGAAAAATGCCCGCAAGATCCTCGACGAGGATCATTACGGACTCGACAAGATCAAGAAGCGCCTCATCGAACATCTCGCGACGATGAAGCTGAAAGAAGGCGGACGCGGACTGATCCTCTTGTTCTCCGGACCTCCGGGCGTCGGCAAAACGTCGCTCGGTCAATCGATCGCGCGATCACTCGGGCGCAAATTCGTTCGCGTCTCGCTCGGTGGCGTGCGTGACGACGCGGAGATCCGTGGACACAGGCGAACGTACATCGGCGCGATGCCCGGTCGAATCGTCCAAGGCATCAAACGTGCGGGCTCGATGAACCCGGTCTTCTTACTCGACGAGATCGACAAGCTCGGCCGCGGATATCAAGGTGACCCGAGTGCGGCGTTGCTCGAAGTGCTCGATCCCGAACAAAACGGAACGTTCACCGATCACTACATGGACGTGCCGTACGATCTCTCGAAGGTCTTGTTCATCGCGACCGCGAATTCACTCGAAACGATTCCGGGCCCGCTGCTCGATCGGATGGAAGTGATCGAGCTCAACGGCTACACGACCGCCGAAAAGCAGCACATCGCGAAGAACCATTTGTTCCCGAAGCAGAAGTCCGAGCACGGGCTCAAAGAAGACCAAGTGACGTTGTCCGACGAGGCTCTTCTGCAAGTGATCACGCACTACACTCGCGAAGCGGGCGTGCGTGATCTTCAGCGGAAGCTCGCGGCGCTCTGCCGGGCGACGACGACGAAGATCGTGGAAGGCGCGGAGCGAGTCGACGTCGGAATGCCGGAGATCGAAGAGACGCTGGGCCCCGTTCGCTTCGAACACGAAGTAGCGGAAAAGGCGAATCCCCCGGGAGTCGCAACGGGACTCGCGTGGACTCCGGTCGGAGGCGAAATCCTCTTCATCGAATCGGCGCTCATGCCCGGAAACGGACGCCTCGTCCTCACCGGTCAGCTCGGCGAAGTGATGAAAGAGTCGGCGCAGATCGCGCTCACGTTGATTCGCTCTCGTCTGCCGTCGGTCTCGGCGTCACTCGAATTCGACAAGCGTGACTTGCACATTCACGTGCCCGCGGGCGCGATCCCGAAGGACGGTCCTTCGGCGGGTGTTGCGATCCTCACGTCGATCGCGTCGCTCTTCACCGGAAAAGCGGTGAATCCGAAGATCGCGATGACGGGAGAAGTGACCCTTCGAGGGGCTGTGACTCCGGTCGGCGGCATCAAAGAGAAGGTCATCGCCGCTCATCGGGCCGGCGTCACGAAGGTGATTCTCGCTCGCAAAAACGAGCGTGATCTCAGGGATGTACCAGAAGAGGTGAAAGCGAAACTTCAGTTCGTCTTGGTCGACGACGTCGCCGAAGTCTTGCGGATCGCACTCGGTCTCGAGATCCCGGCGCTGGATCCGAACACAGGGCTGTGGGGTTTACCTCTGCCACCGACGGGCTTGCCGCCGATGTCGATGTGAGCCCAAGATTCGATATTCTAAACCGAAAAGCCCGGAGTTCTTGCTCCGGGCTTTTCGTATTGATTCAGAACACCGATCGTCACATCATCTTGGTCAAGGCCGCGGTCACCGCGATCGCGAGAGTTACGATCGCTCCGACGAGCGCGCCCAGCTTGATGATGAGTCGATATTCGAGTTCCTTGAGATCCTGCTTCGTCGCCAAATCATCCTCTACAATTTCTGCGATGATCTTTACGTGCGCTTCCGCTTGGTCACGCGAAACACCTGCCGCTTCAAGGACTTTAGAATACCTCAACGTATCGAACATTTGAAACCTCCGGTCGATCCGAACCTGCAAGATCGGCACGCTCAACCTCACCGCCTCGTTCCAAGGTGGTTCCTGCATGCCTTACCTTTAGGCATTGCCGCGACGCGACCTGAGTGCGTTGACGCCTGACCCCGGGCTGCGAGACATCTTGGTCGTGAAAGTTTTTGAATTCCCTTTTCCCATCGAGATCGGGTCGGTCTGCGACCTCGATTTCTTGCCGAGCGGGGCCCCGGTTTCCATCCAGGGCTCGGGCCATCGGCAGCTGCTGATATGGGATCGGGAGAGGCTCATGCTCCCGGAGCATTGGTCGAATCCGGATTTCCCGTTCGTGCGCAGCCTCCCTGACGGCCGCGTGATCGTCATCGATTCGGGCTTCGAAGCTGGCCGAGGCAAGAACGCCTGGATCATGAATCCCCGCGGAACTGTCGAATCTCACTTTGAAATCGGAGCTGCCGCGGTCGAGATCGCGGGCCTCTGGGGCCTCGTCGCCGTCGCCTTCCATCCCCTTTCGGCGAAGGCCCATGGCTACCCTGTCCAACCGCTCCAGAGGACCGGCATCGCGTTCTTCGATTACACGGGCCGAGTGGTCATGGGTTTCAACCAAGAAGCCTCCAACGTCGGTGTGGCCGTCGAAAACGTGCGTTGCATGACGGCCCTTAGCCGCTCGCAGCTGTTGTTCGTTCCCGAAAAGCTGACCGTCCACGGGAAAGAGGTCGAAAACCCGGTGGTCCTCTTCGACTGCGCGACCCGCAGACCGACGGTCTATTCGGCGCCGTATCCCCGAGCCGAGGCGATCGCGATGTCCGATGGGCTCATTCATTTGGCATCGCCAGAAGGCTACGAAGATCAAATCATTACATTTGACGCTGAGACAAAAATCAGCCACCATCGCGGAGAATTTTTGGGTGTTTTCCGCGGGCTCGAAAGCGGTGCGTTTCTCGCACAACTCTCGTCAGCCGATTACGCGGTGATCGTCCCCGAAGCGCCCGAAGTCGTCCTCAAGACGAGCGACGAAAAGTCGAACGGCGCACCGGCAGAGTTCGTTTGAGGAAAAGGTCTTAAGGAGACACATGGCACGTCTTGGTAAACGAGTTGCGAATCAGAAGCGCATTAAAATGGTGGCGAAATTCCGCGTGAAACGCGAAGAACTTCGTACGCGCTCCGTCGACATGAAACTCACGGAAGAAGAGCGCTTCGCAGCACGCACGGGTCTCAACAAACTCCCGAAGAACAGCGCACCGGCTCGAATCCGCAACCGCTGCAAACTCACCGGTCGTTCGCGCGGCTTCATCGGAAAGTTCGGCCTCTGCCGTAACGAATTCCGCCGCCTCGCCAACTTCGGCCAAATCCCCGGCGTCACGAAGTCGAGCTGGTAATCGTCTAAATAAAATTTGATGGATCGTTCAGCCGCAAGGCTTCGAGTGATCCGAATGCGAAAGGCTGGGATATTCCCGGCCTTTCGTTTTTGGGGCGGGAACGGGTCGGTTTCGGTTTGGGGTTCCGGTTTGGAGTTTCCGTTCCAGTACGGTTTTTGGTTTTCGGTTTTTGCTAACCCATACTGAAAACGGACGACCGAACGGAAACCGAAACCCCAAACCGAAACTGAAACCGAAACCGATTCTCCCTTTGGCGCCGGACCATCGTCCTGCATAAGTCCAGTTCTCCCCTTGGTGGGTCTTAAAACCTCTCCATATTTGCAACGATCGAAGAATGCATATTTCTTCGTTTTTCCGTGCGAGCCGAGTGGCTCGAGCAGCCGTCGTTCTCTTCGTCGTTTCTTCTCTCTCCGCCTGTGCGCCCGCGAATTCCGGGGGCCAAGCGCTCGCCGATAAATCCGGGGACGCGATCGGCTGCGAGGCGTTTCAACAAACGTTCTGGGATGAAATGGATCAGATCGCGCTGGAGGATCGTACGTATCCGACGGAAGAGGCCATGCGTGCCGAGTTCGATCGCGCGCTCGCGCAGGGTCGACTCGCGAAGCTCTCGAACGCCGACCGAAGC
>JAZKJB010000308.1:0-1916 GCA_040384505.1 Bdellovibrionota bacterium | reverse complement strand
TGGGAAAGCTCTTTTCCAATCGAGACGACGTCTTCGTTAAACTCGAGACCCTTCGAATCGACGTGAAGATGACCGACGGTTGCCTCGATTATGACGGAGTCGTTCGCGACGGCAGTGCCGATCACGAAAACAACGTGATCTGCATCAGCGCGGCACGCCTCTCCAAAAAACTTTCCAAGATCGATGTCGCTATCCAAGTCCGAGCGCTCATTGCTCACGAAGTGACTCACGTCATGGGCGGCGATGAAAATGATGCGCTTTTCCTCCAGACGATCGCGACTCAAGATTTTTCGGACGAAGGGTTTCTCACTCGATTCTGGACCGTCGGAACACAGCTCGAAATGGCCATCGAAAAGCTCGAACGACTCAAGAAGGCGCCGACCGACGCGAGCTTTCAGTACCGGCTCGAGATTGCGAGCGAGGTCGCATTCATCGCTCGAGCGCTCGATGGTAGTTACTCCCTCACGGCTTTGCGAGGGCTCACGTACGATTCCCTTAGCCAGGCCATTACCAAATACCGCGTCTTGTGGAACTACGCTTGCGCAATGAATTCCGATCTCACGCAGGCCGAGCGCACGGAGTGTTCGACTCGATATTCGGTCGGCTTCGGGGCGAAGTCGAAAGTGACCGTGAGTGAATACGAAGTGAATTCTAAAGGCAAAATTTCCGAGCGGAGAATCAAGGATGCGACGATCCGCAAAGTGACGTCGACCCGGCTCCGCAACATGGAGATCAGCGACCTTCAGGAGAGTTTCCAGAGCGCAAAAGGCGATATTGAGCATCTTATGGATGCCGAATTTACGGTCCGATTGAACTGATTTCGTCCGCTTCCGTGGGAGGTCGAAGTCGGCCATCTCCAACCAATCGAGATTGGCTAGCCAGGGGCCTTCACGGAGGCCCTCAAAACGAATAATAATCCAACCAAATCACTGACATCGGACCTTGGCTCAGAGCGTCCGATTCGATATGGTTCTAGCCGATGTCATTCGTCCATCTCCACGTCCACACTCAGTACTCGCTGCTCGAGGCTTCTTGCCGGGTGAAGAACCTCGTCAAGAAGGCTCAAGAGTTCGGCATGCCCGCGTGCGCGATCACGGACAACGGCAACATGTTCGGCGCGGTCGAGTTTTACTTCGCGTGCAAAGACGCGAACATCAAACCGATCCTCGGGATGGATGTCTACCTCTCGCCAAAGTCGCGGTTCTCGAAAGGGGAGGACCGTGAGGCGGCACAATTGCCGAACAAACGACTCGTTCTTCTCGCGCAAAATTACGAAGGCTATCAGAATCTCTGCAAGCTCTCGTCGATCGGTTTTCAGGAAGGCTTCTATTACAAGCCTCGGATCGATTTCGACGTCTTGAAGGAATACTCGAAGAACTTGCTCTGTCTCTCGGGAAACTCACGCGGGGAGATCGCGCATGCTCTCGAGCGCGGTGGCAAAGACGCGGCGCTGGCGAAGATTCGCGAGCTCCAAGAGATTTTCCCCGAGCGTTTTTATCTCGAGCTGAATCGGACGGGGACTCCTGAGTGGGACAAGATTAATCCATTCTTGATCGAAGCCTCGAAGATCACCGGCGCGCCACTCATAGCCGCCAACAACGTCCACTACTTGGCGCAAGACGATCAAGTCGCGCAGGAAGTTTTGATCTGCATCGGTTCGAACAAAACTCTGCAAGACGAGTCGCGGTTCAAGCTCGGGAGCGATCAATTCTATTTCAAATCGCCCGAGCAGATGCAGAAGCTCTTCAAGGACATCCCTGAAGCTTGTGATCGAACGCTCGAAATCGCCGATCGCTGTGACGTGAAGTTCAAGCTGAAGAACGACGAAGGGAAGGCGATCTATCACCTTCCGACGTTCAAGACGGAAAAGGGCGCCGAACCGAACACGTCCCACGCCGCCCCCGGCGAGATTTATC
>JAZKJB010000307.1:0-16064 GCA_040384505.1 Bdellovibrionota bacterium | reverse complement strand
GTCTGGCGCACAGTACTTGAAGGGTGCGACCGACAAGCACCGCATCTTCGCGGATTTTTTCAATCTCGCGACGTTCTTCATTCCACGCTCGAGACTTCCGGCCCTGCCGGAGGAAATGAAGAAGCAGCTCGGATTTTTCTAGTCGGCCGACGGGAAATGACCGAAGGCTTTACCGCCATCGTCGACGAGCACGGCGCGCACTGGCGAGGCGTCCGCTCCGTCGAGTTTCAAAGGGAGCGCGACCAACGTGTAAAGTCCCGGGGGCACGTTCGTTAGCACTAGACCTTCGAGGACACTCATGTCGTACTTCGCGACCATCGCATGCGACGGCAGATCTTTCGAGGTCTCGGGATCGATCGAAGGAGTGTCGATTCCGATCAGTTTTACTCCCGCTTTCGCCCATTCCTCGATGAGCTCTGGCGAAAAACTCGCGAAATCCGAGTTCCACTGGTCGGCATTCGGGAAACTCCCGGTTTCGACGAGCACACGTTCTACGGGCCATGACGGATGCTTCGTGGGATCAGTCGCGAGATGTTCTCTCTTGATTCGTTCTCCACGCGGCACGTTGGCCTTCACGACCAAACAACGGCCGAGGTATGGCGTAAGCGATCTCGTCGCGATGCCTTCCCCGTCCCGGTGGTAGTGACCAGGGCTATCGGCATGTGCGCCGACATGAAGTGTAGTCGTGATCGAACTCAACCGGAGATTGTGCCCCGTCGCGAAATCGAGTGAGGTGTTTCTTTCGAAACCGACATCACCCGGGAAAACCCCGATCCGTGAGCTGACGACTGGGGAGATGTCGTGGATTTTCAACGCCCACCTCGATTTCCGAGATACGAAATAAGCCAGAAAATTCCGGAGAGGACGACGCTCAGGATGAGGCTCGTCGCGAGCGGCATGTGCACTTGCCAGTTCTCGCCTTTGAAACTCATGTCGCCAGGCAACCGACCCAAAGATTTCAAGAACGGAAGACGATCGGCGAAGAGAAACGCGGCCCCGAGCAACGTGATCGCGAGTCCGAGGACGATCAATCCTTTGCCGATCGCGGGAGTCGCCATCAGATGCTCTTCACCGCTTCGAGAACTTCTTCGGCGTGGCCGGTGACCTTCACTTTTCGCCACTCGGCGCGGATTTTTCCGGCGCCATCGATGACGAACGTCGAACGCTCGATGCCTTGGAACTCGCGTCCGTACATCGACTTCATCTGGATGACGTCGAACGCACGGAGAGGAGCTCGAAATTGAAGCCGCACTTTTTCTTGAAGCCTTCATGGGAGACGACGGTGTCTTGCGAGACACCCACGATCTCGGCGCCGGCTGCGGTGAACTGGTCTTTCAGGCGTCGGAAGTCTTGGCCTTCGAGCGTGCAGCCCGGAGTGTTGTCGCGCGGATAAAAGTAGATCACGAGTTTTTTGCCGGAGAAGTCGGCGAGGCTCACGCTTCGTCCCGACGTCGCGGGTCCGGAAAAGCCAGGCGCGGAATCGCCGACGGCGAGTTTGTAGCTGGCCGTCTTGCCAGTGCGTGTCGCTTTCGGTCTTCCGGCCGATGCCACTGTCGGTTTCTTAGCCGAGGTTTTTTTCGCCGAGGACTTGGAAGCCTTCGCTTTCCCCGCGCTCATCCCTCTAGCGGCGGGTTTTTTCTTCCCGGCGCCTTTCGACTTCGACGGTTTGGAAGCTGCTTTTTTCACCGACTTTTTCGCGGACTTCTTCTTTGCCATGTGATCTCCTGGAGAGCGAAATTTACCCCTCGCCTCCACGGAGTTCAAATGCGAATTGTCGAAGGCCTCGTCGCTTGCTCACTCGGTCTCGGTTGCTTGCTCGTCACGTCTGCCGCTCGAGCCGAAAAGGTGAAAATCGGGAGCTATTCGGGTCGCCCGGGAAACTTTGCGCTGACCGGCGTCGCGTTCGACACCCGTCGCGATCTCGTCGCGATGAACCTGGAGACCCGTAATGCCCTGACGAAGGCACTGGTGAACACGGGACTCGGCGGAACGAAGGATTGTGAAGTCGAAGGCGATATCGCACAGATCGGAACCCAAACGTTCTACGCTCTGTACAAGATCGTTTCCTGTAAGTGATCCACCGGCATCTCGGGCTTCCGCCCGCCTATGAAGCGCGAATCGATGCGGAGCTGAAGAAGATCCAGTTCGATCTCGGGACCGACCGGAAACTCGCCGACGCCGTCTTGCGTCTTTCGGATTTTTACATCGCGAACCCTGGCGGCTCCACACCTTGGGACGAGCCATGGGCGCAAGCGGCGTCGTTAGCGTACTACTTCCCATTGAACTATTGCCGCGCTCTCGCCGTTGCCAACGAAGCTCGGCGCCTCGGCTTCTTCGCTGGCCTCGAAGGTCTCCACGATTTCGGAAGCGGCATGGGCTCCGCCGTTCACGCCTTTGCTGACGTATTGGCGGACTCGATCCGATTCGAAGCTAGCGATGTTTCACGCGAAGCCCTCGATTTGAGCGATGCACTCTCTCCTGCAGTTCGCCGTATCGATCGTGCTCAACGTCTGCCGCCCGAGAAGAGTTTGCTCGTCGCCTCTTACGTCTTCACCGAGCTTCAATCATGGCCTTCGATGTGGAACGACTACGAGGCGCTCGCGATCATCGAACCCTCCACGCAAAACGATGCGCGGCGCTTGATGGCGGAGCGGGAGCCGTTGCTCGAACGCGGCTATCGCTTTTGGGGACCGTGCACGCACGAGCAGCCTTGTCCTCTGCTCGTTCATTCGGCGAAAGACTGGTGTCATGACCGAGTCCACTTCGACGCTCCGGAATGGTTTCAGAAAATCGAGCGCCATCTGCCGATGAAGAATCGCACGCTCACTTTTTCTTATCTGCTCGCACGCCGAACCCCGCCACCCGCCGGCCTTCGCGGTCTCGCTCGCATGGTCGGCGATACGCTCGAAGAAAAAGGCAAAACTCGACAAGCGCTTTGCCGGAGTTCTGAACGCGAGTTCTTGGCGTGGTTTCCTCAGCGTTTCGCCAAGGGCGAGTCACTCGATATCGAGCGAGGAGCACTCGTCGGTGGAACCGAGAAGCTCGAGAAAAAGTCGAACGAAGTGCGCGTGAAATCGCCGGACGATATCGAACTTTTGCCTGCGGATCGCGTGGTCTAGGCGAGCGCCGCTCGCGTATCGTCGCTATCCAACTCGTCGAGCAAGCCTTGCATCTTCGCGCGGATGCGTTCGGATTCCTTGGTGATCTGCTCGCGGCGAACCGCGGGATCCGAAGACAAGTCACTCGACTTCAAAGCCACCGGAACGAGCTCACAGATCATATCGAAACGATTCATCGGCGTCGGCCAGAGCGGCAAAGTGAACAAACCGGTTTTCTTCAGGCGGGCTTCGATGAAATCGAAAACGATCTTCGGGAGATAATCGAGACTCTTCAACCAATCCGAATCGACCTCGATGGCTTTACCCCAGCCTTCGGATCCGCGGTGCGCGCAGACCAAAATAGGTATGTCGGCTTCGATTGCGAGCTCGACGAAACGAGGAGATCGAAACGGTTGCAGGACGTTCGGGTCACCGAAGAAGCAATTGCTGCCTTCGGGGAAAACGACGAGATCGGTTCCATCGCCACGCATGAACGACTCGAGGATTTCCATGAAGCCCAAAGCTTTTTCGGATTGCGTGAGATGGGCAGCCAAGTGCTTCACTCCCGGGAGGGAGAAAAACAAACGATCCATCACTCCCATCGGGCGACGATCGCGTCCCCCGCGAGCCGTGAAGTGGGCACAAAGGAGCGCGACGGCCGGAAGCCAACTCAAAGGCGAGCCGTGTGAGATCGCGATGACGAGGCGAGGGTTCTCCTCCAAAATTTGCGAAAGTTTGGGACGGCAGCGAAAGCGAGTGTCCTTCGCGATCGCGAGCATGATTTGGCTCAAAAGGGGTTCGAATTCACCAATGGTCCGCATGGTAAGGCCATACACCTCGTTCTCACGCGACGTCCAGGTTTCTAAACAAGTTCTTCATAGCGGACCCAAGACAAATTGCCACGCCCCGGTCGAACCTATCCTCTAGAGCCAGGGAGGCGCCATGCAAGAAGCTACCGGTCATGTGACCGTCAACGAACGAGTTCCCACCGAGCGTTTTCATCGCTTCGTGGAAGAGAAACTCAAGGACTGGATTCGCGATCACGGACTCAATGAAAGTCAGACCGAATTCGAAGTCGCATTCTTCGACGAAGAGTCGCTCGGGGAAGTCAGCTGTCTCGTCGTCATCCACGCCGGCGACAACCTTTGGCGTTCGTGGGAGACCGCGGACAATCCGAGAATCGCGCTCGCTCGCACACTCGAGAATTTGAAGATCGAAGATGAACGACCGGTTTCGGACGTCCAACATTGAAGGGAAGGAAAACGTGAGAGACAGGACAGGCACGGTGACGGTGAACGATGCTCCGACGAAGTCGAAGCTCTACCGATTCTGTGAAAAGAAGATCGATCAGTGGATCGAGAGTCGAGCCGCAGACGAATCGAAGGACGTTCCGATCGAGTTCAAGGTCTCCTTCATCGAGGAGGACGAAACCCGCCAAGTTTCTTGCGAAACCGAAATTCGAGTTCAAGGTCATCTCTGGACCGGAGCCGATCTCGGGAGCGACGAACAGCAGGCGTTCCTGCAGTGTCTGAAGAGACTCCATCCGCACTAGTGAAAGGGTCAGCGATGAATACCGGCGACTGGGAAGGGCCATTGCCTCAGAGGGCGCTCTGGGTCGCCGGGCATCGCTTCGACACGACTCCTAAGCCGGTTCATCAACGCCGTAACGAGAAGTTGAGTTTCCCCGAGGTTCTCTTGTTGAGCGCGGCGCTGTTGGCACTCTTGCTGATGTGACCCCGACCGAAGTCGCAATCGACCCTTTGAGATACGTCGAAGACCGTGGCGCATGTTACCGTTGAAGTGCTCACTTCAAGAGGAACCATGCGGGATTACATCTTTAGTTTAACGTTACTGACGATCTTCTTGGGGGCTTACACGGCCCTCGTTCTCGGCCTTTCGAAGCCGATCGATTCACGCGCCCGCTCCGCTCAAGCGAACGAAGCGGCGCCTCGCGAACCGGCCCTGCAGATCGCAGAGCCGAGCGACATCGAGAACTGAAAAATCAGAACCAGAATTTAGCAGACGCCAGGAAGTTCAACATCGTGAACCCGTTGATCGTCACGGGCACCGTCGCGACCGTCGTGTTCGACTCCGGAACGGAGAAGAAGCTGACTTCGCCGCCGATCGAAAAGCTATCGCCCAAGAACTTGTTCACGCCAGCCAGCGCACCGTAATTGAGGGGCGACGTGGTGACGGCTCCACCGGTGATCTTGCTCGTTCCGACTCGTCCGCCGAGGAAGACTCCGGCGGCTTCGCCTTCGAAGTGATACGTGAACTCGACGCCGTACAAGTCGTAGCCGAACTTGCCACCGGTTTCGTCTTTCGACGACGTGAGATAGTAGCCTCCGATTCCCATTTCCGAGCCGAGCATCGCTCCGCCCGTCACTCCGACCGCCATTCGAGCCGACGTGTTGCTGGCGTTCGGGATCGAGAGACCACCGAGAGCACCGACCCAGCCCGCATGATCGCCGCCCGAAGCCGCGTGAGCGAAACCAGGGATCGAGAGCGCGAGAACCATAGCTGCAGTACGAATCGCGGTTGCGAATTTCATTTGGGACCTCCGTCGCCGCCAGTTTAGGTATCCGGCGCCGGAAGGCAAAGGGGAATCGAAGGATCGCGAGCCTTCGACATGGCGCAAATGCTCCCAGGGAGGAACATCCGCTTTCTTTCGCCACGCTTCTTGTCTAACCTTTCAGCTATTGCTGCATTGATCCAACATCGCGTGGGGTTCTTCCGATGAAATCAAAACTCCGAACTCTCGGACTCCTTGCCGCCCTGACCTTGGTCGGGTCGCCGCTGGCGCTCGCGAACGTCGTAGGACCGGATGCACAGAACTTCAATCCGACGACGAGCGGTCTCGATTTCGTGACCGTGCAATCCTCGGAGACCTTGAAACCGGGGATTTTCAACTTCGGGCTCTTCCTCAACTACGCCGTCAACAGTCTTCCCTACTTCAATCAAACGACGACGAGATTACGCTTCAACGACTCTCTCCTCGGGCTCGATTTGAACATGGGCGTCGGTCTCGCGCGCGGCTGGGACGTCGGCATCAGCCTGCCCCACATCCTCACCCAGTCGGTCGAAGACCAAACGGGAGCGCGTGGGCAGTTCGCCGAAGTCGGAGGCACCGAAGTTCGCGTGAATACGAAAGTGCGTCTGCTCGGCGACGACACTGGCGGCCTCGCGTTCGTCCTTTCGTCGAACTTCAATCGCATCGAGAACAATCCTTACTCGGGCGCCGGAGCAGGACCGACGATCAACGTCGAAGCCGTGGCCGACACGACCATCAATCGTGTCGCGCTCGGCGCGAACGCAGGTTACCGAATCCGAAGTCCCGGAACCAAAATCCCGGGTTCGGTCGGCAACCCCTTGAAGAATCAACTGATCGGAAGCGGCGCCGTCAGCTACTACGTCCCGTCCTGGGATACGAAGCTGATCGGTGAAGTTTACGGGAGCTTGCCGGCCGAAGACTCGTCGAACGACGACGACGACAGAAGCCTCTCGTCCGCCGAAATGCAACTCGGCTTGAAGCACGACGTGAACACGAACCTCGCGCTCCACGGCGGCGGTGGGATGGAGCTCGCACAAGGTCTCGCGTCCCCCGATTGGCGCGTGTATGCGGGACTCAACTACACTTTCGGTCCCGTTTTCAAATCCGTCGCGCCGGCGCCCGCGAAGAAATCGAAGCCCGCGCCCGACGAACCCGACGACGAGCTCTTGCAACAACTTTCCGACGAACAAACTCCGGCGGGTCCCGTCGAACGTTTCCGAACGCAAGGGATTCTGTTCAAGTTCGACAGCGACGAGATGACCGGAAACTTCGCCGAGATTCTCGACGAATTGGCCGCGCAACTTAGAACCGGCTTCAAGGAGTTGATCGTCGAAGGTCACACGGACTCGATCGGCAAGGCGGTCTACAACGAGAGACTCTCGAACAAACGGGCCGAGGCGATTCGCCGGTATCTCGTCCAGAAGTATCAATTCGACTCGAAGAAGATCACGCCGGTCGGGTACGGTGAGGTTCGCCCGATCGCCGACAACGGAAACTACCAAGGACGCCGTCTCAACCGCCGCGTCGATTTCAAGGTCCGCCGATGACGAACGTCGTTTTCTCGACCGAATACTGGCGCCGCTGCTCGAGCTGCAAGACCCCGATCAACTACTCATCGAAGTATTACTTATGCTCCGTGACGACGTGCACACGTAAACGCCTCGGCTATGTCTTCTGCTCGGTCCATTGCTGGGAGCGGCATCTTCCCGGCGCTCGTCACCGCGACGCCGCCGCGATCGAAGCACAGTCCCCGACGATGGCCGCTTACGAAGCGGATTTGAAATCTGATTCGTCCGTCACGATCTTGAAACCAGGCGAAACGCCACCCGCGAGCTCGCCCGCCGAAGCGCCGACGGCCCCGGTACCGCCGCCTCGTCCTGCCGCGAACGTTCCTACGACGGCGAGCTCGGCGACGCTCAACGACTCGAGAGCTCCTCAGCGCGTGATCGCGAAAAATCAACCGGGCCACGGGACAGATCAAGAGATTCTCGTCGTCGCGAGCAAGCTGAAGGCGTACATCAAAGCGCGTTCCGACATGAGCACGTCGGATTCCGTGATGGAAAAGCTCTCGCACAAATTGCGCCGAATCGCCGACGCCGCGATCGACAAAGCCCGCTCGGAGGGCCGCAAAACGGTTCTCGATCGCGACGTGGACTGAGCAGCGGACTGATAGGCCCGAGGCTTGCTCTCTTAGCCCACATCCACGTCGTCTTCGCGTGAGTTCGCCTCGAAGGGCACGAAGCGGGCCGAGGGCCCTCTGAACGCGACGGAAAACGGCTGGAGTTGGGAGTTTTTTCCATGTTCTCGAAATCTCGTTCTTCCATGACGTTCGCGCTTCTCGCTGTCGGCTTCGTGACCAGCATCGCATCGACTGCGACCGCCGCGAGCTTCCCCGGTTCGTATTCGACTTCTTTCGGAGCGACGAACGTTCAACGCTGCCCGGCTCTTCCGCCCGACCAAATCCGAATCATCAAACCGATGCCGACGACGAATCCGTGCCTGGGGCGCGGGACTTCGCTCGTCGCTCTCAGCAAGTTCCACCTCCTCTACGTCTGCGAGAACGAGGTCGCGGTCGACAACTACGACATCGCGATCGGTTCACAGGGCACGGGCAAAACCGTCGAGGGCGACCGCAAGACGCCGATCGGCGTGTACTCGCTCGGGACTCCCCGCAAATCGGATCTCTTCGGTTTCTTCATTCCGATCGGTTACCCGACACGTGCGCAGGCCGCACGAGGCTTCACCGGTGAAGCCGTCGGAATTCACGGGCCGGTTCGCGATTTCCGCTGCGTCGGTTTCTTGAACGTCGTCTTCGATTGGACCGCCGGCTGTGTCGCCGTGGCCGACGACGGTTACGTCGCACGCATCGCGAAGTGGGTGAAGGCTCACCCGAAAGCGACGATCACGATTCTCTGAGATTTTACCGTTCGATCGACGGGAGCTGCTCGAGCGTGAGCGGTCCCGACCACGTGCGCGCGAACAAGGTTCCACGTCCAGTTCCGACGTCGCCAGCCAGCCTGCGATCGTTGGATTCGACTCGGCCGGAAAGCGGAATCTTAGACTCCAAAGTTCCCGACGTCGTCTCGAGCAAGACGGCGAGCGACGCGCCCGCGTGAACGCCGACGCGAATCGCGCCCGTCTTCGACCAAAATGAAAGTGAAGGATGAAGAGCTTCGGCCGCGTCGCGAAGCTTCGCTTCGATATCGCCGGACAAGGTCTCGACCGTGACCTTCTGGGCTTTTGCATCGAGACCGATTCCGCCCGACCGAGTTTCAATGGTGACGATGTGAACGTCGGAACCGGTGACCAAGACATCACCCGATTTCGACTTCACGGCGAATTCCGAGAGACTCGCATTGCGAAGTGAAACGCGGCCCGAGCCCGTCTCGACGCGAACGACTCCCGAAAAATCTTTCGGCAATCCGATGGTCAACTTCGGCGCGGGGGTCGTCCGCGATACGAATTCGTGGAGCCATGCAGATGCGGGTCTCTCACGAGTTCGGATGGTCACCGCGACCTCGTCGACGGAGACCGAAAGGTGTTGGCCCTCCGGCAGCGCGACCATGTCTCCTTCGAGCGTCGAATCGAGATCTTCCTTGGCGGATACGACGATCGCGACGTCGGCGTCGTCGGTCTTCACGACGATCTCCGTATGACGGGCGAACGGAACCGCACCTTTTTCACGAATCGACGTTCGTGGAAAGACCGCTTCGTCATAGATTCGAAGCACTTCCGCCGGATACCTCGACCAACCGACGAGGGACGCAGAGACGACGAACGACAGGATCATGAGCATGAAAGAAGCGAAGGAAACGCGCCCGAGCGAGAACCATCTCATGCGTCCTCCTGGAAGAGGAAGTTCACGTTCCAACGGATCCATCGCCAAACCAAGTACATCGATCCGTGAAAGACATAGAGGACGACGGTCGCTGTGAAAACGACGGCCGCAAGCACACCTACGAACTGAAATGCGACCGCGAAACTTTCGATCACGGACCCTGCCCGGTGCACCAATAGAAACGAGACGAACGAGCGCAGGCCGTAACCGAATGCGAATACGCTGGCGACGAATGCACTGCCGATCATGGCGAGGACAGCGAGAGCGGGAAGCATCGCGATCAGGAGGTTCACCGGCGCGACGATCGCGACGGCGCGGATCACACGGAGATAAGTCACGAGACCTGGACCCGTCTCCGACCCCGGTCGAAACTTCAGCAGGCGTGCGGCGATCACGACCTCTGCTCGCTCCGCTGGAGAACCCAGGGTTTCGGCGACGGCCGTCGGCGTACGTCCCCGACCCATGAGGATTTCGAACTTTTCCTCGGCGTCGTCATAAGCACGTTGGATGGCCAAAGCAGAGAGAGCCCGGTCGCCGCGCGTTTCGAGCTCGCGCTTGAACGAAGTGAGATATTCTTCTTTCGAGTCGAAAGCCAAAGTCGCCACGTGATCCCCGATGCCGTCACTCGATTGGACCGTCCGCTGACGATTTCGTCAACGCGACCGTCTGGTTAATTATACGCGAGTTCTCTCAAGATGAGACACTGGTAATCCTCAACGCGCGCATTGGGATGACCGAAAAGAGAGAGATGCAACCTCGTGGCCCGGTTCTCACCCTCGACAAAGACCTTCGCCCGCTCAAAGTCGGCGACCGCGTCCGCTTCATCATGAAGGGGCACTTCCTTCCGCGCGAGCAAGAGAACTTCGGGGTCATCGCATCGATCGACGACCAAGGCGGCATCACCATCGACATGGTCGACATCTACAAACACTTCCTCACGAACAAACGCATCGGAGACGTCTCCAAGCGGATCTATTTCACGCACCATCGCTACGATTCCAAGCAACACGCTCGCGTCTACGCGGTCGATCACGAAGGCCACCAACTTTTCATTTCTCATCTCGACGATGCCGGATGAACGACGAATGAACTTCGAAGCAAAAGAGCGCCTCAAGAATCAAATCCTCGAGATCGCGAGCCGTAACGCGAGCGGTATCACCTATTCGGCACTCCAGAATCTGCCGGGCTTCGCAGGCGCATGCAGCCTCACGAACGCCTCTTACGGCCAGGTGAAGTTCTGGGAGGGCCTCAGCGAAGAAGCGGCCTATGCGATCTTCGAGCTCCACGAAGCAGGTGCGCTGACTCAAGAGCCGACCGACGAGCTGGCCTACATGGCGTCGGGCTCGATGCTCGAACACCCTCTCTTCACCCAGGACCTCGCCCCGCGCGTCGCGAGCCTCGCGAAGCCCCATTGGATGCCCGTCCTCCTCGTTCCTGGTCGGGTTCGGTAACTCACCTCTCCCCACGCCTTGGACCTTGCCTGGGACCGTGTGTCTCTGTTCAAATCTTCGAACAGGGAGGACACCGATGTTTTCCATCGACCGACGCTCGATTTTTCTCGTTCCCGCTTTTTGTTTCCTCACGCTCGCTTTGAGCTCTTGCGCGACTCCCAGCGAACCTTCGCTCGGCGCCCAAGATCGCGCGACCACGAAAGCCGAGCGTGCCACTCGCGCCGACGATCTCTTCATCCTCTTCGACGCCGACGGTGACGGCTACATCACGCGCTCCGAAATGGAGAGAGGCCTTCGCTCGGCGAGCAACGTCGAGATGAATCCGAATCTCGTGATGGCGATGGACAGCAAGGGTCAGCCGAAAAAGAAAAAGCCCAAGGTCACTCGCGCCCTCTCGGACGCGCAGGTGAAACGCGCGGTCGAGCAAGCCTTCAAGAGCGGCTCCGACAAAAAGATGGAAGACCGAATCTCGAAAGACGAATTCCGCAAAATCGTCGCCGAACGCCCCTCCTCGGAAACCGAGGATCCGTGGGCCCCATTCATGTAATGAAATTCAGATATCGGATATCCGATATCTAGATATCAGATATCTGAATTGGGTTTTTACTGTGAAGTCGTCTCGTCCGAGACGATGGAGCCCTTGACGCCGTGATAGATCGTGTACCCGTTCGGAGTCACGGTCTCGAGTTTGTCGCGCATCGCGCCCACCGAAGCATCGACTTGATAGCCGTTCAAGACCGTCCGTTGGCCGATGCTCGCGCCGGAGACGATCTCGACCCCTTGAGCCGTCGGCTTCAAGATCTTCGGGATTTTGATCTCCTCGAGTGGATTCTGAGTGAATTCGAGTTTTCCGCAGCCGACGCTGCTGAACATGACGAGCATCGCGAACGCTGTCGCATTGAACTTGTTCATGGTGATTCTAAACTTGTTCATGGTGATCGTCCTTTCCGTCTCGAAATGAGATACCCTGGCCCCCGCCAAGCACCATAGGACTTATCGGACGTAGAACGGCGGAACTAAATTCTGCCGGCCGCTTTCAACGCATCCACCGCGGCCTTCACGTGATCGCAGTTCTCGTCTTCGAACGCCTCCGGGCAAAGCTCTCGTTTCGGGATGGCGATCTTGTCTTGATACGCTTCTTCCGAGTCGTCGAAAAGCGAAGGGTCGAGACCGATCGGCTCGGCTTCGATCGCACCGTAGGACTCGAGCTTCGCGGGAGCCGCGACGGGAATGCGCTTTTGCATGAAGCTTCTGATGAAGCCCAGACGCTGATCCTTGATCCCTTCGGCGCGCTCGACCATGTCGAAGGCGATCGTCGTGCAGTTGTACCAAAAGGTGTCGTAGAGCTTCGTGAGCCCGTCGCTTTCACTCGTGCGAAGCGCTTCCGCTAGAATCTTGTCGCCACTGTTTTCGTCTTTCAGCTGGAAGCGGACTTGCGTCGCAGGATTTCCGGTCGAGTAGAAACCTTCGAAGCGCGTCTGCATCGACACGAAGCGAACGATTTGGATGTACGCTCCGAGCATGCCCCGCTTCAAACTGTACTTCTTGTATTTGTCGTTCTTCACCCATTGAGCTTCGGCCGAGATGACGACGTTGCGCACGAGATTCTCTTCACCGGTCAACGGCGCCGGCATCATTTTGATTTCGTCTTCGGGAGTCGCTCTCGCCATGAGCTCGAGTTCTTCGATCGTCGGCATCTTCGCGACGAGCTCGATCGGAGCGGCAAGCTCGAAGCGAAGGAGCGAATGCGCGGCGATGTACCGACCCAGTGCTTTCGGCGGAAAGTACGAGAGTTGGAAATAGACGTTCTTCACCGCGCGATCGGGAATCCGCGCGATGTAGAACTCACCGCGATGATAGAAATTGGCGATCAGACGCGTTCCCTCGCGGAAGTATTTCTGCTCGAAGATCGTGCCGCGCAGATCGGCGACGGGACGGCGCTCGCTCAAGTCGAGCTCTTTCCCGAAGTTGTCTTCGTCGAGGAACTTCAGCGGACTCTTTTGCACCGCGAATTTCCCTTTCAGAAAAAGCTGCTCCGCGGTCGGAGTGACGAACGACGCCGAGATTCCGCTCGGCGTTCTCGTTTGCTGTGACGTGCACGACGTCGCGAAGAGAACGCCAACGGTGGCAGTGAAAAGAGCAGCGCAGCGGCGATTGATGGTCATTCGGTTTATGTCTCCTCTTTCAAGCTTGAGCCCCCTAGAGTAGGAGCTCAAGGACGCCCTAACACTTCCCGACCTTTGTCGGGCCCCGAGTGACCATATTCGGCTCGTCACCCCGGCCGAATTCGAACTGAACGATCCCCGCGCGAGCGCAGGATGGGCACCTTTCTTGAAGAACTTAGCTACTTGGTAGAGCTCAAAACCCTCGTACGTGGAGTGGATCCGGATGTCGGCATCGTCGAGATCTCGTCTGAATGTCTTGTCTCTCGGACTGCTGATCGCAGCAGCGGCCGTCGTTTCACGCCCTGGTGTTTCGTTCGCAGCCGCCGACGAAGCGGCCGCCGCGGCCATCAAGGAATTCCAAGAGCAGCCACGCCCCTACATGCCCATCAAAGTCAGCAAAGCCGAATGGGATCAAAACGACGAAGCGCGCTTCAACGAATTCGTTCGAGCCTTCGGCCGCGCCGTCGAGAGAAGCCCGAAGCGCACGTTGAAAAGCTACATGCGCGACCCGAGCGTGAACCCGTACGCGAGCACCGATCCCCAGGGACTCGTCTTGTATTCGGATTGCGCGGATTTCCCGTACTTCCTCAGAAACTATTTCGCCTATAAAAACGGCCTCCCGATGCAGATCGCCTACGGCGTGCAGGTGAATGCGCAACCGTACGCTTCGAGCTTCGTGAACGAAGCCGATCTCACGAAGGCGAAGCCGGAATCGAGTCCTTACGGCAACAATCTCACGCAAAGAATCGCATCGAACATCCCCGTCGCTCCGGGCCGCGAGCTGAACTTCGTGAACTACTGGTCGAACATGCTCGGCGCCGTCTCTACGAGCACGTTTCGCGTGGGCGCACTCACTCCGAACTACGACCTTTCCGATGTCTATCCCGTGAAGATCGACCGCAACGGGATCAAGCCCGGAACGATCGTTCATTCCAATGGTCACATCCTCATCGTCTACGACATCGAAGCGAAAGGGACGATTCGAGTCGTCGACGCGCACCCGGACAACTCGCTTCAAGTGAAGATCATCGAGCCGGCGACACTCGACCGCTCGCGCCCCGATCATGGTTTCGGTTTTTTCAACTGGCGCCCGCTGCGCGCGATCGGTGGACAATGGATCGGCGGCTATCTGTACAACGCCGCGGTTCGCAGCGCTTCCGACAGAGAGCTCTTCGAGCGTGGCCTCTTCTCACTCGAGCAGTGGTTCGGTCCCGATTCGAACATCGAACCCGCTTCGTCGGTTCGCCCTGACGCATGGAAAGCCGGCTTCGCGTCGATCGACTTCTTCGACTTCCTGATGATGCGCCTTTATTCGGGCTCGGCTCCGCTTCAGACCGACACCGTCGTCGGCGACTACATGGTTTCACTCTGTGAAGTCTTGAAGCAGAGAACCGCGGACATCGATTCCGCGATCCACGCCGGCATGAATCGCCGTGCGCATCCCGTCGAACTCCCCGACAACGTCTTCTCGACGACCGGTGAATGGGAAGCCTATTCGACACCGAGCCGCGATGGCCGTCTCCGCTTCGCAGCGGCCGATCTTCCGCGCCAAGCGATCACGAAATTCAAGCAAGGGACTCGCCGCCAGTATCGCTTCACGTTCGACGGCAGCGCCCAAGACTTCCAACGCTCGATGCTCGCGCGTCTTTCGCTCTTGAACAATACCTGCAAGGTCACGTACGCGAAGTCCGACGGCTCACGAGTGACCTTGACCTTCACGGAAATGGTTCGTCGCCTGCCTTCGATGAGCTTCGATCCTTATCACTGCCCGGAACGTCGCTGGGGCGCGAGCGGCTCCGAGCTCGCGTCGTGCATCGACGGCGATACGGGCGGCCAGTGGTACGCGCTTCAGCAAGTGATGCGAAACACCGTCGGCAAACAGGACTCGAACGAGCGTCTCGTGATTCGCAGCGATCGCCCGATCACGATGGACATGATGACCGATCCCCGACTGATCGACCAGCCGTCATCGGCGAAGGTCAACGTAGGTGCATCGCGCAGCCGCGTCGTGGATCTCGAAAGCTATTTTGGATCACAACAGTTTTTGAACGATTTGAGCAGATAAGGCCGAGAGAAGGCCGAAAAGAAGGATAGCCAATGAAAACGTCGAACGCCCTCCTCCTCGCTTGTGTCACGGGACTCCTGTCGTCCGGCTGTCATCAGCTCAATCAGCTCAAAGAAATGCACGATGCAACCGTCGAGATGAACCAGACGACGAAGCAGATGAACGAGAACGTTCGTCAGACGAACGAGCACGTCGCGAACACGGAATCCAAGATCAAAGCGACCAACGACAGTCTCGATCAGATGAAAACACTGACGGAGACTCTCTCCGACAAAATGGACACTCTCCCGGAGCTCTCTCGCAAAACGGACGAGCTCACGCGGATCACGAGCGGCCTTTGCCAGGGTTCGCGCCAGGCGTTGGCCGAGCAATCGCGCGAGCCGCTCTTGAACGCTCTTACGTTCAAAGTCATCGAGACCGCGGACAAAGTCGTGCACGCGGCGAAGTACTTCAAGGCGTTCGAATACCAAGCGTGGGGCATCTGCGGAACTCTAGATCTCGAAGAACGCGACATCCTGAAAGAGTCCGCCACGCACGAGTTCTTCCTGGCCGTTCAGCGCTTCGTGACCGACTCCACTCTTCCGAAGATCCTCACGAAAGTGAAGACGGACGGAGCAGGGCAACCGGTCCAAAACGACGAGCAGAAGGACGCGAACTTCGACGCGATCGCGCTCACGATGCACATCCAAAATCATCTGCAAGAGCTCGTGCTCGCGAAAAACAAGAAAGAAGTGGAAGAGTCGCAAGGACAAGTGGCGACCATCCCCGGCGTGTCGATGTACACGATGATCGTCGAATCCCTCGCGCTCAATGCCCCGATCAATAGCGGCGCGGTGAAACTCGCAGACGTGAAGCACTACCAGAAGATCGTCCTCGAAAACCGCGAGACAGCGATT
>JAZKJB010000306.1:0-6597 GCA_040384505.1 Bdellovibrionota bacterium | reverse complement strand
TGTATTTCTCGTCGATCGCCGCCCAAGGATCCGACTCGAGCTGCTTCAGGCCGAGCGAGAAACGTTCGTTCTCGATGTCGACGCCCAAAACGACCGCGCGGACTTTTTGCGCTTTCGCGAAGAGCTCCGAGGGATGGTTCACACGCTTCGTCCAAGAGAAGTCGCTGATGTGAACGAGACCGTCGATGCCTTCTTCGATGCCGACGAAGATGCCGAAGTCGGTGATCGACTTCACTTCGCCTTCGATGATCGTGCCCGGAGAGTAGTTCTCTTTGAGCTCGACCCACGGATTCGGCATCAGCTGTTTCATGCCCAGCGAGATGCGGCGGTTGGCACTGTCGACTTCGAGAACGACGACGTCGACTTCGTCGCCGACGTTCACGATTTGCGACGGGTGCTTCACGCGCTTCGTCCACGACATTTCGGAAACGTGGATGAGGCCTTCGACGCCTTCAGCCAGTTCGACGAACGCGCCGTAGTCCGCGAGCGAAACGACTTTGCCTTTGACCTTGGTTCCCGGGGGGAAGCCGGCTTTCGCCGATTCCCACGGATCCGACTGGAGCTGCTTGAGTCCGAGCGAAACGCGTTCGCGTTCCGTGTCGTACTTCAGGACTTGAACCTTGATCTCGTCGCCGATGTTCAAGATTTCCGAGGGGTGCTTCACGCGGCCCCACGACATGTCCGTGATGTGCAGCAGTCCGTCCATGCCACCGAGATCGATGAACGCACCGTAGTCGGTGATGTTCTTCACGATACCGTTGACGATCGAACCTTCCTTCATCGCATCGAGAGTCTGCGAACGGAGGTTCTCGCGTTCCTCTTCGAGGAGAGCGCGACGCGAGAGAACGATGTTCCCGCGCTTCTTGTTGAACTTGATGACTTTGAATTTATATTTCTTGCCGATGTAGATGTCCATGTTGCGGACCGGGCGCAGATCGATCTGCGATCCAGGCAAGAAGGCTTTCACGCCGATATCGACCGAGAGTCCGCCTTTGACTTTGGCGATGATCGTACCTTCGATGAGCTCTTCGTTTTCAGCTGCGCGCGAGATGTCGTTCCATGCGCGGAGCATGTCGGCCTTGTCTTTCGAGAGGACGACCATGCCGTTCTCGTTTTCGACTCGGTCGATGTAGACTTCAACCTGGTCGCCGGGACTGACCTGGCGTTGACCTTCGACCATACGGAATTCGTTGATCGGGATGAGTCCTTCGGATTTGTACTTGATGTCGACGAGAACGTAATCGCTCTGCACTTCGACAACCGTGCCTTGCACGACGTCTCCGACTTTGAAGTCTTTTTCTTTCACCGATGCTTCGAACATGTCGGTGAAATCGGTGACCTGTCGTTTGGAACTCTCGTCATCGAGAAGCGCCATGATTTTCGCGTGCTCGATTTGAGCCTTGGTAAGGTTGGTCTTAGTCATAAGAATGTTTGTTTCCTCCTTTGAGATTTCGGGCTCTATTCGTCCCGAGTCTCGTCCGACTCCCGATTAACGTGCGAATCCAAAAGCTGACCAAAAACACGCTCTTGGTTCACTACGGTGGGAATGCGGAGAGTCTGTTATGTGGGTTTGAGCAGCCCATGTCAAAGGGATATCGGGGGGGGGTCAGCGGGCGTTTTCGCTGACGGGCTGGCGCCCGTGTTGGCGAACGAGTTCTTCCGCTTTTTCGACGACTTCCATGAGGCTGAGGTCGGTCGAGTCGATGACATGGGAGTCGGCGGGAGCCTGAAGGGGCGCCGCTTTGCGATTGGCGTCCTGGTCGTCCCGCTTTTTCTGTTCGGTGATCAAGTGGTCGACGTCGCGACCCTCTTCCCGAGCGCGGCGAGCGGCTCGTTCTTCGGCGCGACCCGTGAGGAAGATCTTCACATTCGCTTTGGGGAAGACGACCGTTCCGCAGTCGCGACCTTCGGCGATCAGGCCCGACTCCCCTTTGGCGCAACGGCGCTGCGCTTCAAGGAGGGCCGTTCGGACTTTCGGGAAGGAGCTGATCTTGGAGGCGACGTTACCCACTTCCTCTTTGCCCACGTCGTCGGTCACGTCTTTGCCGTCGAGAGTGACGCAGGTCTGCTCGGGGGTCATCTTGACCGCCCAGTTGGTCTCGTTGGCGAGCTTCACGAGACCTTCTTCGTCTTTGAGATCGGCTTTTTTGACCCACGCCAGATACGCGAGGCCACGGTAAAACGCACCCGTCGAAACCCAGCTCCAGCCGAAGCGTCGCGCGAGCTCACGGCTCACGGACGATTTGCCGCTGGCCGCAGGACCATCGATTGTCACGATGAAGGTGCTCATAGGCACTCATTTCCACCCCGGATTCTAGCGCTGGTCAACCCTCTCGTGACTCGTTAGACTCGGTAGCTCTGTTTCGGTTCCAGTTCTCGTTCTCGTTCCGTTTGTCTTGGGGAGTTCCTCGTGCACCGTCTCGGTTTGTGGGTGGGTGATTCGTTTGCCGAAATTCGCGGCAAGGACTTCTCACGTTGGTTCCTCCCGAAAAAATCCCTCAGTGAAGGCATCAAAGAAGCTCTGCGCGCGATCGAAGATCGTGAAGTCGGTGGAGAGCTCGTGTTCGCGTCGTCGCGAACGGAGTCCGCGCTCGAGCGCAGGCAAGGCTCACAACCGGCGCTCTTCGTGACCTCGGGCTTCGAGTCGTGGGCGCGCACGGCACGCCATTCGCGGCGCACCGGTCCCGTCCTCTCGGTGGAGCGCGCGTGGACTCCGGTTCCCGAAGACAACGTTTTCGGAATCGACGAACGGATCAGCGTCGATGGGAAGATCGAGAAACCCTTGAAGATGGAAGAGCTCGAGTTCCTCGTCGGGAAACTCGAGCTTTTGAAAGTGAAAGACGTGGCCCTCGGTTTCCGCCACTCGAGCGCGAACCCCGAGCACGAGCGCCAAGCGGCTGCTTATCTTCGCGAGAAAGGCTTTCGCGTCAGCGCGAGCCACGAGATGCCATCGGTCGGAAAAAGCGAAGCGAAAGCTTGGACGCACGCGAGCGAAGCGGCCTACGTGGAGAGCGTCGTCCGTGAAGACGTCGAGTCGATTCGTTCGGCGCTCGATGCCGAAGGCGCCTCGTCGTGGAAGATTTCGGCGTGGACGTCGCGCGGACTTTCGAACGATCCCGCCGCCTTCACCGCGAGCGGCTTGCGTGGAGGCACGTCGCGTGCGATCGGCGGAGGCCTTTCCGGCGGCAAGGAGAGTGATCGGAAAACGGCTTTGATCTTCGGCCTCGAAGACTTCCAAATCGTAGATGCTTCCACTTCGGTGGAAAACGCCCAATCGCGAACGCTCGCCGTTCAGCCGACCTGCCAGATCGCGACCGAACTCTGGCCCTTTCCGGTTTGGACGGCCGTCGATCGCGGCTTCGAGCCTGGCCCGATGCTCTTCGGAAAATCTCACCAGCTGACGTTTCTCGACGTGCTTTTCGTTCAAGGTCGTTTGACGACCGCCATCGACGCGTTCAGCGATCGTATCCAGGAGAAAAGCGCACCGCGGATTCTAGAAGCCCTGTTCACCGTCGGAAAACATCTCGCGGAACCGGGTCGCCGGATCGCCGACGCGAAGACGATCGCGGCCGACCTCGAGCGCGCCGCCATCGAACGCATCGCGATCGATCTCGCGGTCCATCCCGCGAAAACGAAAATCGCACTTCTCGGGCCCCTCGCACCGATCCTCGCACCGCTTCTCGCGAAACGCCGTCCCGATCTCACCTTCGACGTCGAAGCAAAGACGACCTTCGCGGATCTCGTACTGCGATCGAACGGAGGACCCGCATGAGCTGGGAATTCTCGATGGCGCGCTCGGCGCTTCTCCACGCTTTGTTCGAACGCCTCGCGAAGCCGGCGTCGGATCGCGATCTCTCGTTCGCTTTGCTTCAATCCGACGGAACCGCGATTCACGTTCGCGCCTCGTCCCCTGCCGATCTCGCCTCGCTTCCGCAAGCGGCGTCGATCTGCAACCAGTATCTCCGACTGAAAGAGGGCGATCTCGCGATCGTCAACGATCCCGCCTCGGGCGGAACGTCGCTCGCTTCGATCACTCTCGTCACCGCGCTCGCCCTCGAGCCCGGTTTCGATATGCTGCTGGCTCTTCGCTTCAGGCTTTCCGAGAGCTGGGGCGAAAAAGGTCTCTTGAGTGAAGAAGGTGTTCGCATTCCTCCGACGCCACTCGCGTCCAAGCGTGAGATCAATCGCGATCTCCTGAACGCGATCGCGAGCCATCCCGCGACGCCAGTCGGTTTCGCGCCCGCGGTCGAAAAGTATTCGGGACTCCTCCTGGAGATCACGCAGCGCTTGAAAACGATCGCGCGCGATCCGAAAACCCAACTCTCTTCGACTTCGATCAAGTCGTACCTGAACGATTCGCGAAAGCTGATCGCGACTCTGCTTCATCGGCTCCCTCTCGGGACGATGAATGTCGTTCGCCGCATCCCCGCCGCCAAAGAGACGTTGAAACTCCATCTCGAAGTCACCGACGACAAAGTCTCTTTCGATTTCAAAGGGACGGATACGTCTGAACGTCACGCGATCACCGATCTCACCGCTCTCGGCGCGTGCGTCTGGACGGTGCTAGCACTTCTCGACGAGAACGTTCCCGTGAACGCCGCCGTCTTCGAACATTTTCAAATCTCCGCTCCTTCCAATACTCTCTTGAATTGGAAAGGCGCGATCGGAACCGAGCGCGGGCTTCAGACGATCGTCCCTGCGGTTTGCGAAACCGTCGTGAAAGCGTTCGCGAAGCTGAATCCGCTTTTGGACGTCGCTTCCTCCGCGGGAACGTCCGCTCTCGCTCAAATGGAATTCGGAGGAGTGAAGAAGCTCACGCTCCACATTGCTCCGGGTGCCGGCGCTACGGCGACCGGCGAAGGTTCCGATGCGCTGCCCGTTTGGGGCGCAGGTCCCGGACCGATGAGCCCCGGGATCCTCGAAGCGGCAGCGCCGATCGAGCTCACGGCACTCGGAACGCATACGGGCTCCGGCGGAAAAGGAAAGAAACTCGGGGGCGACGGCGCACTCGTTTCGTTCCGATTGCGCGAAGCGGGACGACTCTCCTGGCTACTGGGCGCATCGAGTGTGAAACACGAAGGTCATTCAGGTGGACGCTCAGGCTCGGCGGCTTCGATCGAAATCGTTCGCGCGGGTTCGACCGATGCGGAGAAAGTCGACTCCGCCGAGGGACGCCTCGAGCTCGCGATCGGCGACGAAGTTCGACTTTACGGGGCCGGCGGCGGCGCGTTCGGCTCGAAGGACGATCCAAAGGAAGAGACCTCGGCAAAATCCTGACGGTATTCGTCGGCAACCGCGAGTGAACCACCCGAGCGGACTCGGCACCGCTGTCTAACTAATTTCGGCACGTCACGTTTCACTCGCTCCCAAACTGAACCAATTCGATTTGGTTTGGTCCGAAGTTTGTAACTCCCCCGTCGGCCCACTCAATCAAACGACAGGCGCCCGACAGGAGTTCGAGATGAAAAAGCTCGCGATGGTTCCGGTTCTCATGATGATGATCCCGAATTTGGTTTCCGCCCAAGTCGCCGAAAGCGCGCCGAACGCTCGGGCCTTCATCAACCGGCTCGCGCGAATCGATGGTCAGAACGAGACTGCGCTCAAAGGCAAAGAGCTCCACGCCTCTTTGTTCCGCAAAGACGGAAAAGCTTTCTTCAAGATCTCCCTTCTCGATTGCTCGAAGGAGCTGGCGCTGGACGCCGACTGCGAACCCGGAACGGTCCTCAAGTCCGTGACCGATGAGCTGGATTTGACCAAAAACACGAGTCTCGGCGATCCCGGGTCGCTTCGTTCGAAGGTGAGCGTTCACGAAAACGCGACCGATCTCTGGAACGGCCCGATCGCTTACAGTGCGGATCAAATCGTTTTGAAGACGAAAGATGGAAAAGAACATTCCGACATCGTCGAGATCGCTCCACGGCTCGCAGTCCACGGAATGTGGATTTCGCGCAGCAACTCGCCAAAGGTTCGCCGCGGAGAACCCCTTCTACTCACGCACATCGCGCTTTCGAATCACGGCGGGAAACTCGCGAAAATGCCGGCGACGATCACGCTCGCGGGTGGACACAAGTTCTCGATTCCGGACGTCAGCATCGTCGATTCCAAGTCGATCGTGATCTCGGTTCGCGATAAAGGAATCGGCGCTTCGGTCGGCGAGAATGGTTATTACGTGACTTCGACCGTCGCGACGGTCGTCGCCGGCGGCATCAATCAGATTCTTCCCGTCAGCGAGCTCCCGGATTACGTCGATTTTTCTGGTGATTACGCTCCGACACCCTATGGAAGAATGCGCCAAGGTCTGCACGCGGCCGCGAGAAACGAAGGCCTTCAACCCTTCCTCTCACTTCCCCATCTCAGTGTTCCGGTGATTTCCGTCGCCAAAGTCGAAGCTCTCAATCCGATCGAATGGGCGATGCTCGCGATCAAGCAGAAGTCCTACAAGTCGACGGCCAAAGTCACTCTTTCGGCGATCGGACATTTTCTTCCGGGCGATCGTCTGGTGGCGAAACTCGAGTCTCCGTATGCGGTTCTCTTGGACCCCACGGGTGAGGTCGTGAAACGAATGACGATCGCAATCAAGTCGCCCACTCAGAAAGT
>JAZKJB010000305.1:7801-11478 GCA_040384505.1 Bdellovibrionota bacterium | reverse complement strand
CCACGGAATTTGACCCCCGCGATTCTGTCGCGCAGAATACGCAGATCACCGAAATAAGAAGGGTTCTCGATGAACATTCATGAGTATCAGGCGAAAGAAGTTCTTCGCCAGTATGGCGTCGCGACTCTCGCGGGCAAATTGGCAGAATCACCCGACAAGGCCGTAGAAGCTGCGAAAGCCATGGGCGGAAGTGTCTGGGTCGTAAAAGCGCAAATCCATGCGGGCGGCCGAGGAAAAGGCGGCGGCGTGAAAGTCGCGAAGTCGCTCGACGAAGTTCGCGACCTCACCAAGAAGATGATCGGGATGAACCTCGTCACCATTCAAACGGGACCCGAGGGAAAACAGGTCAACAAGGTCTACATCGAGGCCGGCTGTAACATCAAAAAAGAATACTACGCCGCGATTCTCCTGAACCGCGCGACGGGACGAGTGATCTTGATGGCGTCCGCCGAAGGCGGAGTGAACATCGAAGAGGTCGCCGAACATCATCCCGAGAAGATCCACAAAGTGGAAATCGATCCGGCCGTGGGCCTTCAAGGTTTTCAAGCGCGCCAGATCGCCTTCGCGATCGGGATGAAAGACAAAGTCGCGATGAAGGCGGCGAAATTCTTCACGCAGGTCTACAAAGCCTACGAAGAAAAAGACTGTGTCGCGATCGAGATCAATCCCCTCGTCGAAACGGGCGACGGCGACGTCATCGCTCTCGACGCGAAGATGAGCTTCGATTCGAACGCGCTCTATCGTCATCCGGAAATATTGGAACACCGGGATCTCACCGAAGAAGATCCGCATGAAATCGAAGCGAGCCACTTCGACCTCGCGTTCATCAAGCTCGACGGCAACATCGGTTGCCTCGTGAACGGCGCAGGTCTTGCGATGTCGACGATGGACATCATCAAGCTGCATGGCGGATCGCCCGCGAACTTCCTCGACGTCGGCGGCGGCGCGAATAAAGAAAAAGTCACCGCGGCTTTCAAGATCATTCTCAAAGATCCGAACGTGAAAGGGATCTTCGTGAACATCTTCGGCGGCATCATGAAGTGCGACATCATCGCAGAAGGTGTCATCGCGGCTTCGAAGGAGCTCGGCCTCAAAGTTCCACTCGTCGTTCGCCTCGAGGGCACGAACGTGGAGCTCGGGAAAAAAATTCTCGCGGAGAGCGGACTCAACATCACTCCCGCGAACGACCTCACTGACGGCGCCGTTAAAATCGTGGCTGCAGTGAAAGGAGCCAAGTAATGGCGATCATGATCGACAAGAACACGAAAGTGATTTGCCAAGGCTTCACCGGAGCACAAGGTACATTCCACTCGGAGCAGGCGATCGCGTACGGCACGAAGATGGTCGGCGGAACGTCGCCTGGTAAAGGCGGCTCGATGCACCTCGGTCTCCCCGTCTTCAACACGGTTCGCGAAGCCGTGGAGAAAACGAAAGCGAACGCTTCGGTGATCTACGTTCCTCCCCCGGGAGCAGCGGACGCGATCATGGAAGCGGTCGATGCGGAGCTCGATCTCGTCGTTTGCATCACCGAAGGCATTCCAGTTTTGGACATGGTGAAGGTGCGACGTTACATGGTGGGCAAGAAGACGCGCCTCGTGGGTCCGAACTGCCCCGGCGTCATCACGCCCGGCGAGTGCAAGATCGGAATCATGCCCGGCCACATCCACAAACCGGGACGCATCGGCGTTCTCTCGCGCTCGGGCACTTTGACTTACGAAGCCGTCGGTCAACTCACGCGAATCGGTCTCGGTCAGTCGACTTGCGTCGGCATCGGCGGTGACCCGGTGAACGGCACGAACTTCATCGACGTGCTCGAAATGTACAATCGCGATCCGAACACCGATGCCGTCATCATGATCGGTGAGATCGGCGGAACCGCGGAAGTGCAAGCGGCCGAATACATCCGACGCGAGTTCAAGAAACCGGTAACGGTTTTCATCGCGGGCGCAACGGCTCCGAAGGGAAAGCGCATGGGCCACGCCGGCGCGATCATCTCGGGCGGTCACGAAACGGCCGAGGCAAAATTCGAAGCGCTCGCAAGTGCTGGTTGCGCGGTTTCGCGTTCGCCCGCGGACATGGGAACGACTTTGGCCAAACAGATCGGTAAGTGAACGGGGGATTCCGTTTTCGGCAGCCGTAGCCGAAGCCGTTCGAGGCACCCGTTTCGGTTCCGTTTTTACGTTTTCGGTTTTTTAGATTGAAGCCCGGTGGAAGCGCTGGGCTTTTTTTATTGGCGGAGAGCGTAGATCGAGTATCCCAAGGCCGCGAGGGTGACTGGATAGGGTACGGACACACCTCTGCGCCACTAGGCGGCGCAGAGGTGTGTCCGTACCCTTTTTTTCGGTGGAGATGCCGGGCTTTTTTCGTTTGGTGTTAGCGGCGGATGCTGAAGGTTCCGTCGAGTGCTCGAAGCAGCTGGCGAATCGTCGAATCCGGGAAGAGGTGGCATTCGACCGTCAGAAAACGGGGATTCGAGTTCAACGAAGTCAGACTAAGCACGACCGTCGGGATCGTCATGACTCGCTGTTGGGCCTCCGAATATCGAGTGCGCGAATCCTCGGAGATATTGAAAAGAACGTAGACTTCTCCCTTGTCGAGTTTGGCTGCTCGATCTTCGTTGAAATACCCCGTGATCGTGCAGTTCGCGTCTGCCAAATACTGCGGGAACGAAACTTTATCCGTTCTTCTCGAAACACCATTGCCGAAAGCGTCACGCCCGTTCTCGCGATTCGACTCGCCCGAACCGGCGAGGCGGGCGCGCTCTTTCACGACCGTGAATTGCGAGACAGGAAGAAGGGGGCGCGTGAAGATGTCATGCCATGGCTTCGCTTCCTGATTGGAGCCGTGCTTCTTCGTTCGAAGATCCGTGAGTGGGGCGTCGGCGAACTCGCCAGCGTGAGCGATGGTCGAGCAAAGGATAAGAAGTGCGATGAGCGTCAGTCTCATTTTTTCTCCAGGACTAAAAGGCCGGGCGGTTCCAACCCGTGCACCTTGTGCAGGCGACGTGCCCTGGGCGAAAGCCAACCTGACGAGACTCGCGCCGCGCGGCCTGTCGAACACCTTTGCGGAGTGACTCTTTCCGCTCTTAGGCTGTTCTAGCGGGCATCCATCAAGCGCTTCGGTGATCTACGTTAGACGCTGGGCTTTTTTTATTGGCGAAGGGCGTAGATCGAGTAGCCCAAGGCCGCGAGGGTGACGACGAGGTAGAAGAAGGTCTTCGTGAGTTTCGAGGATTGCTCCGCTTTGACCTTCGTGATTTCACTGAACTCGATGAGGGCATCACCGTGGGTGGGACATTGCCCCGGGAGATTCGAAACGTGATCGCATCGAAGACACAGATACTCGTCGACTAACTCTTCGCTGCCTTCGCCGACAGGTACGGCTCGCTCCATGTGGGCGAGTTGGGGCTTCACCAGCTGATACATCTCGTCATCGAGTTCGATGAAGGTTGCCGTCCAACCCCCGCTTTCAGCGGCTTCTTCTTCCACGACGTCGGGATCCACTCCGCTGAGGGGATTCTCGAATCGAATTCCGTGCCGGTCGAAGACGGCTTTGAGGGAGTCGATTTCTTCCACCGAGAACGGTCCATACTTCGCCACGTAAAAGCTCCATCGCAAAGGGCTCGTAACTCATCCTTGATGGTCCCTTCATCGTCGTCAACCGAGGCGACCGAACCA
>JAZKJB010000305.1:3893-7791 GCA_040384505.1 Bdellovibrionota bacterium | reverse complement strand
CCAGATCCCGAGGTCCGAAGGCGAAATTCTCGCTTCGGGAGAAACGCCCGTCGCCTCCGCGATGACCAGTGCTGCACCGCCCGTCGCGCGTGCGCCCAGGTGAACGAGGTGCCAGTCGTTCGGGACACCATCGACCGCCGAGTACTGGCACATCGGGGAAACGAAGATGCGGTTCTTGAATACGACGTCTTTGATCTGAAACGGGCTGAAAAGTGCGCTCATGGACGACCTTATCGCACATCCAGTCCTTGCCATCAAAGAGGGCACTGGGTAGAACCGGTCCAAATCCCACGACATTCCCTGGAGGCCCACGCCATGGCTAAAGAGCAAACTTTCAGCATCATCAAGCCGAACGCAGTTAAAAAGAACGTGATCGGCGACACGCTCGAGTTCTTCGAGAAGGCCGGTCTCTCGATCGCCGCGGCGAAACTCACCGTTCTCAGCCGTAAAAAGTGCGAGGAATTCTACGCCGAACACAAAGCCCGCCCGTTCTTCGGCGAGCTCGTCGATTTCATGACGTCGGGGCCCGTTCTTTTGCTGGTTCTCTCGGGCGAAGGTGCCGTGATGAAGAATCGCGAGATCATGGGCGCGACCGATCCGAAAAAAGCAGCGCCGGGCACGATCCGCGCGAAGCATGGCGACTCGGTCGGTGAAAATGCCGTCCACGGCTCCGACAGCGCCGAAAGCGCCGCTCGCGAGATCACCCTTTTCTTCGAAAAATCAGAGATCGTGAACGCCTGATCTCTCGATCGAGAGAGTTCGGTGACATCGAAAACCCACGACCAATGTCGTGGGTTTTGTTTTTGGAGCAAGCGCCTTGAAACTTCGCCGCGGAGAAAAAATCGAGCTCGTCATCGACCGGCTTTCCGTCGGCGGTCGCGGCGTCGCCCGTCACGAAGGAGTCGTGATCTTCGTTCCGAACGCGGCGCCAGGCGATCGATTGATGGTCGAGTTGAGTCAGGTGAAAAAGAGTTTCGCGGAAGCCGAAATCGTTCGCATTCTCGAACCCTCCCTTCACCGAGTGACCCCGCCCTGCCCCGTGGCCGGCGTCTGCGGCGGCTGCACTTGGCAACACGTCGAGTATCCGGAGCAGCTTCGTCAAAAACAGGGACTTGTTCGAGAATCTCTCCGTAAATTCTCGGGTTTCGACGTGTCAGCAGAAGACTCTGTTCAGCCCACCGTGCCGAGTCCGAAGCCGTTTCGATACCGAAATCGGGTGCAGTTGCACTTCGACCGAGGTCGTCTCGGCTTCTTTCGGAAGGGATCGCGAGAGCTCGTCGACATCACTGATTGCCCGATCACCGACGAGGCGATCGCTTCGAAAATTCCGGAGTTGAAAACGTCGATCGGGAAAAACGGTGCCGGGCGATTCGAGATGCTTCTGACTCGCGACGGAGGAGTCACCCGACGAAACGCGACATCGATCGACGGCGACCACGTCGATCACGGTGGACTCGCATTTTCGCAGGTGAACACCGAGCAAAACGAAGCCCTGGTCCAGGCCGTGGTCGCGACGGTCGTCGATCTTCTGGGACCCGATCAAACGGGCACGATCTACGATCTCTACTGCGGAAATGGGAACTTCACTTTTCCTCTGGCGAAAGCCCTTCCGAACTCGAAACTCGTCGGCGTCGAGCTCAACATCGAGTCGATCAGGATCGCGCGCGAGCAAAGCGTTTCGTTGGGCCTCGCGGAACGCATCAACTGGCACATCCAAGATGTCGGGACGTTCCTCACCAACGAATCCGTTCCCACGGGCTCGATTCTTCTTCTCGATCCCCCGCGTGTCGGTTGCACACCCGACGTCATCACTGCGCTCGCAGCCTCGAACGTCTCCCGAATCGTTTACGTCAGCTGTCACCCGGTCACACTCGGAAGGGATTTGAACGGACTCCGTGAAGCTGGCTTCAAGCTTCGATCCGTAGTCCCCTTCGACATGTTCCCCCAGACCGACCACGTCGAAACTCTCGCCGTTCTAGAACGCGTCTAGACTTCCGGCTAGGTTCAAGAAACCTTATGGGTTTTGTACGTTTACCTTTTCTTTGATACCTTGGGTCCATGACTCCCCGTGCTTTTTTCCAGCGGATTGCGATCGCCGGTCTCCTCTGCTTTTCGATGACGTCTTGTCAGACGACGAAGAACAAAGAGGAGTCCGTCTTCCGTATGCGAAACGGAACGGCGCTTCTCCAGCAGGGCCACTATCCCGAAGCGCTTCGCGAGCTGCTGCACGCCGAAAAACTCGATCCGCAGAATGCCGCGATTCAGAACAATCTCGGGCTCGCCTATTTCTTGCGCGACAAATACGACATGGCCGGCAAACACCTCGTTCGAGCCATCGATTTGAAGCCCGACTACAGCGAAGCGCGGAACAATTATGCGCGGGTCCTGATCGAACAAGGCAAATACGCACAAGCGATCAACGAGCTCGAGAAGGTCATCAAAGATCTCACTTACACCGAACCGAGCCGCGCATGGGTGAACATGGGCCTCGCTCGTTTTCGCCAGAAGAACTACTCCGGAGCGAAGAAGAACTTCGCCGACGCGATCAAACTCAATCGTGAGGATTGTCTCGCGCACACGCTCTATGGACGATCGCTGTTCGAGATGGGAGACTTCGTGCAAGCGGCTCCCGCCCTCGACAATGCGGTCGTCGTCTGCCGAATTTCGAAGTTCGACGAGCCTCACTACTTCAGCGGCTTGACCTACTACAAACTCGGGCGCACGTCGGATGCGGTTTCGCGGATGGAAGAAGTCATCAACCTCTATCCCGGAAGCCGCTACGCCAAGAAGGCCGAGTCGCTCCTGCAGATCATGAGATAAAGGGTACGACCAGCGATGAAAATCACCGGACAGATCTTGAAGGAAAATCGTGAGCGGCGCGGGATCTCCGTGAACGAGGTCGCGATCGCGACGAAGATCAACGTGCGCACGATCATGGCGATGGAATCCGGCGACGTGGAAAAGCTGCCGCCGAAAACTTTCCTGCGCGGTTTCGTCCGGGCCTATGCGACTTATCTCGAGCTCGACGTCGAGAGCCTGCTGAATACTTTCTACGACGAAATGGGATCGACGAAGCCGACGAGCTCGTCACGATCGACGAGCGGAATCACGACGCCGTCGTCGTCCGCGACGAGTACGTCGATTCAGCGCGAACGCCGCTCGCGACCGCGCGATGCCGACGCGAGCATCAATCCGCGAACGTCGCTCACGAAGACGGTCGCCGCAGTCGGCGGCATCCTGCTTCTCGTCGTCTTGATCGTGATCTTCAAAAATAAAATGGAGAGCTACGAGCGCGAAGCGGTCATCGAGAAACCGCCGACGGGAATCGAATCTTTGCCGGCGACCCCGACTCCGTCGGAAAACCTCGGCCAGCTCAATGAAGGCCTGGAAACGAGTTCGTCGCCACTGCCTGGCGGTACGGCTCCGAACATGAGCCCGAGCCCCTCGCCTTCGGCATCGCCCGCCGCCATCGTCGCAAGTCCGTCCCCGACGGCGACGGCGAAACCGACGGCGTCGCCGTCACCGACCGCGACTCCGAAACCCACGCCGACGGCGACTCCTTCCCCTACTCCGAAACCGACTGCGACTCCGAAGCCGTCTCCGACCGCGACGCCGTCGCCGACTCCCAAACCGACGGCGACACCGAAGCCTTCGCCTTCTCCGACTCCGACGGCAACTCCGAAACCGTCGCCGTCGCCTACTCCGACTGCGACTCCGAAACCTTCGCCGACACCGAAACCTTCACCGAGTCCCACGGCTTCGCCCGTCGCTGCGGTCGTAAGTGCTTCGCCTTCACCTTCTCCGACAGCGAAGCCCGACTCGAAGAAGACGTTCGAAGTCTTGATCGAGGCTTTCAAGGCGGTGATCGAGTACGGCACCGTCAGCCGCGCGGCCGAGA
>JAZKJB010000305.1:0-3883 GCA_040384505.1 Bdellovibrionota bacterium | reverse complement strand
GACGGTCGACGCGACGATCGACGGACAAGCGAAGTCCTACAGCTTGAAAGCGGATCAAGTTCAGAGCATCAAGGCGAGCCGCAAGGTGATCTTGAACATCACCGACGGTGGCGCCGTGAACTTGACCGTGAACGGAACCGACCGCGGCGTTCCCGGCGACTTGGGTAAACCGAAACGCGTCGAGCTGCCGTGATCTCGTACCTGCGGCTGTGGTGGATCATCCTGGCGGTCAAGATCGCCCTGGGCGTCTGGCTGCCCTTCGCGAACGACGAAGCTTATTATTGGGTGTGGGGCCATCATCCGCGCTCGAGTTACTTCGACCATCCCCCCATGGTCGGATGGCTCTTCTGGATCGGCACTTTCTTCGAAAATTTCGGCAATGCCGCTCGCGTTCCGGGCGTGATCCTCGGTCATCTCACGGTTCTCGTCTGGGGTGAGATCGTTCGTCCTTTTCTCGACGAGAAAAAGCGAACGATGTGGCTCGCGTTCGTTTCGCTCTCTCCCTTTTTCGGAGTCGGTTCGCTGGTCATGACTCCCGATCTTCCCATGATGTTCTTCTGGGCTCTCTCGCTCTTGCTGCTCTTGAAACTCGTCGAGAAACCCACGGCCGCGCTCTACCTCGCTTTCGGCGCGAGTCTCGGACTCGGCTTTTGCTCGAAGTATCCAATCGTTCTTTTTCCGCTGATCGCGATCGGTTGGCTTCTCTACACGAAGCAGTGGCGCAGAATTCGTTGGAGCTACGTTCCGCTGACCGTGCTCGCTGGGCTTCTCTTCAGCGCCCCCGTTCTCCTGTGGAACGCACGAAACGGTTGGGCTTCGTTCGAATTTCAACTCGAACACGGCCTCTCGTCGGAAAAGCGCAGTTGGGTGTGGCCGTTCGAGTACGTCGGCGCGCAGGCCGCCTTGCTGTTTCCGACGGTGATCTGGTTCGCGCTTCGGGGTCGCGGTCAGTTTCGTTCGAACTTCCTGAGCTTCTTCGGATGGATTCCGATTCTCTTCTTCCTCTATTCTTCGCTCCATGCACGCGTCGAAGCGAATTGGCCGATCATGGCGCACCCTGCGATCTTGTCGCTCGCATTCATCTCCGCACCCGAAGGGCGCTGGTGGAAGTGGACCGCTGGCGTTTGGGCGATCGCGACACTGATCGTCTTCTCGCAGGTCGCCTTCCCTTGGGTTCCGATCGATTCGCGAAAGCTGAAGACGAGCGAGTACACGCGCTTCGACGTCTTTCTCCCGGAGATCACGGCCGATCGCGAGATGTACTTCGGCTCGTATCAGATGGCGTCCGCACTCTCGTACGAGCTTCGCGCCCAGGGGCGACAGTTCCACAAACTCGCCGGTCTCAATCGCCGCGACTTTTATGATTTCGATCCTCATTCCACGCCGAAGGGTGCTACGTTCTGGCTCGGAGCAGAAATGTATCAAACTCTGCCTGAAGCCCTCGCGAAAGAGGGTTACGAAATCGTGTCATCGAAACCGCTGAACGACGAATTCAAACTCCTCGAGGTCAAGAAGCGTGCGCAAGACGATCATCGCTAGCGCCATTTTCTTTCTGCTCTTCACGTACGGTCTGGTGTTGAGCCAGAACCAGCTCATGGTCATTCCCGAAGAGCTCGAACCGAAACATCCCGTCGGCTTCTACGACTACAAGGGAGTTTCGAACGTTCATACCGATCGCGGCCTCGGAAGCGGATCGCCGAACGACGTGATCAAAGCCGCACAAGAAGTCGGGCACGAGTTCTTGATCCTCACGGATCTCAACGCGTTCGAGAAGCCGGCATTGCCGGAAGGCTACCACCGAAAACTTCTCGTCATCGGAGCCGGCGAATACAGCTACGTCGACTCGCGGGTCTTACTCTACGACCTCCAGCGCCGCCACTCGCTCGAAAGCCTCGGGCAAACGCAGACGATCCTCGCGGACCTTCTCTCGCAGAGTGGCGTCGAAGAAAAACAAGATCTGATCGTCCTTGCACATCCGTTGAAGCCGGGCTTTGCCTGGAGTGGCGCATATCCCTCAGGTCTCGACGGTCTCGAAGTCATCAACTTGAAATCGGTTTGGCGAGCGCGATCGTCTATCCGTTCAACGCGCCACTTTCATTGCTCCGGCTCTACGAAGAACCCGAGCGTGAGCTCGAGCTCTGGGATCAACTCTCGGCGACTCGGCACACGATCGGAATGGCCGGCGCAGAAGCGACCGCGAGATCGACGCCGTTCGGAGTCGGTTCGATCAAGTTTCCATCGTATCAAACGTCTTTCAGTTTGTTGTCGAATCACGTTCTACTTCGCTCGGAGCTAACGGGCGAAGCCGAAGGTGATCGCCGAAAGATCTTGAGCGCGATCGCCGACGGGAACTTCTACATGTCGCTCGACGTTCTCGGTGAGCCGAAAGGTTTCGTCGCCTACATTCAAGAGGGCGAGAAAACGCATCTCATGGGGTCCACGGTAAAATTTCAACCTGGAATGAAACTCCACGTGAAGCTCCCGCGCAGGCCACGTACGCCGTTCGAAGCGGCGTTCTTGAAGGACGGTCAGCACTTGATGTCGTCGAACTCGGTCGACTCCGAGCTCGAGATCCACGGACCCGGTGTTTACCGAGTCATCGTCCGCGTTTTCACGTCGTTCACGTTGCCCGACGGCAATCGCTGGATCACCTGGCTTTATTCAAATCCATTTTACGTCGAATGATCAGTCATCCCCGACAGGGATCTTGATTTTCAATCCTGGGCACGCGGTGAGCTGACAAGCGAGCCGCTCGTCATCGGAGAAGCCGCGGTCGTCGGCGATTTCCTGCTCGAGCTCGCCTCTTTCTTCGAGAGGCTCCTCGCTCGAGACCACGATGATCCGGCAGGTCCCGCAGGTCGCGTTTCCATCACAGGAGTGGCTGAGAGGCAGGCGATTCTCGAGCGCGACGTCGAGCACGGACTTACCCGAGCCCTTAAAATCGATCTCTTTCCATTCCCTTCCCTCTTCCACGAAGAGAAAGAGAACTGATTTTGGGGTCTTAACCCTTTTCACCACGTTTCACCTTTGCCTCCTTGAATCGTAGCATGCGCGTCTGCTACAAAAAAGGACGCATGAGATTCATAGCCTTCGACTTAGAGACCACAGGAACCTTGCCCGGCGTAGATCAAATCTGCGAGATCGGGGCGGTTCTCTTCAACGAGAACGGCCAGCCCGAGACCATCTTCGCGACGTTGATCAATCCGGGAATCCCGATGCCCGAAGGCGCGTCCCGCGTGAATGGCATCACGGACGACATGTTGGTGGGCCAGCCCAAAGTCACGGACGTCCTCGATGCTTTCGCGGAATTCTGCGGAGACATCCCGATGGTCGCTCACAACGCGGCTTTCGATGCTCAGTTCCTGACCGCGGACATCAAGAAGCATGAAACGAGCTCGCCGAGAGGCGTGATCCTCGACACGCTTCCCCTCGCGCGCAAAGTTTATCCGGGTCTCGCGAACTACCGGCTCGGCACTCTCGTTCAACATCTCGGAATCGTTTCGACGAACTTTCACCGCGCCGAAGAGGATGCGTCCTACTGCGGACAGCTCTTCCACAAAATGGTGACTCGCTTGTCTCCGAACGGCGTCGAACCGACGCTCGCGACGTTGATTTCTCTCATGGGGAAACCCGAGCAGCGCTTCCCGCAAATCGAGAAGCAGCCCAAGCAACTCGGTCTCCTCGATCTCGCTTAAACCTTTGCTTTGTGTGCGATAGGCAGTCGCCGGCCACGGCCGAAGGCGTGGCCTGAGACCTTGAGAATCGGCGGCGCTTGCCATCGTTTGAACTCGGTCCGCATCAACGTTTCGATCAACCACTTCTCGGTCGCCGTCCGTGCGGGCTTTTGCTTCTCCACTAGCTTCTTCACGGCGGCATCGAGCTC
>JAZKJB010000304.1:3396-9388 GCA_040384505.1 Bdellovibrionota bacterium | reverse complement strand
CTCGAGAGCGTGAGGCCAGGGCCGATTTGGATTTCTTCCATGTCGCCAGCAGTTCCAGTCCAGCGACCGACGATGCGCGAACCCGTGACGTTCTGGAGTTTCGCGTAAGTGACGTTGTCATCCGAGATCTTCGTCGTCGTCACCGCATCTGTCGCGAGCTCGGCGCCGGTGATGGCGTTGGCCGTGATGACCGTCGCGCCCGTCGACGAAATCGTCACGTCGCCCGACATCGAAACCGCAGCCGCAACACCCGAACCGTTACCGACGAGAACTTGAGACGTCGGAAGCGAGAAGCCCGAGCCCGATGCGGAAAGAGTTCCGTTCGTGACCGAGAGGCCGGCACCGATGTTCACGTTCAACGAGCCGGCCGACAATGCGAGCGGACCGCCGAGACCGATTTGTTCGATGTCACCCGATGCGGTCGTATAACGACCCAGGAGAGTGTTCGAATTCACGTTCTGGATCTTCGCGAACGTGACGTTGTCGTCGACGAGATTCGTCGTCGCGACCGCGTTCACTGCGAGTTTCGCGTTCGTCACGGCCGCAGCGTTGATCTTGCCGGTCGTGATCGCGTTCGCTTCGATCGTGACGACACCGTTGCTCGCCATAGTCGCATCGCCCGACATCAAGACTGCCGTCGCGACGTTCGCTCCGCTTCCGACGAACATGTAAGCCTGATTCAAAGTATTCGTGAGTCCTGCGGACCAGCCGAGGTTGCCTGTCGTGTCCGAGCTCAACACCATTCCCGGGCTCGCTGGCAGATCGTTCGGCAAGCGAAGCGTGAACGATTGTGCAAGCGTTCCGGCCGAGCGCAACGCAACGGTATTCGCACCGCTGTCGTTGAAGACGACCGAACCAACGTTCGTGAGCGTGTTGCCACCTAGAGATTGGCTACCCGAGAATGCGACCGTACCGTCCGACTTGATGAACGCCCCACCGGCCGTCGCGATCGCGGAGTCGACGTATTGTTTCGTCGTCGAACCCAGTGTCGCCGTCGGATTGGCCGCCAGGTAAAGCGGACCCGTCATCGAGCCGCCCGCGAGATCCAGCGGTGTATAGCCGAGCGCATTTTGCTTGTTGTTGAAGATGTCCCAATCCGTTTTCGAAAGTACGCCCGCCGTCACGCCGGTCGTCGACGCGAACGGGAAGTTCAGAGTGTGCAACGTTCCAGCGCTCACCCAGTTCGGAGCGAAACCCACCGTTCCAACGGCAAGATACTGAGATTGCGTCACGAGATTGTTCAACGTCGTCATGCCGACCGCAGGAACGTCTTGCGGAATGAACTTACCGCCGGCTGCAGTCGTGTACATGAGGATTTGGCCGGCGGTCGGAGCCGTCGTGAAGTCGACGGCGCGACCTTTGATGGCATCGACGGAAAGATTCGTGTAACGACCGCTGACATCGCCAGCGAAAGTCGCGTTACCTTGAATCGCGCTGCCTGCGATCGTACCGTAAGAAACGTTCAAGACCGGGTCGTTCGCCGTACCCGAATCAGTGAGACCGGTGCCGGCGGTAACCGAAGCCACGACGCCCGAAGCGGCCGAGATCATTTGAACCGCGGCGCCATCCCAGTACTTCAGCGAGTTGTCTTGCGAGTTCACCCACATCTTACCGCGCGCGGCCGTGCCGAGCGTGGTGAGTGCGGTGATCAAAGTAGCCTCAGCGGCGTTATCGTAGTTACCGACACCGACGGTGCCGAGAACTTTCAAGTGACCGTTGATATCCACGTTTGCGGCCGCGTCGATGACCAAAGCGGAGAGTGTTCCCGCTTTCAGAGTCATTCCGCTCGTCGCTTCGCTGACCTGAATGCTCGCGCGCTGGGTATTGCCGCCGAAGAAATCGATCTTCGAAGTTCCGCCACCACCCAAAGCCGACTGCAGCAAGATGCTCGGCGCCGTTTTCGCGATGTGAACGTCGGCCGCTGTCGTACTCGTGCCGACACCGACGGTGCCCGTCGCGCTCGGTGCGTAGATGTTTCCAGCGGTCGTGATGCTTCCGGTGAAGCCGCCGCCGGTACCGTCACGACGCGCGTACTGCGTGTCGTGATTGTGCAAGAGTCCTGCGTCGGTACCGGAACCACCGACGAGAGTTTCGATGTTCGCTTGAGTCGAGTTCGTCGAAGTCTGGATGAACTGTGCCGCCGTACGGCCTTCAAGCAAGTTCGAATTGATAGCGAAAGCCGACGACCCGATCGTCTGCATGTCCGTCATCGCGACGCCGTCGACGATGACTTCGAGACGACGATATTCGTTCGTCGTCGGCACGTAAGGCGCGCCACCGCAGCTCGTGGTCAGAGAAATAGAAGGATCGTTCGAGAAAATTTGAGCAAACGTGTTCGCCGGACCGGTCGAAAGACCGCCGCCGATATTGGTCGAGAAAATACCCTGCGTGCTCGGCAAGATGCTCTGGGTCTCTTCGTAGATGTAGCAAGAGCCCGCCGCCGGATAAATCCGGAACTGAACGTTCGCCAAGAGATTGATCGGCGAGCCGCTCGAGTCCGTCATGCGACCCTGGAAAGGCATCAACGGCGGAGCGCCGCCCGACGCGAGCGCGACACTCGAGGCGAAGACGATCAGGAGTGCGAGGAGGTTCATGTGCTTACCGCGCATAAACGATCCCCGGCAGATAAGTGTCGATCGTCACGGAACTGCTCGCCACGGTCTGCGTGGAATACGAATGACCGATGACGCTTTGGATGTTTCTCAAATTGTCGTCGTTCGACGTCGCACTCGAAGCGAGACTCAACGCGGTCGACGACGGGGCCGGAACGTAATGAACCCGAATTTGCGCGATCGCGGTAAACGCGAGCTTCGTTTTCGCACGAGCATAGATCGTACTGATTCGATGAATCGGAACGGTGAGCGTGAAAGCTCCGCCGACGCAGTCGCCGGGGATCGCCGTCCAAGACGAAGTCTGATCGATCGCGTAGAACAAGCCGTAGCCTGAGGGATCGCAAGTTCCATTTAGAGTGATCGACTTCGTCGCCGTGGTGACCGTCGCGTTATTGGACGCGCTCAAAGTGAAGACGGGAGGGTTGATCAGAATGAGCTCTCCCACCGTGGGACTCGGAGACTTCACGCATCCAAACGAAACCCAAACAAATGCGAAAAGCAGGATCGTCGGAATGACGCCCGCTCTCGTTGGTGCAAAGTTGTTTAGGTCCAAGCACTTCTGCATCTTTTACTTTCCGACAATCACACGTCTGCGATGTCGAACCTCTCTACACTTTTCGGCGATTGTTCATTTTTCTTTAAGGCAGGGAGACGAATTTCCGTCTCATTCCGGAAACGTAACGCCGCCTCGATCAAGGCCTTGCGGACCGTTATGAAACGAAACGCTCGAAGCGAGACGAAAGAATGAGACACCCGAACCTTCGGAGAGTTGACGAACTCGTCGCCAGCCGAAGATCAGGTCTCGTAGAGCGGACTTGGGACTAGGCCAGAAGTCGGCAGGCTTCGTCGAGGAACGACGAAAAGTCGGTGTCTTCGGTGATGATTTTACGCGCGTGGTGCTTCGAAGGCTCGACGAATTCGTCGTGCATCGGCTTCACCTGCTTGAAGAACTGCGCGTGAACGCCCTCCGGGGTGCGGCCGCGTTCTTTCACGTCGCGATCGAGGCGGCGTTGAAAGCGCAAATCTTCCTTCGTGTCGAAGAAAAACGTGTCGTGGAACTCGAGTCGAACGGGTTCGGAATGAAAGATCAGGATTCCATCGACGATGATCAGCGCTTTAGGTTCGACGGCGATCGTGCGCGCGAGACGCGAGTGCGTTTTGAAATCATAGACCGGAATCTCGCTACGGCTTCCCGCCTTCAACTGACGAAGAGTCGAAGCCAAACGCTCGAAATCGATGCTGCTCGGGTGATCGAAGTTCACCGAGCCCCCGTCGAAATCGAAGCGCTTCGACTGATCGATGTAGAAGTTGTCCTGCGAGATGATCGAGCAATGCGCGTCGCCCAGGCGAGCCGCGAGGGCTTGCGCGAAATACGTCTTCCCCGAGCCGCTTCCGCCGGCGACCCCGAGAATGTACGGGCTACTTCGTTTGATAGAGCCGGTCACCAGCGTCTCCGAGGCCCGGGATGAGATAACCCAGGTCGTTGATTTCGGTCTCGATGTTCAAGGTGAAGATCTCGACGTCGGGATGGAAGTGCCGAATACGCTCGAGCGCGAGCGAACTCACGAGGATCGTGAGGATCTTGATCCGCTTCACTTCGTAGCTCTTCAACCGGTCGATCGCCGCGATCATCGTGTCGGCCGTCGAGACGAGCGGATCGCATAGGATCGCCATCTTGCCTTGGATGTCGGCCGGCATCTTGAAGTAATACTCGACCGTGTTGTGAATGAATTTGTCGCGATAGATCCCGATGAAGCCGGCCGAGGCAAAGGGAATCATCTCGAGGACGGCGTCGATCATTCCGTTGCCCGCCCGCATGATGGAAACGACGACCGGGGAATTCTGAATCCGCTCCACCTTCGTCTTCGCGAGCGGGGTCTCGATCTCAACCGAAACGAAGTCTTCCCAATCCGCCATCACTTCGTGCGCGAGCACTCGCGAGATCTCCGCGACGAGGCGCCGGAACTCCGCGGAGCTCGTGTTCTTGTCACGAAGGTGACCGAGCTTGTGTCGGAGCAAAGGGTGGTTCAGGACCGTGACTTGAGCGCTGGGCGATTTCATTTCGTTCATCCGTTCGGCGGTTTGCGTTTTCATCAAAAGACCGTGCCGTCGCTGTCGATTCGAAGGGGCGGCTCACCGCCCGATCGTTTCTCCTGGGCGATGAACCGTCCGGCCCACCACGTTCCGCCCTCGAGCACTTTCGCGAGCGGAAAGTTTTCCTGCGTGAGTCCGAGCTTCGCTCTCACCTTGTCCCCGACGACGTCGAGCAAGTGAATCGTGAGCGCGCGCCACTCCACGATGAGCTCGGCGTCGGGCTTCCATTTCTTGTGTTGAGCCGAGAGATCCGTGAAGGCGAGCACGCCGCTGTCGATGAAGAGTCCGCCGTTGCGATACTCCGCGAGACCCGTGAGCTCGTGAACGCCCGTCACTTCGAAGCCGGCTTCCATGATCGGCTCGATCAACGAGTAGGTCATCCACTGCGAGAGTTTGTGGAACGGAACCAACGAATCCGAGGCACGACTCCCGGTCAGCTTGGAGTGTTGCCAAACGTCTCCGAGATTTCGCCCACCTGTCGAAAGTCTCCCAGGCCAGATCGAGCCGAAGCCGTCGAGCACCGCGCGCAGGATCGCCGTGGCCGGGATCTTCTTTCCGTATTTCTCGGCGAGGTAATCGATGATGTTCCCGGGTCGGCAGTTCTTGAACATTTCCTTGTTCTCGCAGGCTTTGCCGAGACCGTTCAATAGACCCAGTCGGCCCTCGACGCCCTCGAGCGGATTCGAATCCGTCACCTGGAAGTTGTCGCGAATGTCTTTGATCTTGAGCGCCTTGAGGCCTTTCGAGTCGGCGGCGAGCTCCGAGCGACTTCCGCTCATCACGCCCGACAAGAACATGTTCAAGCTCGCGACCCCGAGGCCCTCGGAGCGCGTGTATGTTTTGTTCGATTCGTATTCGACGAATTTCCACATCGGTCCCGAGCCGGCGTCGAGAAGTACGGACGTGATCACGAGATCGAGCTTGATCCGGGCCTTCTCCATCGGATCCCGATCGAAAAGCATCGCGTTCACGCGCGAAACGCGATCGACTTTCCCGACCTGGAAATGACCCCAGCGAGAATGAAACGGGATCTTGAGATCGGGATAGTTTTTCTTGATGACCCCGATGACGTAATCCACCGTCGGTTCGACTCGCGATTCGTGGAAGATGAAATTCGTCTTTCCAGCCGTGGTGAGCTGGAAGATCTTCGCCGCACGTTCGCGAATCGCCACGGGAGAGAGAAGGAACTCGATTTCTTCAGGGCTGAGCTCCAGGTTACTCATCGATCGCTCGTCCTTTGACTTTTTTCAGGTCGTCTAACTTAAACTGATCGTTGATCGCCTTCC
>JAZKJB010000304.1:2504-3386 GCA_040384505.1 Bdellovibrionota bacterium | reverse complement strand
ACCGACGTTGAAATAGCCGGCGGCCTTCTTCGCTTCCATCTCGACTTGCGCGTCTTGCGGGATCAGATGATCGGGAATCGAAACTCGGTTCACGACTTCGATTCCGCTCCCGACGATCGCGTCGTACTTCATGTTGCTCATCGAATGCAGGTTGTGGATTTTCTTGATGCCGAGGAAGTGCAGGCAATCGGGCATGAACTCCTGGAAGCGAGCATCCTCGACTCCCGCGACACATTCGGTTCGATGGAAGTACGTCGCCGCACTATCGCCGCCCTCTTGGCGTTTGCGAGCGTTGTAGACGAGGAACTTCGTCACTTCACCAAGCGCACGACCTTCTTTGCGATAGTAAGCGATGAGGCCGACTCCTTTTCGCTGAGCCGTTCGAACGGCGTCTTCGATGCCGTACATCAGGTAGGGTCGGCACGTGCAAATGTCCGAGCCGAAAACGTCGGAGCCATTGCACTCGTCGTGAACCCGGCACGTGAGCTCGACGTCCGTGTTCGCGAGATCTTTGGGGTCGCCGAAGATGTAAACCGTCGTGCTTCCGATCGGCGGCAGCCAAGCTTTCAAATCGGGACGCGTGATGAACTCAGGGTACATACCGCCCGTTTCTTGAAACAGCACTCGGCGGAGCTCGCCTTCTTCGACCTCGAGACGTTTCGCGATACCGGGCAAATGCCAAACGGGTTCGATCGCGATCTTCGTCACGCGGACGTCGCGGTTCGCCTTGATGAAATGACCGTCGACCTTCAAGCGGTCGATAGCAAGAGCCTTGCCGGTCTCATCCTCGACGACAATCTCGCTGAAATAGGATGCGAACTTGCCGTCTCGCCCAGATGGATCGTGCGTGGAAGGAAGCTGTGAACGCCTTGGCCCGGGACT
>JAZKJB010000304.1:0-2494 GCA_040384505.1 Bdellovibrionota bacterium | reverse complement strand
CGGCCTTTGTCGATCGCCTCGTTGATCTCGGGGATCTGCAAATGAGCTTGAGTCACCGCGATCGAAGGACGGATGTCGTAGCCTTCTTCGAAATATTTCTTGAAATGAATTTGCGGATCGAGTCCCCACGGGTCGAGCGTGACGATCTTCGTCTGATCGAACCACGAAGGGAAGGGCCCGATCGTCGCCGGACTTTGTGTGTTGTGAAGATCTGGTCGATGCGTCGGCGGGAACTTTCCGCGTGCCACCGAGAGTGCCCGGTACACCGTGTAGCTTCCGCTGTGGGCGCCGATCGCGTTTCTCGCCTTCGAGTTCGAAACCGAAGCGACGATGGGTCCGCGTACGAGAGGATTCTTCGCCCCCCACTCGATCGGAAGAGTCTCTTTGAATTTCAAATTCGCGTGCGACGCGAGAATGATGTGGTTGCTGCGGGTCATTTCTGTTTTCTTTTCTGGCGTCGTATTTTTGGACATCGTCCGAGGCTCCTCAAGACATCCAGTTGGAGTCTTTTTGTTGTTCCCATTTCACGGTGACCTTTTTCACGTCCGACCAGAAGTCGAGGCTGTGATGGCCGGTGATGTCGCCGTGACCGAATTTCGATGCGTTGATGCCGCCGAACGAGAACGGCTCCCGTGGAACCGGAACTCCGACGTTGACGCCGACCATTCCGGCCCGCGCTTCACGCGAGACTCGCTCGGCGAACGGTCCGCTCGACGTGAAGACGCTGCAGGCGTTCCCGTACTCGCTCGTGTTTTGAATTTGAATCGCCTGCGAAAGGTCCTTGCAGCGAACGATGCTCAAGATGGGACCGAAGAGCTCGTTGACTGCCGCCTCCGACCCGGACGTGACGTGATCGAGCACGGTCGGCCCGAGCCAGTTGCCGTCTTCCAAACCCGCCGGCGCTTTCGCTTTGCGACCGTCGAGAAGAACCTTGGCTCCTGCTTTTTCCGCGCGGTCGATCGCGGTTCGCAAGAAGGCCACTTGGTCTTTCGTGATGATCGCACCCATGTCTTTGCCCATTTCGAGCGAGCCCGCGCGCTCGACGATCTTCGCGATGTGCTTGTCGACGTCGCCGACGGCGAGAAGGACCGACGCAGCCATGCAGCGCTGACCTGCGCAGCCGGTGAAGGAATCCGAAATTCCGAGACCGCTCAACTCTTGGTTCGCGTCCGGGAGGAGGACGATGTGATTCTTCGCGCCGCCGAGAGCGAGGACGCGTTTCCCTTGTGCGGTTCCACGTTGATAGACGAGCTTCGCGATCTTCGTCGACCCGACGAAGCCGATGGCACGAACGCGAGGATCGTCGATGATCGCCTCGACGGTCGGAGCGTCGCCATGAAGCACGGTGAGCAAACCCTTCGGCAAGCCCGCCTCACTGAGAGCGTCGGCGATTTTACGTGCGGTAAGAGGAGTTTTGTCCGACGGTTTCCAGACGTAAGCGTTCCCGAGCGCGAGTGCGATCGGGATCGTCCACATCGGAACCATCGCGGGAAAGTTGAAGGGCGTGATGTTCGCGACGACGCCGAGAGGTTCGCGCCGGTATTCGCAGCTGACGCCGCGGGAAACTTCGACCCGGCCCCCGAGATCCAGGTTTTGAATCGAAATCGCGAACTCGAGGACTTCGATGCCTTTCATCAGACCGGCCTTCGCTTCCGCGAAGATCTTGCCGCTCTCGGCGCCCTTCAAAGTCGCGATCGCATCGGCTTCGCGAAGCAAAATGTTCCTGAACTCGAAGAGCACTTTCGAACGCTCTTTCATCGAAACTTGCGCCCACGCCTTTTGGGCAACGTTCGCGGCGTCGATCGCCGAAGTGATCTGACTTTTGGAAGGAACGCTGAACGTACCGAGCGGTTTACCGTCGCGAGGCGAGACGACCGTCTTCGCTCCCGCTTCGCCTTTGACCCACTCGCCGCCGATGAAGCAATCGCACTGAACCTGATTCAAGGAACACTCCTGATTAGGAAAACGAAAACGATAGATCACGCCTTGCTGCTTTGTGAAGCAATTGCTCCTTCGGCTACGTGTCGCCTTACGGCATGGTCCAGGTCCCCTACCCCTAGGGCATATGGAATGGTGCGATAACGAGGGGCCGTGCTATAAAATCCTTCAAATCCACCATTGGAAGACCCTTGAAGCGAGGCGAACTCCACGAAAATTTCGAACGGCTCGAACACGAGTCCTCATCGGACACGTCTTTCGGATTTTCGTTCGCTTTCCTCTTCGTTTTGGCCGGCGGCGTTCGCCTCTTTCACGGTCATCTCGATGGCGGACTTTGGCTCGTGGTCGCCCTCGGACTGATCGTCGTCACGCTTCTCGATCCCGACCTTCTGAAGCCCGCGAACCGCGTTTGGTTTCGGTTTTCCATGATTCTGTTCAGGTTCGTGAGCCCGGTGATGATGGCTCTCGTGTATTTTCTCGTGATCACCCCTTTCGGTCTGGTCATGAGAATGAGCGGACGAAAGCTCCTCGATCTCGACCGCGAACCGAAACGCGA
>JAZKJB010000303.1:0-4781 GCA_040384505.1 Bdellovibrionota bacterium | reverse complement strand
TCGAAGCTCGGGGTCTTGAGTCGCGACTCCGACGGGACACGTGTTGAGATGACACTTGCGCATCATCACGCAGCCTTGCGCGACGAGTGGCGCCGTCGAAAAGCCGAACTCTTCCGCGCCAAGCAGCGCCGCGATCGCGACGTCTCGACCCGTCTTGAGCTGACCGTCGGTTTCCAGGCGCACGCTTCCGCGCAGTCCCTGCATGACGAGAGTTTGATGGACCTCGGCGAGGCCCAATTCCCAGGGGCTACCCGCGCATTTGATCGACGAGAGGGGCGAGGCGCCAGTGCCGCCGCCGTCACCGCTGATGAGGATCTTGTCGGCTCCCGCTTTCGCGACGCCGGCGGCGATCGTGCCGACCCCGGCGGCGGCGACGAGTTTCACCGAGATCGCGGCGCGAGGATTCACGTTACGAAGATCGTGGATGAGCTGCTTGAGATCCTCGATCGAGTAGATGTCGTGATGGGGAGGAGGCGAGATGAGCGTCACGCCGGGAATCGAATAGCGAAGCTTCGCGATCTGTCGATTCACCTTGTGGCCGGGAAGTTTTCCTCCTTCTCCGGGCTTCGCGCCTTGCGCGATCTTGATCTGGATCTCGTCGGCACTGACGAGATAATGAGCCGTCACGCCGAAACGGCCCGAGGCGATTTGTTTTATCGCGGAGTTCTTCGAATCGCCGTTCTCCAGCGTCTCGAAACGTTCCTCACCTTCGCCGCCTTCGCCGGAATTGCTCTTCGCTCCGATACGGTTCATCGCGATCGCGAACGTTTCGTGGGCTTCGGGAGAGAGCGAGCCGAAGGACATCGCGCCCGTCGTGAAGCGTTTCACGAGGCTCACGGCGCTCTCGACCCGAGCCAGCGGAACCGAAGCTCGCTTTTTCTTGATCGCGAGGCGCCCGCGTAAAGTCCCGGCGGTGAGGCGATCGGATTCGTCGGCGAATCGGCGGTACGCGCTCGCATCTTTCGACCGTGTGGCGATCTGTAGGTTCGCGATCGTCGAAGGATTCCAGAAGTGCGTTTCGCCCTCGGCTCTGAAGTGGACGACCCCGGCCGAAGGGAGCCCGAGTGAATCCCGCTCGACGTCGCCGTCCCTCGGAAGACCTTCTTCGTGCCTGAGGAGCGTTTCGCGAGCGATTTCTTTCAGGCCGAGTCCGCCAACCCGAGAGGGAGTTCCTTCGAAGTACGCTTCGACGATTTCGTCCGCGAGTCCGATGATCTCGAAGACTTGAGCGCCACAATAACTTTGAAGCGCTGAAATTCCCATTTTCGAGATCACGGTCAGCAGGCCTTTACCGGCAGCTTCGGAATAATTGCGTTTCGCGAGCGAAGCGTCGGCGATGCGGCCTTCGCGAGCGAGCTCGTCGGCGAGATCGAAGACGGCATAGGGATGAATCGCGTCGACTCCGTAGCCGATCAAGCAGGCGAGATCGTGAACGTCGCGTGCGTCGCCGGTCTCGACGACGAGCGAGAGTCGCGTTCGCACCGAAGAGCGAATCATCGTGTGATGAAGAGCGGCGGCGGCGAGAAGTGAAGGTAAAGCCGCTCGAGTCGCAGTGACTCCTCGATCGGAGAGAACCAAGACTTCGACTCCTTCGGCTGCGGCCTTGGCCGCTTCGTTGCAAATCGCGGTGAGGCGACCCATGAAGGCGGATTCGCCGGCCTCGGCCTCGAAGGTGAGGTCGAGAGTTCGCGTCGAGAACGGCGACTCGCGGCCGACGAGCCAATCGAAGCGTTCGGTCGAGAGAACGGGATGGGTCAGTCGGACGTTTCTCTTGTTCGAGGGTCCGAGCACGAACGGATTCGGACGTGCTCCGAGGTAGGTCGTGAGGGACATGACGAGTTTTTCGCGAATCGGATCGATCGGGGGATTGGTGACTTGCGCGAAGAGTTGGCGAAAGTATCGTGACAATCTTTGCGGTCGATCCGAGAGCACGGCGAGCGGAGTGTCGTTGCCCATCGAAGAGTTCGGTTCTTCGGCTTCACCGAACATCGGCTTCAAGATCATGTCGATTTCTTCGACCGTGTACCCGAAGAGACGAAGGCGAAGCCGTGCTTCGGGATCCGAACTCGGGGTTCGCACCCCGGAGCCGAGCTCGGCGATCTCTTGGCTCAACCAGGCCTCGTAAGGCCGTTGGCTCGCGACGATCCGCTGGAGGTCGGCATCGAAGAGAATTTCATTTTTCTCGAGATCGATCGCGATGATCTGGCCGGGGCCTAGACGACCCCGACTGGCGATTTCGTTCGGTGAGAGCCGAAGGGCGCCGGTTTCCGAAGCGAGAACGAGACTTCCATCTCTCAAGATGGAGTAGCGGCAAGGGCGGAGTCCACTCCGGTCCAATTTCGCGCCGACGAAGCGATGATCGGCGAAGCAAACCGCTGCGGGTCCATCCCATGGCTCGAGCCGAGGTGCGTGATATCGATAAAAGGAAACGGCTTCGTCCGTCAGCGAGAAGTCCGACTCCCAGGCTTTTGGGACGAGGGTCATCAGCGCTTCGGGAAGCGAGCGCCCGTTGAGCGTCAAGAGCTCGATGGCACGATCGAGCGCCGCCGAGTCGCTCAAGCCCGTCGGAATGAACGGCGCTTGCTCCGGTCTCAGTCCTTCGCGCGCTCTCATCCAACTCGTGTTCCCGCGAATCGTGTTGATCTCGCCGTTGTGACAGATCTTGCGAAACGGATGCGCGAGCTCCCACGCCGGGAGCGTGTTCGTCGAAAACCGGGAGTGCACCATCGCGAACGCCGACTTGAAGTCATCGTGCGCGAGATCCGCGAAATACGACGTCAGGTCCGTGGGCGCGAGGAGACCTTTGTAGACGATCGTGTGGTGAGAAAGACTGCAGACGTAGAGTTGCGTGATCGATTGGCCCGTGACGGGATCTCTCGTTCTCGAAGTGACGCGAAGCTCTTCCTCCGCGCGTTTGCGCAAGCGATGGAGGCCTTGCTCGTCGGGAATCCGGCTCGAGAGAAAAATTTGGCGCACGACGGGCTCGAGGGCCGCTGCGAGATCTCCGAGCGAGCTCGGATCCGTCGGGACCGTTCTCCACGCCAACGTCTCGAAGCCGTACTTTTCCGCGAGCTTCGAGAACCGATTTTCCAGTCGAGCTCTCGACTCCGGATCGCGCGGAAGGAAGAGCTGACCGACGGCGATCTCTCGCCCTTCGGTTCGTCCTTCGATCCCGACGTCGGCAAGGAGCAGTTCGAAGGGGATCTGGGTGAGGATTCCGGCGCCGTCGCTCGTGCGGCGATCGCCTCCGACCGCACCCCGGTGAGCCAGATTCGCCAGGACCTCGAGTGCGCGCGTGACGGTCAGCCGGTCGGCCCGGCCGTCGGGCCGAGCGACCAAGCCGATGCCACAGGCATCGCGCTCGAAGTCTTCGTCGTAAAGACCTGGGCGAAACCGATCTCCCTTCACGTTCAAGCCGTCGCGGACTTGGTGACGTGGATCTCGTCGAGGCTGATGATCGATTCTCCGTGGAGCGAGTCGAGGCCTTTCGCTTCCTGTTCGCGCGAGACACGGAAGGGGACGACGAGTTTCACGAGAACGAGGAGGAGGGCCGTCACCGCGATCGAGTAGAGGCCTACGACTCCGGCCGCGAGCAGGTTTCCCGTGAACACTTTCGTGCCACCGTAGAGAAGTCCGTCGGTCGCCGCGGGATTGACCGCGGACGAGGCGAAGACTCCCGTCAAAACCGTGCCGAGCATCCCGCCGACGCCGTGGCAGGCGAACACGTCGAGAGTGTCGTCGACGACGTGGAATTTCGCTTTGAAAAGGCGAACGGCATAATTGCAAATCACTCCCGCGGAGAGTCCGATGACCATCGCGGCGGGAAGAGTGACGTAGCCCGCGGCCGGAGTGATCGCGACCAACCCGGCGACCGCGCCGATGCTCGCGCCGACGAGAGTGGGGCGGTCGTTGACCCAGTCGACGAGCATCCAGGCGAAGAACGAAGCTGCGCACCCGAAGAACGTCGTCGCGAACGCCTGCGCCGCGATTCCGTTCGCCGCGAGTGCCGAACCCGCGTTGAAGCCGAACCAACCGAAGATCAAGAGAGCCGTGCCGAGCACGACGATCGCGATGTTGTAGCTCTTCATCGGAGCCTTGTCGTGGCGACGTCCGAGCAGCGAGCTCGCGACGAGCGCAGAGAAGCCCGAGCTCATGTGGACGACGAGTCCGCCCGCGAAATCGAGTCCGCCCATCTTCGCGATCCAGCCGCCCGTGCCCCAGACCCAGTGGGCGATCGGACAATAGACGAAGAGAACCCAGAGAGCCATGAAGGGGATCCAAGCTTTGAAGTTGATCCGTTCGGCGATCGCGCCGGTGATCAACGCCGGCGTGATGATCGCGAACATCATCTGGAACACGAAGAACGCGAGGAACGGAATCCCGGCGCCGTACGCGCCCGGTTCCATGCCGACCCCGTTCATCCAGAAGTAATCGAAACCGCCGATGAGGCCGTTCACGTCGGTGCCGAAGGCGAGCGAGAACATGCCCAGCGCCCAGAGCACGGTGACGATTCCCATCGAGATGAAGCTCTATGCCCTAAGCGACGTTCACCTCCGCTACGAGGTCAATCGACAGCTCCTTCAGGGCATCACTCCGCATCCTCACGACTGGCTCATCCTTTGCGGAGACGTGGGCGAGACGACCGACCATTTACAATTCGCGTTGGACACCCTGGCGCCGAAGTTTGCGAAGCTGCTCTGGGTCCCGGGGAATCACGAACTTTGGACCATGACTTCACAAGAGAAGGACGGTCCTCGAGGCGTCGCTCAATATGAGCAGTG
>JAZKJB010000302.1:0-7791 GCA_040384505.1 Bdellovibrionota bacterium | reverse complement strand
GACGCATTTGCCGATCGCGCTCTTCCGGGGTTTCGGCACGACAGCAAGCTTCGTAGGCTTTCAACGAAACTTTCGAATCGATGATGATCTGCTTGTCGTCGGGTAAGCGGATGAGGACGTCGGGACGGAACTTGTCGCCGCCCTCTCCTTCGAACGATTCCTGCTTCGTATACTCGAGGCCGTCGCGAAGGCCCGCTGCCGTGAGGATGTTCTCGAGGACGAGCTCGCCCCAGTCGCCTTGAATTTTCGAATCGCCCTTCAATGCGGACGTCAGCGCTTGAGTTTCCACGGTCATTCGTTCGTTGAGCTGGATCAACTTTTCGACTTCCGATTTCAAGACGTGGCGCTCTTTGCCTTCGGCTTGATAAGCGTCGTCGACTTTTCTTTCGAAGTCTTTCAGTCGCTCTTTCAAGGGACCGAGAAGGCGCTCGAGATTTTTCTCGCTCGACTCTTGGAACTTACGCGACTCGCCCTCGATGAGGTTCGCCGCCAAATTTTGGAATTCGGCACGCGCGGCATTTCGAAGGGTTTCTTCTTGTTCCTTGCGATCGACGATTCTCTCGGTGAGCAAATTCTCTCGGGATTGCGTTTCGATGAGTTGGCGAGATTGTTTCGCGAGACGTACGAGCGCCCAAACGAGTGCGCTGGCGAGAGTGACGACGAGCACGCTGAGGATCACTGTTGTCGACATGATCCAACGCTAGCACACCGCCCCTCTCGGGCGCGACTCGAAACTGAGCTTCCTGACCTCGGTCCGAACGCTACTCAGCGCGACTCGGGTGTCTGGCGATGAGGTGCCTCCGGAACGTCCGCGCGGCTGCCTTCCGCCGTGTCACGTTCGCCTTTCGCTCGATCGACGTCTTCTTTCATTCGCTCGATGCGCGCACCGCTCGGGTGAGTCTCGGGATCCAACTCGGAGTTCTGAGCGTTGGGTTCACGAGCTTCCGTATTCTTCTGCGGGGTTTTTCCCGATGTCTTGCGTGCCATTTCGACCTCCCATTGGGTAAGGGACCATCATGTCGCCGCGAGAGGGCGATCGCTTGAAGTGGACTTGTAGTTCTCGGCTCGATCGGGAGACACGGTGTAATGACGCTCCCAGGGAATAACGGAAATTTTCCCGAGCCAGGCCTTCTACATCCTCCGCTAGCACCGCCCAAAAAATCATCACAGGGCCCCTCAGCGTTTGTCTCATTTTGGGAAAAACTCTCGACTCTCTCAACCTGGGACACGGACCGACCGAAGTCTTAGTTGGGGGAAACTCGATGTTTTCAGGCACTCGCGAGATCAAATGGACCATCGTGTCCGCAGGCCTCACCCTGATTTTCGTTCTCGCATTCCAAAACTGCGCGCCGTCCTTGCCCGACAACGAAGTCCGTCAACTCGGCGGGGCCTCGGTGCGCCCGACTCCTCTTCCCGGCTCCACTCCAGCACCGACGATCGGCGATACGACCTACGGGGGCCTTCCTTGGGAAGGCACTTGCACCAACGATTTCGCGACCGAGAACATGTCCGTCCCCGGTCTCGACGTTCCTTATCTCCCGCTTCAAGTTTATCGAAGGGCCGCGGACGGCGCCGTGGCGCTTTGGAATTTCGACGTCCAGGCCGTGCGTCGCGGAGTCGTCTGCAAGATGACGTCGACGGGTTGGAGCGTTCGCGGAACCGGAGACTTCAACGGCGATGCCCAGACGGACATCATCTGGAGAAACGCCGACGGTCGAACGGCCGTCTGGATTCTGAACGGAACGACACGCGTCGCCGGCGGTTTCTCGAACAACATGACCTCCGCGTGGGCACTCGAAGCCACGAAGGACTTCGATGGTGACGGCAAGACCGACATCTTCTGGCGCAACAAATCGACCGATCAAGTTGCGATGTGGTTCATGGACGGTGCGACCGTGAAATCGACGGCTGCCGTCGGCGGTGGTCTCATCGCGGACGAGTGGCGCTTCCTCGGAGCCGGCGACTTCGATGGCGATCGCAAGGGCGATCTCCTGATGTTGGACACGAACACGAACCGCTTGCGCCTCTGGCTGATGAACGGTGCGACGATCGCATCGAACCTGGCTCCGTCTCAAGAAATCGTGACGGGCTACACTTTCCTCGGAATCGGAGACTTCGACGGCGACGGAAAAAGTGACGTCGTCTGGAAGAACGCCTCGAGCAACATCACGATGTGGAAAATGGTGCGAGAAGTTCGCACCGAAACCGTTCTCGCGGCCGCGGATGCTTCGTGGACGTTCGAGTCATCGATCGATGCGAGTGGCGATGGCCGCGCCGATTGGATCTGGTCGATCCCGAATCCGAACACGGGTCTCCCTGGCCTCGGAATCACACGAGGAGTCGCGACCGCCGTACCTGCCACGTCCGTCTACAATCCCATCCGCGCAGGATGGACGACGTTCCAATTCGATCACCCCTGATCAAAGCTCTCGCCTCATGGCTTCGACCGTGGTCTTCGCGAGCATGGGTCGACGCGTTTCCAGATCGAGTGACTCTCCCGAGCTCAAGATATGAAGTTTCACGTCATGCATCGACATCGTGCGGTCGGCTGCGGCTTCGGTGACGTTGGTGTAAGAGACGTTGTAACCATCGATGACGTAGACCGCGTTCGCCCCTATCACCTCGGCCTTGCGGTCGTGGACCATGATCGCCGTGTCTTCGTCGATCCCGATTCCGAGGACACCGGGGTTCATCGAGACCGCGCTCAAGAGACGTCCGATTCGGCCGCGCTGAGCGAAGTGCTGATCGATGATCGTTTCTTTCAGCAGGCCGAGACCGGGAGCCATCATCCAATTCCCGACTTTGTGCGATTCTTGATTTTCGCTTCCGACGAGCATCGTCTCGCCCATCGCAGCGGCGCCAGCCGACGTTCCCGCGATGACGCCACCGTTCTCGAAAACTTCGAGCATGTTCTCGAAAACCGGTGTTCCACCGATCCGGGTCGTGATCTTCAACTGATCGCCGCCGGTGAAGAAGATACCAGAGGCACCTTTCAAGATGTCGGCGCATTTTTGCGAACGAGCTTCCTCGTGGGTCTCGACGTGGAGATGCTTCACCGACTTCACGCCGAGCGACTTGAAGATCTTGCGATAGTCCGCCCAGAGCTCGCGAGGCATCGTGCTCGCGAGACTCGCGATCACCAGAGTCCCCTTGCCGACGCGCTTGGCGACTTCGTTGAGAATCTGCTTTTGATCTTCCTTGTCCTCGCGGCCGCCGATGATGATCAGGCAGCCGGAAGACTTAGTGTCCCGGTACGGGTGACGGCGCTGACCCATGGTCTCTCACTTCCGTTCGAGGTTTGACGAAAACTGGCGGCTCGTCGATCGGGATCGGGTCGAAGTCTCGAACGGCCGACATCGCGAGATCGAACTCGTCGTAGAACGCGACGACGATCTCGCCTTCTTGCATCGTCTGGAGAGCGTGCGCGATCGCCGATCTCTCGTCGAGGACGATATCCATCGGTTTTCGCGGCGTCCGTTCGGTGATGATCCGAGAGACGAGCACGGGAGTTTCACCCGCCTTCCGCCCGCGGAGGTCGACGTCGTCTCTCAAGATGATGCGATCGAAGCCGTCCGCGATCGCACGAGCACAGTCCGAAAGCAGTTCGTCCGATCGATCCCCCGGCAACCCGATGACCGCCGTCACACGAGGTAAATTCCAGGCGTGAGCCATTTCACCGATCGCGCGGATCGCATCGGGATTATGGCCATAGTCGAGCATGAGGTAGCCGCGCCCGATCTTGTAGAGATTCGTGCGACCGGAGTTGTGCAAATTCGAATGGAACGTCCGCAGACCCGCGGCGACCTGCTCGCGAGGGATTCCGGCTCCACGTGCCGCCGCGGTAGCCGCGAGCGCGTTCGAAACTTGGAAACGCGCCGTTCCGCCGAGCGTGAACGCCAGCTCGTCGACAGCGACGATATCGAAGCTCTTTTTTCCTTCGGCATCACAGATTTCGGTGATCCATCCATCGCGAAGACAGAAGGCCATTCCAGCTTCACTCAGTGATCCGCGAAGCGCCGGATGATCGGCATCGAGTGAGTAGTAGACGATCTTCCGGTCCTTGCGATCGATCCCAGTCGACTCGAAAACTCGTCGAGCTTGGTCGTCGTCGGCATTCAAGACGACAACACCGTCACGTTTCACCCGCTCGACGACGAGGGATTTCACCTTCACGAGATCTTCGATCGTCTCGATGCCGTCTTGACCGAAATGATCGGGTCTAATGTTGCTCAAGACTCCGACATCGGACCAATCATAACCGAGACCGCTCCTCATGATTCCGCCGCGTGCGGTTTCGAGGACCGCGAACTCGACAGCGGTGTCGTCGAGAACCAAGCGAGCGGACCGCGGGCCGGTCGTATCCCCTTTTTCGATGCACACGGAATCGATGTAAATCCCACTCGACGTCGTGAGGCCGACTTTCGCACCGAGGGACGCGATGTGCGCGATCAACCGCGAAATGGTCGTTTTTCCATTCGTCCCGGTCACGCTGACGATCGGGATCCGCGAGGGCATTCCATTTGGATAAAGCATGTCGAGGATCGCGCCCCCGACGTCGCGAGGGAGACCTTCGCTCGGCATGACGTGCATCCTCAGTCCAGGGCCCGCATTCACTTCGATCACGCTCGTCGACGAATCGACGGGCTTCGTGATGTCCACGTGCATGAGGTCCACGCCGCAGATGTCGAGACCGACGACTCGCGCGATCCTTTCACAAAGGTCGCGAACGCTGACGTGCGTTTCGTCGGTGACGTCGCGGGCACTTCCGCCGGTCGAGAGATTCGCGGTCTTCTTCAGCAACGCTCGTTGGCCCGAGGCGAGAACGGTCGAACCGTCGAAACTCTGCGTCGAGAGGCACGCCAACGAGCCGGAGTCGAGCTCGAGACGAGTGAGCGCAGCCGAGTGTCCGTCACCCCGCCGAGGATCGCGATTCGCGATCTCGACGAGCTGCTCGATCGTACTTCGGCCGTCACCGATGACGTGCGCGGGCGTGCGAAGTGCGGCGGCGACGAACTTTCCACCGACGACGAGAATCCGGAAGTCGAAACCCTTCACTTGCTCTTCGATGATCACGCGAGAGGAATACTTCCACGCCACTTGGCACGCCTCGAGGACCTCTTCCATCGAAGTGAGCCCGAGTGCCACGCCGTTGCCGTGATGACCGTCGACGGGCTTGACGACGTAAGGAGGAGTGAGATTCGAGAGTTTTTCTCTTACTTCGCGCTCGTCACGAACGGTGACTCCCGTGGCGACCGGAATCGAAGCTTCGCGCAAGATTTTTTTAGTGAGCTCTTTGTCTTGCACGAGGTCGGCTGCGATGAGGCTCGTGAAATCAGAAACTGCCGTCTGGACGCGACGACGATACTTCCCGTAACCGAGCTGAATGAGACTTCCATCGCCGATCTTCTTCCAAGGAACATTTCTTTTTTCGGCGGCGTCGACGAGAGTTTGGCCGCTCGGACCGAGGCTTTCTTCTTCGACCTGCGCTGTGATCAGCGCGAGAGGTGTCGCGAAATCCAATTCACGATCATGCGCGACGGCATCCGCGACGTCGACCGCCAGATGGAGAATCGCTTTCATCGCGTCTTCATGCTTGTAGCGAATGATCACCGTATAAATGCCAGGAGCTCCGCCGTAGATGCTCTTTCCGTACCCGACTTCGATTCCCGCTGGAGCCGAAAGTTCGAGCGCGATGTGTTCGACGATGTGAGCGAAATAGGTGCCGCGCTCGAGTCTCTCGAGGAAGCCGCCCGGGCGGCCCGGTGAACAACGATGCTCGCGAAGTCCCGGCAAAGCGGCGACGAGACGTTCGTTGAATCCCGGTAGCTCGTCGCTCGCGACCTCGATCAGATCTTCGAGATCGAGCTTCATCATGAGAACGGGCTTGTTGTGATAGACGTTCGGACCACGGAGAGCTCGAATCTCGAGGATCTTCATGGATAAAAGAGGTACCATTCGCCTCGCGGTGGATGTGTCGGCTTGTTGTGTACAAGGGTTGGAGATTTCTAGGAGTCGTTGCACTAGTGAGGCCGAATCCGTCAGGTGGTGTTCCGTCTCGCGCATCACGAATTGAACAAGGCTTCTTCAACCAACCGAGAGAACCCCCGACGGCTGTCGGCCTAGGATTTGACGGTGAACTTTGGCCCAACCGTAAATTCAAGGAGGATCCTTCCATGCTTATGACTACGACCCGTGCTTTGGCTCTGGCGATCGCGACCATCGGTCTTGTCGCCGGCTGCTCGACACGCGAAAAACAAGCTTCCGAAACGAGCAGCGTCAGCGAAACTCGTGCGACGACCAGCGAAGTCGCTCCGATGAGCGGCACGTCGAGCGACACGATGTCGGGCGCGACCTCCGACAGCCTCTCGACTTCCGACAATCTCCAACACGACTCAAGCGGAGCGCATAACGCGCCGGCGACGGTCGATCCGGTCGTTCCGTCTTCTTCGACGGGAATCGACGACGACACGAGTTCGGGCACGACTTCGGGTTCGTCTTCCGACGCTTCCACGGGCGACATGTCGACGGGCACGAGCGACACGTTCAGCGGCAGCTCGGGTTCGAACGACGTGTACACCGACGACACGACCAGCGGAATCTCGACGGACACCGACGAGACGACCGACGACTCGTCGATTTCGGGAAGCACGACCTCGCCTGACGATTCGTCGATGAGCGACACGTCGAGCGATTCGAGCGACACGTACAGTGGCGCGACGTCTTCGGGTTCGGACGAGCTGAACCGTAAAAAGAAGATGAAGAAGAAAAATTCGACCGGCACGGGAACGGACTCGACTGGAACGACGGGCACTGGAACCGGCACGGACTCAGGCACGACTTCGGGTTCGGGCACCGGCACTGGAACCGACACGAGCGGCTCTTCCGGCACGGGCGGCATGTAAGCCGAGAAATTCGAGCTTCTCCTTTAGATCTCGAAGCGAGCTCCGCGCGACCCGCGGGGCTCGTTCTTTTTTCCCTTGATCGACTCCTCGCCCCGGCTACACTTTCGCCATGGCCAAATCCGACTTTTCGAAAGACCTGCGTCTCCCCGCGATCGCAGCCCCAATGTTCTTGGTCTCGGGCCCCGAACTCGTCATCGAGACGTGCAAGGCCGGAATGATCGGCACGTTTCCCGCGCTCAATCAGCGCACGACGGAATCGTTTCGAGAATGGGTCGTCCAGATCAAAGCAGCGCTAGCGGAACATGAGCGGTCGACCGGCAAGAAGGCCGCCCCTTTCGGCGTGAACTTGATCGTTCACAAATCGAACCCGCGTCTCGAAGCGGATCTCGCGGTCTGCGTCCAAGAAAAAGTTCCGCTCGTCATCACGTCGCTCGGCGCCGTCACGGAACTCATACAGGCGGTTCACTCCTACGGTGGCGTCGTCTTTCACGACGTCACGACGCTTCGTCATGCTCAGAAAGCCGCGGGAGCCGGAGTCGACGGGCTCATCGCGGTCTGTGCCGGCGCTGGTGGCCATGCAGGCCGCTTCAATCCGTTCGCGTTCGTCGGACAGATTCGTCAATTCTTCGATCGGACATTGATCTTGGCGGGAGCGATCGGAAGCGGCAGTGACATTCTCGCGGCACGCGCGATGGGAGCCGATCTCGCCTACATGGGGACGCGCTTCATCGCGACCCAAGAGAGCCAGGCCCAGCCAGAATACAAACAGATGATCCTCGACTCGGAGGCGGACGACATCGTCTACACCGCAGCCGTCTCGGGAATTCCAGCGAGCTTCATGAAAGCGAGCCTAGAGAAAGCCGGAATCGCGAATGCCGAGGGCGGCGCC
>JAZKJB010000301.1:5215-8558 GCA_040384505.1 Bdellovibrionota bacterium | reverse complement strand
TTCGCGTTCTTCGGAAACGATTGGTCCGACCAGACGGCGACGTGGACGTCTTCGATGTCAGCGCCGCTCGCATCGGCCAGTGACTTCAGTTGGCGCTTTTGAGCCGCCGAGAGTTTCGTCGAACCTCTGGGGAACGTGAGCACTTCGTAATTCACGCCTTCTTTCAAATTCATGCTCGCCTTCTCCGCGATCCCGGAGTCGATCGCGAAAGTTTCGGTCGCCGCGAGCAAAGCGACACCCAGTAACAAAGTCTTCAGAGCCATGGCAGGTCCTCCTCGATTCGAGCCGGTGGTGACTGCCATTTTAGGTGGTTCATTCCCATCATTGGCGTCGCGAACTCGATCTCTCGGTGTACTTTTCGAAGCCAAGTTTTCGCATTGCGTCTCGCCTTCAGACTGATGACAAAGCAACTCACGACTCCTATAACGAGATTCCTTCTACCTCGCGCCGACATAGCTCAGCTGGTAGAGCAACGCATTCGTAATGCGTAGGTCGCTGGTTCGAGTCCAGTTGTCGGCTCCAAAACAAAAGCCACCCCTTCGGGTGGCTTTTTGTTTTTGGAGCTGACGACTGGACTCGAGCTTAAGCCCGGTCGCAACGACGCACATTCGCGCCACCACCACACGACAAGCGACCGAAGCTGGTTCGTTCAAAAAGGCCATGACGGCCTTTTTGCGCGAGGCGCGAGCCGAGTCCCGCAGGGACGAGGGCCATGGATGGCCCTCGCAGTCCAGTTGTCGCCTCAGCATTCAGTCAAAGCTTTCTGGCCTACACCCCCGCCAAAGCGGCACCTAAACTAACCCCATTACCCAACTCGCGAAAGGTCGCCATGAGCCAACCGCAACAGCCCGCTTACCAGATGTCTCCGCCGCCTCCGACGCCGAAGAAAAAGGGGCGATCGAACGGCATGGCTCTTTTTCTCGCGATTTGTGTTGCTGCCGTGCCCGTCGGGATCGTCGTGATCGGAATCGTCGCGTCGATTGCGATTCCGAACATGGAGAAATTCAAATCCAGATCCATGCAAAGCGAAGCGAAGACCAAGCTCGCGGCCGCTTACACGGGTCAAAAGTCTTTCGTCGCCGAGTGGGACGTCACGACCTCGGATCTCGTTTCGCTGGGCCTCGACGGAATCGTGAACGAAGGCAAATCTCGCTATCACGTCGGCTTCGTGCGCCCCGCCAACGCCCAGTGGGCGACGATCGGAATAGCAGCACCTCACGACGCTTCACTCAGCAATTCCGAGAAACTCGGCGTCGCGCTCGACCTCGGCGCACCCTTCGAAACTCTCGCCGCTCAATACTGCGAAGACTGCGTCGCCGAAGGCCAAAATTTCAAAATCGTCGCGATCGGCAACATCGACAAAGACGCGACCCTCGACGTCTGGACCATCGATCAAGATCGAAAACTCGTGAACATCGTCGACGACATCAAGGAATGAAGCCGAAACGCTCCAACATGGTCAGCCCAGTCACTGATACGAAGACTCGAGCCGCGCGAGAACTGCATCAGGAGAGTGGTGGCTGAAAACATAGTCTCGCGCTGCGCGCCCGCGGCGCTCGATCTCGCCCGAATCTTCGAGCGCCTTCTTCACGCCCAAAGCCAAAGACTGCACGTCGCGTGGCTGTGCGAGCCACCCACGCGAAGCAGGTACGAGATCGGGTGATCCTCCGATGTCGGTCGTCAGCACCGGAATTCCGAGTGCGAACGCGTCCAAGAAAACGAGTGAGTAGGATTCGTGATAGCTCGGAGCCACGACGAGCGAACACTGGCGCATGATGCCTAGGTAATCTTTGTGGAACGGCAAGAGCACGATGCGTGACGAGAATTCGTGAGCCGCGCGAAAGAGTTTCACGTGCGCCGCATAGCCGTCGGGACTCGTGTCGTCGACGTTCGCATCGCCCATGATGACCAACGTGACGTCGGGAAGATCCCGCAAAAACGTTTCCGCGGCCCGCAAAAGCTCCATCGTTCCCTTTTGCTCGTCGAGACGCGCGAACATCGCGACGATGCGCCCACTCGAGGGAAGGTCGAAGGGCGCTTTCGGCAAATTCGAGAATTTTTCGAGATCCATTGCATATGGCACGACCGCGATCTGCGACACCGCGAGGGGAAGAAGCTCGCGTGCGGCTTGCGCTGCACGATCGCCGGCCACGATGAAACGATCCAGGCCCCGATACAAGACTCGATGAACGAGATCCTTCTTGTCGCGACTGATCCAAAGATGCATGTGCACGAGCTCGCGAACGGAGGCGAACAAACGTGCACCGAGAAACGTCCACGGTCCACCGGCCCAATGGTGATGAAGGTGCGTTACACCCTTCGCACGAATGATCTTCACGATTTCCGGGAGCGCAACGAACGGCTGACGCTGCGGAAGCTTCGACTCGATCACGTCGAGCCCTCTCTCTCGCGCTTCACGTGCCATTCGACTTCCAGGCAGAGTCCACACGGAGACGCGCTGCCCGCGTTCGTGCTGCCACGTCGCGAGTTTCACCGCATAGATTTCGGCGCCGCCCCAGCTGAGACTCGGGAAGACGTGGCAAACGTGACGATCAGGCTCTCGAGACAAGTGTAGAAATCCTGGCAAGGGTAGTCTTTTTCATACGGTCGATCCCTCACGAATTCAAGCAATGCCAATCGGCCTCACGTTTGATAAAACCTAAGGCATGCCGGAATTAGCAGCGTTCTACGCCCTGGGAGTCTTAGTCGGTTTCGTCCTGACGGCCTTCAATATCGGGCTGAAGAAGCGCCATCGTACGAGCTCCTCATTCAGAAATGTCGAAGCGAACCTGCGTAAGATCGATCTCTATTGGTCGGACAATGAAGACCGCATCGTCGAGTGGACGGAGACGCGCGCGAAGGACGATGCGAGCAAAGGCAATTTGGGCTTCGCGATCGCCGGCGCGCTCATCTCGGCGCTGTCGTGGCTCGGCGTCGTCTTTCTCATCGTTCTCGTCGTCTCGGAGCACTACCTCGCGAGATCACGACGCGAAAGAGCGCTTTTCGCGTCTCCCCTCGGGGAAAGTGAGAATTTGTCATCCGATGAGGTTCGCCGTCTCGTTGGCGATCTAAATAGAGCAAATTGACTTCCAGTACACATTCCCGCCGCGCGCCGATGCTAATTTGACTCCATTACGGGAGGACGACGACATGGCCAACAATTGGTGGGACGGGCGCAACGATCGAGACGATCAATATCCGCGAAGAAACGAAGACCGCTCGCGCGACTTCGGGCGCGGCAGCGACGGCGGAAATGACAGCGGAAATTATCCAGAGCCGTACCGGGCCGGCGATCAAGATGCTCATCGCAACGATCGCGAGATGGCTTTCGGCAATTTCAATC
>JAZKJB010000301.1:0-5205 GCA_040384505.1 Bdellovibrionota bacterium | reverse complement strand
AAGGCGGCCTATGTCGCGCGCGCCGCGCCGTCAGACCGCGAGATGGGCTACGGCTACGGCAGCGCGGCCGATTCGCGCCGAGACGAGTGGCGCAGTTGGCGCCCGGCCGAGCGCGACAACCGCGAAATCAATCGTGCGAATGCATGGGATCGCCAGGCACCTTCGAGCGCGAATCCCTACGAGAGTTCGCGCTTCGCAAGTCACGAGCCCTCTGAGTATGGATCTCCTGTTAAAAGCTCCTACTACGGACGCGGACCGAAAGGTTATCGCCGGAGCGACGAGCGCATCCGCGAAGAAGCCTCGGAAACGCTTCAGCGTGATCCGTACATCGATGCGAGCGAAATCGAAGTGGACGTGAAGGACGGCGTCGTCACCCTCCGCGGCCACACCGAAGACCGTCGGCAGAAACGAATGGCGGAAGACGCCATCGAGCATCTCTCGGGCGTGCGTGACGTTCGCAACGAGCTGATGATCGATCAAAGTTTCTTCCAGCGCGCGAAGGAAGCGCTCTTCGGGGGCAGCACGCAGTCGATCTCCGATCGGTCGACGGACACGTCGAAAGGCGATCTCGTCACGGACGGACACACGGCACAGACGAAGCGCAATCCCCGTCATTGAATAATCAAGGGAACAATCAAGGAGGCCTCGAATGCCAACCACAGAGAACGATCGCCGAAACCGCCAGGAGCTGACGCTCGAGAAACCCTCGCTTCCCGATCACGATCGGCGCAACGATCCCGGCATGCATAGCGCGGTGCCGGACGAGACGCGCGACCAGAAAGAAATGAACGTCGACGCCGATCTCACGGATGAGAACGACAAGATCGCGCCGCCCGATCAGGAGTTCACCCAGATTCTCGAGTCTGGCCCGAAGTCGAATCGCGGACGTATCCCCGACGATCCGAACAACTGGCTGACGAGCGACCCCGAGAAAGGCACTCAGGATCTCGACCCCGAGAGCCGCGGCGAATCTCTCGTCGACATCATGGACGGCGACAAGCACTGAAGCTTTCGCAGAAACTGAAAAACCCCGCCGACTCCGAGAGGAGAGGCGGGGTTTCTTTTTCCAGAACTCAATAGGTCCTGTTTAATTTTCTCGAACGATCACTCGTCGTAAGCGGCTTCGAGATCGATCTCGCTCAAACCACGAACCTTCGGTGTCGAAGGCGAAGCCGTCGAACGACCGAGCACGTAGCCGAGGAGAAGCGCGCCCGCACCAGCGAGACCGATGTGGAGGTAGGGATTCGCACGAAGGCTGCGATCGTAAGTGTCCACGTAACGAGTGACCGCCGGTCCGATGCTCGCTCCGATTTCGCCGAGATTGGACATGAAGCCCGCACCCGATTCCGTCGTCAGCGAAGCGCCTTCGCGCTCGTAGCCGTCGAAGTGCGGATGATTCGAGAAATTTTCGCCAGGGTTGCCGTTCGAATTGGTGATGTTGTCAGCCATGATTTGAAACTCCTTTTCGTGGAAAGACCCTACGAGGGTAGGGCCACACCTAGGAGTGACTCAACACGGGAGCCGAGATGTGATCGAAATTCCAACGCCCGTTCACTTCGCGGGCGCGAGTGCTTCTTTCGTCACGCTCAATTTTCCATCGAGATTGCGGGCGGGCTTAACGCCGAGGATTTCCGCGAGAAGCGGCACGACGTTCACGCTATCGAACGTCGGGAGCAAAGTGCGAGCTTTGAACGCCGGGCCTTCGGCGAAGAACACGCCATGCATGGCTTGCTCCTTCGGATCCCATCCGTGATTTCCCCCGCTAGGCTCGGCCGGTGCGGCTTTTGTTCCCAGCACCCAAGGCATATCGGGAATCACGACGAGATCGCCGACGCGAGGCAATCCGCCATAATGGAGCTTCGCGAGCGCGGGACCACGCAAGACGCGAACGGGTTTTCGGCCTGCTCTCGCCCAAGCATCGATGGCCTGATGAAGTTTCACGACGAGGCCCGAGCTCTCGCCCTTGTTCAAGTAAAACGTCATCTGCGGCCCACGTCCCACCAATTTGAACTTCGGTAGCAGCGTCGCGACGTCGTTCGACTCGTCGATCGTCAGCACTTTCGAGGCGTCCAGGTTTTCCATTCCATGATCGGAGACGATGACCAAGTTCACCGGCAGACCGCTCGTCTTCAAACCCTCGCGCAAACGCCCGATCTCCGCATCCACGCTCAAGATCGCCTGGCGAAGCTCGGGGGACTTCGTTCCAGTTTTGTGGCCAGCCGTATCGACGTCGGAGAAATAGAGAGTGATGAAGTGTGGACGCTTCGTGGGCGGCAGCTTCAACCATTCGAGCACGCGATCCACGCGCTGCGAATTCGGAAACGCTTCGCTGTAACGATAGTAATAGTTCGGGTATTTCCCTTGGATCGCCGCCGCGCTCCCCGGCCAAAAGAACGTCGCGGTTCGCATCCCCTGCTTTTGAAGCGTCACCCAGATCGGCTCGCTGAGATACCAAGTGCCGTCTTCGACCGCTTTCGCATCGGCGAGCTTGTAACCTTGCTCCCGCGCGGGATCGTAAAAGTCGTTCGAGACGATCCCGTGCTTGTCGGGATAGAGCCCCGTCACGAGAGAGAGATGGTTCGGGAACGTCTTCGACGGATAAACCGGTCGAAGCGACCGTGCCGAGACTCCTTCGCGTTCGATCGAACTCAAAATCGGCGGGCTGAACAATCCGTTGTAATCGTGGCGATAACCGTCGACGGAAACCATGACGACGTAGGGTTTCGTCATGGCCTCGGGCGAATTCTCGAGATCGCCTTCGAAGGTCAGCTCCTGAACCGGCTCCCCTGTCGGCACCCGAACCTGCGACGTCGAACACGAGACGACGAGAAGGAGGGATGCAAAGATCGAGTAAAGCGAACCGCGCCTGGACATCGAAGCTCCTGTTCCATTTTTTCACAAAGTCTTCTCGACGGCACCATGACCGGCCCGGAGAAAAATGCGAACCTTTGCCGTCAGTTTGCTTCGTGAACGCACCCGGAGACAAGCATGCAGATCTTCGACGTCTTGGTCGACGAACACTCCCAACTGGAACGGCTCGCCCATCGCCTGGAGGCAACACCTCCGGAGGCGGCCGTGATGCGCCGCGAACTCCTCGGGTCGTTGCAAACGAGCTGGGTGACTCATGCACGCGCCGAAGAAAAGGCGTTCTACGATCCGATGAGAGCCTGGGGTGGGTCTTTCGACGAGGTCGTGCTCGAAGGTTACGCAGAACACTGTTCGATCGAAGCCATCATGCGCGAGCTCGAGATCGTCAATCCCTCGAATTCGCGCTTCGACGCGAAAGCGCGGTCGCTGCACTACGCGATGGTGAAACACTTCGAGGAAGAAGAATCGTGGATTTTCGAGGCCGCCCGTCGCCACCTCGGTGAGTCTCGAGCGACCGAGCTCGCGGAAACTTACTTCGAGTTCAAGAGTCGCCTCTCGCGAGGCGACTCCCCTCATCACCTGTCGGTCGGAGTCGTGCCATCGTCGTCGGCCGAATCGAACAAGTCGTCGTCGTCAGCTTGAGCCGGTTTGTCGGCTTCGATCGTCCCGAGATCGACTTCGCCGATGTCGGGATTTCCTTTGCGCAGTCGCTCCGTGCTCGTGTCGAAGTGCTGAGTCGACGCTTGTGAACGCCGGCCGTAATTGAACTGCGCGACCTTGTCGTTTTTGAAGTTCGCCTTCAATCCCGAAGGATCGTCGTGCGTCTCACGCTCGGATTCCTCGTGAACCTGACGCGGCTTCGACTCGCTCTCCGTGCGGCCGACGCCGGTCATCGGTGAATGCGACGGAGGATCGCTCGCCGGAAAAGAGTCTTCGTCGATTTTGTCCTGGAGATTGTCGTCGTCATGAAGACGTCCGACTTCGGAGTTGATGTCGGAGCCGCTTCCGCGTTGATCCCGAGTCGTTTCGTTCCTGGTACTGGCCATCTGGAAACCTCCTTGAGGGCGGCTCCAGCATGCCCGGCGCACGCCTCGATGAGGTGTCGATTACTTGAAAATCATTCGTTGAAAGAAGCCAAATCTTCCATGTCGCGAGTGAACGAAGTGAGGCCCGGCGACACGAACGACGACTCGATAATGCGGCCCTGCACGCAACCGAAGAGTGTTTCGAGATCTTCGCCGTCGAAAGAGCATGCACTGGTGTCCCAGGCGCGCTCGGAATAGGTGATGCGGTAAGCAACGACTTCACCTGCGCGAACGTAGGCGACAACGCTGTCGAGTTCCGTCGATCCATCGGCGAAATAGTCGCCTTCGAGGATCGTATCCGCCCAAATGCCCGCTTGTGATTTCGCGATCTCGTCGAGTCGCTCGTGAGTCGCATCGGAGAGCTCGTCGAGGTTCGATTCGCGTTCGTAAACTCGCGTCTCTTGAAGGCCCTTCGTACCCGATTTGATCAACTCGACGAGCGAGGCGAAGTCGGGACCGTGGGTGTCGGCGTGGGCGGTCAAAGCCGAGAAGGTGAAGACGAAGAGAGAGACGAGTGTTTTGAAGTTCATGGCCTAAAGTTCCTTTTCACTCCCGCTCGAGTCGAACGGGTTTCGAGAAGGAACCTACTCCCACAGGGCGAAGGCGTGAAATGCATAAGAGATAAGTAATCATGCGGATTCCGCATGATGCACGAAAACCAGGCAAACGACGTCTTTTAAGAGGGTCTGCGATCTAAGCGTCGAGGCCGATCGCCTTTCGCCATTCCGGTGTCGGCAGGACGAGCTTTCGCTGATTCAGGTCGAAAAGCCCGATCGTGAAATCGGCCGTGCAAGCTTCTTCGCCCTTCTCATTGAAGAGCGCCTGGCGAAGGATCGAAATCTTTCCTTCGCTCGAGACCACGTTCGTTTTGATCACGACGTTCTCGCGATTCTTAAGCTCGCGTCGAAACTGCACGTTCACCGCGAGAATCGTGGGACCGATGCGGGTCTTCATGACGGTGTCGAGCCCGTAGCCACGCGCCGTGATGATGTCCCACCGGGCCTCCTCGAAGAGCTCGAGATAAACCGCGTTGTTCACGTGGCCGAACGTATCGAGGTGGAATTCGCGGATCTGCAATTTGTAAACGTGCTCTGGGGCTAATGACATGACGACGAGCCTCGCATCGAATTCCGCGGTCGGCAACAGCATCGGCGATCGGCGATCTGCTGCGGCGATCGGCTTTCTGCCGCAGCGATCGGCGGCCAGTTTATAACTTCGCTTGTCGTAAGATTTCCAAGAAGCTGCGTGCTGC
>JAZKJB010000300.1:0-1688 GCA_040384505.1 Bdellovibrionota bacterium | reverse complement strand
TCAGTGCGTGTCGCGAGAGGAGGAGACTCTCCTCGAGATTCTCCAGGGCCTTTTGGATCTTGAAGTCCGTGGGTTCCGGCCCGACCGGCAAGAACTCGCCTCGTTCGGACAGCGTTTGATAGAGCTCGTTCATGCGCTCGATCTCGGCTTGCGCGAAACCGGTGAGACCGCGAACGGGCTTTCGCGGAGTCGGTGCCGACAACACGCGCTCGGTCACTTGCAGTGCGACCGCCGAAGCTTCCGGCCTCGGGGTTTCACTGCTGTGAGCGAGTTGACCGGCCCAAGCGATCGATGCGGAGCTCGCGACGATCGTGAAGAGGCGGCCGAGTTCTTTCAATGAGAGGGTGTCCATGAATGCGGGTGCGGAGTACATGGGCGGAATCCTTTCGCCTATGAAGACCATTAGTCACAGTCTGCAAGGGACGAACGGCGACATGCTTCTACGAGAGTTATAGAGGTTGTTTAGAAAAAGCGTAAAAGTGAGGCCCCTGAGGTGTAACGTTCGGCACGTCCACGAGAAAGACTGCGTCGCAGGGGGATTCGGGAGGACGATCGGTCTTGCAGAGCGACAAGGGAGGTCCCGCGTGACATTGCTTCGCACCGCCATCGCAGTTCCCGCATTCATCGTGGGTGTGCTGACCTTCCAGCGTATCGGCGCGGAATCGGAAGCGCAGATGATCCCGATTCCGAATGTGACGATCGAAAGTTCGGCCGGCGGCCAAGCGAAGAGCGCCCTTACCGCCAAGTCGGGATCGTCGTCGCGGATCCCGCAGAAAAAAGTTTCGAGCGACGTCGAGACGGTCGATTCTGGCGCGACTCACGCCGCCGCCGACTTGATCGTCGAACGTCGACTTCGGATCGAAGGCCTTCTCACGAACCTCGATCATGTGGCGGCGGTCGCCCTTCAGATGAAACCCGAAGAGTCGGATCGATTGGAACCCATCATCGTGGATCTCGCCGAGCGAACTCTCGAGCTCGTGGATGCCGAACAGCTTTCGGATCCTTCCGCGGATCTCGAGCTCGACGATTTGGAAGAAACGCTCAAAGGGTTGATGCAGGCTCTCACTCGCCAGGTCGCGACCGAGACGACATTGTGATTTCGAAAGAGGACTAGACCTAGGCCTTGATCCATCCGGTGATCGCGAGTTGCATCGCTTTCTCCGCGGGAAGATCCGTTTCACGCACGCTGCTCTTCGATGCGAGCACCGTGATTCCGCCGACGCCGTAGCTGAACGGCAAGAACACCGCGATTTTATCTCCATCGACTGCCATGCCTTTAGGCAGATCTCCGAACGTGTCGCGTGTCACCAATCCCATGACCTCGGCTCCCTCGAACTTCACGAGGACGACTCGTTGTTGGGTCGCCGCGCCGTCTTTGCGGGCAAACAATTGTGTGACGTCGCGTAACGGACTGTAGATCGACTTGATGATGGGCACTCGCTCGAGCTGGGTCTCGAGCATCTCGACGAACTTCTGGGTGAGATAGTTGTTCACCAGCAAGCCGACGATGAAAATCACCGTCAGTGCAACGGCGACGCCGAGTCCAGGAAAGTAAAACGGGAGGAATGCGCGAAGAGGCTCGCCGAAAGCCCATTCCGCGCTCGACGCGACCCACACGAGCAAGAAGATCGTGAGCAAGATCGGAAGCAGCGTGAACAGGCCCTTTAGAAAAATTCTCGAGATGAAGA
>JAZKJB010000299.1:0-4729 GCA_040384505.1 Bdellovibrionota bacterium | reverse complement strand
AATTGAAGCCGCTCTTGGGTCACGTCCTTCTCGCCGTCCCCGTCTACCGCTTCTTCAGGATTCTGCGTACGCGAAAGGCCGAACAGCCGTGGCTGCCGTGGGTCGCGCTCTGGTTCTTGGCGGCTTACGGACCGAGCTCGGGAATCTTGATTCCGGTCAACGCCATCTTTCTCGAGCATTGGATGTATCTTCCGTCGCTCTCACTCTTCATCGGACTCGGCGTTGCGATGCAAAGATATGGAAGTGGGCCTCGTCGTACGAAAGCGATCATCGCCGCTAGCGTGCTCGCGGCTCTGGCGCTCGGTTACCGAACGTACGAACAGAACTGGGTCTGGCAGAGCCCGATCTCGCTCTTCTCACATATTCTGAAATACAATCCTGCAGCAGGACGCGTACGGCACAATTTGGCGATGGCCCTAGATGAGTCCGGTCGCACGGAAGAAGCGATCAAAGAATACGAGTTCATCATCGCGCACGGTGGAAACTTTCCGCAGACTTATCACAATCTCGGACAGATCCACTTTCGAGCAGGGCGTTTCGACGTCGCCGAAAAAAACGAGTTGAAAGCCATCGAGCTCGCGCCGAATTTTCATCCTCCCTATGTGGGCATGGCGAAAATCCATCAAGCTCGCGGCGATTCCAAAAAGGCTCAGGAGTATTACGAGAAAGCGGTCGAGCTCGTTCGCTAGAGGGCTTAGCCCGCGAGACGAGTCGGAGGAGCGGGAGCTTCGCCTTTGTCCGAGCGTTGAATCCAACGACGGATCAGCTTCGATTGCTCACGGAAGTGACGGTTCTGTGAGTCCAAGATCAACCCGACCCCGAACATCACGATCGAGAGCACCATCAAGCTCGCGGCGAGAATCGCCCGCGGCACCGTGTGGACGTAATGCTCCCGGAGGAAATCCGCGATCGGAGCGGAGCCTGCCCACACCGAAAACATGAAACACAACGACGCGAGCGCGCCGAAGAATCCGAGGGGACGGCAGTCGCGCAAGATCGAGAAGATGAACTTCAAGATCTTGAATCCGTCGTGGAACGTGCGGAGCTTCGAATGACTTCCCTCAGGACGACTTCGGTAAGATCCCGAAATTTCTTTCACTGAAAATCCGTGCGAGATCGCCTTCAACGTGAGTTCGGATTCGATTTCGAACCCGGTCGAATCGAGCGAGACGGTTTCATAAAACTGTCGCGAGACCGCGCGGTAACCGGAGAAGACGTCGGTCACGCGTTGACCGAGAAGCCCGCCCACGAGCCATGAGAACGCGCGGTTCCCGATCCGGTGAAAACGGCGATAAGCTTTCGAAGTGCCGTCAGAGTGGCGATTGCAAACGACCATGTCGACGGACTCGTCGGCGATCAGTCGAACCATCTCCTGAGATCTTTCGATCGCATAGGTGTCGTCACCGTCGACGATGATGATGACGTCGGCTTTCAAAGTTTCGAAGGCGTGGCGAATGACTTCGCCTTTTCCGCGACGAGCCGAATGGATGACTCGCGCTCCTGCTCGCGTCGCGCGAACGGCAGTTTGGTCGACCGAGTTATTGTCGAAGACGTAGACGTCGGCTTCCGGCATCGAACGACGGCAATCCTCGACGACGCGGCCGACGGTGGCCTCTTCGTTGAAGCATGGAATTGCGAATGCGACGCTCAATCTCTGTCTCACTGCGATACTGATCGGAATTTTCGCCGGAGATCTGCACGTCTAGATCTCGCGGGTCGGCCCACCGAGCAGGCGCTCGATTTCGCGTTCGAGATCTTCCTTGACCAAGGGCTTGTTCAAATACGCTTCCGCTCCCGCCGCCTTCGCCTGAAGCTCGGCCGGCTTCGAGCCCGCGGACATTAGGATCACGGGGACATGCTTGGGGTGGTGATCGAGCTCCCGAAGGAGGTCGATGCCACTGCCGTACGGCATGCGAACGTCGGAGATCACCAGATCAAAGTCGGTCTCGCGTATCGCGGTCAGTGCATCGGCCCCGGAGAATGCGACCTGGACCGCGAAACCCCGCGGACGCAAATAGCGAGCGACGAGTTCGGTTGCGAAGGGGTCGTCATCGACGATGAGGATACGTGCCATGCTCCGATTCTGCTCCGAAGCGCTGTCTTTTTGGATGTTTGATCGGACAAATGGCACCGCGCGGCCGTTAACATTCGGCAACAATCCGTCTTTCCTTTGTCTTCTCTACTCATTCGAGATTTTTGTTTACCAACTTTTGGAGGGATTCAAATGCGCCATGCGATCTTCGCCGTACTTCTCGCTCTCGCCGTCTCGAATGCTCAAGCAGCCACCTGCTTTACCGACGTCACCACTTGGAACCAAGTGAAGGCAGAATTGCCGGAATTCCTGCAGAGTGAGGCGTTTTATGCCACGCACGAAAGCTCGATGATGCTCGGCGCGTTCACTGTCGCACACGACGGGGCACGCTTTCGTCTCGAGGGACACGGTAAACACGTTCTCGCGGGAACGTTTCACGATGTCGATGTGGTGAAGCAAGTTTGCGTCGACGGAGCGAACATCCAGGTTGCTCTCGAGAAGGGCGGCGCCGACACGATCACACAAGTTTCTGGCGGCCTGAAAATTCGCGGTTACAAATTCCAATTCACGACGAAAGCGGCCTACGACGCCGTCGTCGCACGAGTGCCCAAACTGCTCAACGACGAACTGTCGTCGGAAGACTTCCTCGACTACATCGAATTGTATTGAACGAGATCAGGCGGCCTTCTTCTCATTGAGAGGAAGGTATTTTGCGAGCTCGAGTGAAAGGTGCGGCGAGGACTCGACGACCTTTCGCACCTCCTCGATGATTTCCGTCTCGCCGGTCTTTACGGCCGCGAGCACGGACTGACGCCGAACGTACTCGTTCGGCGAGTCCACGTACTTCGGTAACGTCTGAAGCATTTCCTTCAACAAAATCTGTGTCGAGAAGTAGACGTAATCGCGCTTGCGATGGTGAAGAGCAATCTCACCCAGAGCCCAAAGTCCGCTCGAAACCACGGCGAGGTCTTTCGACGTCACCATACGCTTGAGACCCTTCATGACGACACGACTCACGTCTTCGTGTCCGGCATGGACGAGAGCATTCGCCGTGATCCGAGCATCGGAGCTCATCTCGAGCGCCTCGAGGATTTTCGAATCTTCCGGAACCGCGAAGTGAGTCAGAACTTCGATCACGTTCGCGACGACGCGACGATCGCGGCATTCCATCAAGACTTTCAGACGATCGCCGTACGTTGTTTCGAATTTTTCTTTCGGCACGAGTGGCATCATCAACTTCACGAGCGCGGAAGCTGCGCGCATTCGCCGAACGTCGTCCCTCGAGCCCGTGACGATCGTGAGCTCTTGGCACCATGTCAAAATCGTATGGCCGAAGTCGAGATGGGTCTTCGTGATGTTCGCGCCGCGAAGATGCATCAAGGCTTCGAGAAAGATCTTCTCCGGGAGCTCGTCTTGGTGAGTCTTCAACCAACGGAGCGTGTGCGCGATGTGATCGTCGGCCCGGAAGAAATCGAGCTGGTTCACGTTTTCCATCGTCAATTTCGAAAGGAGCCCGTCGAGCGAGCGATGGGAAATGTACGAGCAGAGCATGCGCTCGCCACTGAAACCTTTCAGTGTCACCGACTGTGCTTCACGCCACGTCACGACGTCGGCGAGGCGCTCGACGTTCGCGCGATCGAAGTACACGACGTTGCCGTCTTTCTCGTTGATCGCCGAAAGAATTCGAACGGTCTCGATCAAGACGGAACCTGCGACGGTGTAACCGTTCACCAGCGGACCGAATCTCACCCGGCCGTGCGCGAGACTCGACTTCACCGTGAACGGATAGCCGAAATCTTGGAGGGTTCGTTCGTTGAATCGCGAGGCAGTGGCATTCACGTCGCGAATGGCCGAGAGCGCGATCAGAAACGAATGCGGATGATCTTCGTCTTTGAAGTAGACGATGACTTCGTCGCCGACGAACTCGTGGATGAGGCCGCCGTAACGGGTGACCACATGCGAAACTTCGACGAAGAACTGGTTGATGACTTCCATGAAAGCCGTCACGTCGTGAGAATTATAGATCGTCGAGAAGTTGTTGATGTCGATGCGAACCAGCGTGCAGTTGAAATCATAAGGGGGCTTCTTCCCCGAGAAGATTTCTTTTTTCAGCGAAGGCAGAATCTGTTTCCCCAAGAGAGAATTCGCGTGCTGGAGGTCGTCCACACTCTGAGCGAATCCCGAAATCCCGCGCATGAAGAGCTCGGACTCTTGCGAACGCGTTTGAAGATGCTGAAGACCCTTCAAGTCGCCGCTCTTGATTTTCGAGAACAAGAGCCGGATGTCTTTCAGAGACCAGAACGAAACTACGACGATGAGGAAAAGAACCATGATTCCGTCCTCGAGAACGTAACGGTTCGTGAAGTCCCTCTGCGTTTTGAAGTAGCGCTCGTAATCTTTCATGATCCCGACGGTGAGGACGATACCGTCCTCGTAGGGAATCGAGTACGACGTCATGTCCCTGTCGAAAACGGGCTTGTTCAAGACGGGATATTTTTTGTCGTAAACTTTGAATTCGGTATTCGTGGCGGCATACCAGAGAACGGCACCCTGATCGTGCATGATGTAGAAGTCGATGACTTCGGCTTGACGTAAAAATTCGACGCGATGGCGGACGACGTCGAGAAACCCTTTGTCGCCGACCTGTTTCAATTCCGTGAGGAAACGCCCTAACCGATTTTCACGCGCGAGCACGTT
>JAZKJB010000298.1:0-3539 GCA_040384505.1 Bdellovibrionota bacterium | reverse complement strand
GTCTCCGGCTTGCTCAAGTTCGAGCTCGATGAATACCAAAACGTTCTCCTACATCTTAATCGCCTCTTTCGCTTTGTCCGCTTGCGCTCCGCAAAACGGGCCGACCCGCGAAGAATTGAAAGCCAACACCTCCGTCTTCATCGACGAGGACGATGCCGTTCGCCCGTCGGTTCAGATTTCGACGGAAGATGGTCTCGTCGACGGCAAGTCGGAGTATTCCGACATCGACCTTCCGGAAGACGAAGAGATGTTCGCCCGCGAAGAACAGACACTGCTCGAGCAAGGCGAGATGACCGCGGTCACGACCAAAAAGGGTAAGCCGGCGAAGAAGAAGAGAGCACCGGGCATCGATCGCAGCAAGATCACCGTCGGTTCGTCTTCCGGCGGAGGCGAGCTCGCGAACAATACGGCGACGTCGTTCCCCCCGGCTTCCATCGCGAAGCTGATCACGTCGGGAGTCGCGCTCGAAAAGCTCGGAACAGAATTTCGTTTCACCAATTCGATGGTCTATCGACCCGTCGCCGACCGGCCAGGCGTCGTCACCGACTTTCGTTGGGTCAGCGACGGCGACCCCACCCTCGGTCACTCCCACTTCGAACCCGGCCAAGTCGCGAAGTTCGCCGTCGGATTGAAAGCAAAGGGCATCAAGAAGATCATCGGACCGATCGTTCTTCAACCGAACGATCCGCGTTTTGCTGGCGGAATCGCTCCGCCGGGAACTCCCGATTGGGAACTCGGGCTTTGCTACGGCGCACCCGCACGCGATTTCAACATGAACAACAACTGTGTGGGCGGCGGAAGCTTGAGCCGAGCGGCGCTCGGAAAAGACCAGGTCAAAGCGGCGCTGAAGAAGATCCTCGAAGATCAGCTGAAAGCCAACGGAATCGTTCTCGAGCCGAACGGCAAAGCGACCGGCGGCGCTTTCGTGGCGACGCCGTTTCAAAGCGCGAAGATCGACCGGATCATCTATCACATGAACAAGCCGAGCGATAACTTGCTCGCGAACTCGCTCTTTCGCGCCGTCGCGATGACCGATGCCGACAAAACCTCGGGTCCTTTCGAAGTCGCGGCGAAAGTCTACAAGCAGACCGTGACGGGCTGGATGAATACGGTGAAGGCTCCGCAGCTCGCGCCCGAGCTCGCGTTCCTCGATGGCGCAGGCTTGAGCCCGCTCTCGAAATCGACTCCCCGCTCGTTCCTCCAGGTGCTGAAGTATCTCGCGCAGGCTCCGTACTTCAAGACGATCTGGGAATCTCTGCCGGTCGGAGGCGTCGACGGAACGTTGAAAGCTCGCTACAAGAATCCGCTCGTGAAAGGCAAAGTCCGCGCGAAAACGGGAACCATGGGCGGTCACTATCAACTCGCAGGATATCTCCCGCGCTACGGCGCGGACGGCAAATCGGTGAAAGAGCTCGTCCCGTTCGTGATCTTGACGTCGACTCCCGTGAGCGACGCCTATCAGAGCGGAACGCGGTCTTACCAGGAAGAGATCGTCACGAACCTCATGCGCAAGATCAACCAGCGCTGATTCGCGACGCTAGCTCGCTGACGAATTCGAAAACACTGGCGATAAAAAAAGGGAAGCTCGGTCGAGCTTCCCTTTTTCATTTTCGACTCGCGATGCGGAGAATTACTTCTTCTTCGACGGAGCCGCGGCCGGAGCTTGCGCTGCTGCGGGACCCGTGGGAGCCGCGGCTTTTTGAATCGCCGACACGTCGAGCGTGATCGTCACTTCGTCACCGACGGTGACACCGCCACCTTCGAGGGCCTTGTTCCAAGTGAGTCCGTAGTCTTTACGGTTCACTTTACCAGTTGCGTGGAAACCCGCGCGCTGGTTGCCCCATGCGTCCTTGATATCGCCTTTGTGAACGAGATCGAAAACGACCGGCTTCGTCACTCCGTGCATCGTGAGGTCGGCGTTCCACTTGAACGTGTCCTTGCCGGTCTTCGCGATCTTCGAGTTCGTCAGCGTGAGTTTCGGATGTTTTTTCGCATCGAAGAAGTCGGCGCTGCGAAGATGGTCGTCACGTTTCGCATTGCTCGTGTCGATCGACGCCGTGTCGGCCGAGAACGTCGCGTCGGTGACCGACGCCTTCTCACCGTCGAACGTGAACGTGCCTTCGAAGTCTTTGAAGCGGCCCGAGACGTCGGTGATCATGAGATGTCGAACGCTGAACTGAACGTTCGAGTGGTCTTTGTCGATCGTGTAGGTGGCCGGTGCAGCGAACGCAGCCGATGCGGCGATCGTAAGTGCAAGCGAAGTGATAAACGATTTCATGAGAATCTGTCTCCTTGATTGTTACAAATAGAGAACGAAGATTATCGAACGAAGATCGCCTTCGCTCAACAGAGAAGTTCTCTGTTGCATAGCGGCTTCGTTGCCCGACCAAAGAGCCGATGATACCGTCGCTTACATGAAATCTTTCCTGCATCACTACACGTCGTCGCTCGTCGTCTCCTTCGTCGGCTTGGTCATGGCCTTTTTCATCGGCCAGTACATCGGCGGTTCACTTTCGGCGGGCCTGAGCGCTGTCTTCATCTGTCTCGTCTTGAGTGTTCTCGAAGTTTCGCTCTCGTTCGACAACGCGGTCGTCAACGCCAAGGTGCTCAATCAAATGACACCCGTTTGGCGTCATCGCTTTCTGACGTGGGGTATTTTGATCGCAGTTTTCGGAATGCGGATCGTTTTCCCACTCGCGATCGTCGGTATCACGGCGCATCTCAATCCCTGGGACGCGCTCGTGATGGCGGCCGTGAAACCCGACGCTTATGCTGCAGCGATGCAGGCGGCGCACATACCCGTTGCGGCTTTCGGCGGCGCTTTTCTCTTGATGGTAGCGCTCCGCTATTTCCTCGATGCGCAAAAAGAGACGCATTGGTTGCAGCCCATCGAACGTTTCCTCATGCATCTCGGTAAACTCGAATCGAGCGCCCTCGGTCTCGCGATGATCGTTCTCATCGGGATCGCTTACGGACTGGAAGCCGCGGATGCGATCACGTTTCTCATCTCCGGAATCGCGGGATTGGTCGTCTTCATCGTCGTCGACGGGGCGAGTGCACTTCTCGAAGAACGAGGAGTCGACACGGCAGGCGTGGATCTGAACAAGGCGAGCGCCGCGATGTTCATCTATCTCGAAGTCCTCGATGCGTCGTTCAGCTTCGACGGAGTCGTCGGCGCGTTCGCGATCACGAACAATCTCTTCATCATCGCGATCGGTCTCGGCATCGGAGCGATGTTCGTTCGAAGCATGACGGTCATGCTCGTCGATCAAGGAACGCTCACCGAATATCGATATCTCGAGCACGGGGCGTTCTGGGCGATCGGTATTCTCGCGGCGTTGATGTTCGCCGGAACCTATCAGCACATTCCGGAAGTGATCACCGGACTCGCCGGTGCGGCCTTCATCGGGCCGTCTCCGAAGTGGATCGATGCGATGGGACACAAGACACGCGCGCGGGCCCTCGCAGCGGTCCACGGGATGCCGATGTCGAAGGGCTCCGAAGTGTTGCCGGCGGAATCCAACGCGCTGCTCGCGGCG
>JAZKJB010000297.1:0-5249 GCA_040384505.1 Bdellovibrionota bacterium | reverse complement strand
GTAGAAGGTCTTTCTGCGATCGCGTTGGCTCTCACTCTGCTCGTCTCCCCGTCCGCACGCGCGGAGGCTTCGATCAAGTTCTCGTTCAATGACGGAGACCTTCGCCAAATGATAGAAGTTTACGCGAAAGCCTCGGGGAAGAAGTTCCTCGTCGATCCCGGAGTGAGAGGCAAGGCGACGCTCTACACGCCGGAAGCGGTTCCGCTCGACGAAGCGTTCAATCTTCTTTCGAATGCCCTTCAGGCGAATGGTTACGCGATCACGGCACGCGAAGATCTACTCGTCGTCGGCAGCGCTAGAAACATTCAACGCGATTCCATTCCGCTCTACAAAGAGCTTCCTGCGCTCAAGCCCACGCGAATGGCGACGATGATGTTCGAACTCAAGCACGCGGATGCGCACGAGATCAATAAACGCCTACGAGTCCTTCCATCGAAGGACGGTGAAATGACACCTTACGAACCGACCAACACGATCATCGTCAGCGATTGGACGCCGAACCTCATCCGGATCCATCAGATGATCCAAGAGCTCGACAAACCCGAGACGAAAGAATTCACGGCTCGACGAGAAGAGACGAGGAAGAACGAAGCCGCGATCAACGGGCGCTTCGATGTCAAACGCGCCGAAGCGCCGGGTATCCGAGGGTCCTCGAAGCATTCGCAATGAGGACTTTCTGGACTTCGGCCGCCGAGATGTTCGTCGCCTTCGAGACGAGGGCCGAAACGACGCCGGCGGCGGCCGCCGCAGCCTGAACGAACGAACCGATGACGAAGAGATCGACGAACGACGCGACTCCCTCGGAAAAACAACCGACGAGCACCCGGCCGTCGAATTCCGCGGGAGACCCGGCGGAAATGATGATGGGGTCGTTCGCGACACTCACTCCCATTCGCATGGCCTGCGGCAAGGATTCGGACTCGAACACGATGATCGATCGTAATTTCTCGTTCGCGTCGCCGGCGGTTCCGACCCGACAATGGGGAGCGATCCCACATACGAGACGCGACGCACGTTCGAGATCGCCGGCGAGCCACGTGACTTGGGTCCCTTTGCCGGCCCACGGCTCCCGAGAGCTCCAGTATTCGCGAATTCGTTCCACGCTCATGTCGAGGCCATCGAGGTCGCAGACTTTTTTGTAAACGAGGGCCTCGATCGGCGACTCGCCGGGTGGTGCCTTGAATTTGTCGGGCTTGGTTCCTAAACTCATGTCAGCTCCGGGTGCATGCTTCCATCGGTTCCTGCGAGTGCGCAAGATCGCTGGATGCTCGGGCCTCGATTACCCTGCTGGAATTGCACACGCATGAGCGCATTCGGTCCTTCACCGCCGTAAGAGGTTCGATTCGTGTCGAATTCGAAGATTCAAGCCGAAGTCCTTCGCGCCATCCGCGGGAAACTCACGACGTCGGCGTTCAGCGCGAAACTGGGTTATCGCTTCAATCAATACGCCCGGTGGGAAAAGGGCGACAGGCGGTTGATGTGGACCGACTTCGTCGCCGTCTGTGAAACGAAGAAACTGCCGATCGCGCGACAGGTTTCGCTCTATCTCGGGTATGAAGGCGATCTCGGGAAAACGGACGCGCTGACGAAGACGTTGCTTCATGGCTTCTCCATCGACGAAGTCTCGAAGGCCACTGAAATCAGTCGCTCTAAGATCTCACGTTGGGTGAACGGGAAAGCCTCGCCTGCGTTCGGCGACGTCTATGATTTGCTCAATTGGGGAGTCAATGTCCTCGCCTTCCTCGAGCCGCTCGTCGATCTCGAAAAAGTTCCGTCGCTGGCGAAACGCTACGAGCAGTTCAAGCTGCAACGTGAACTCGTCTTCACGATGCCTCACCTCGATGCGCTCCAAGAAGCTCTCCTCGTGCGGCGATACGAAAAATCGACTCGACACGACTCGCGGATTCTCGCCGAAATCGCCGGCCTTCCGGTGGACGTCGTCGATCGCTCACTCGAGGCCCTCCTCGAGACCAAGCAAGTCGAAAAGAAATCGGGAAAATATAGAATGACCGAAATCGGTGTCGACTATCGTGCGGACAAGAAGCGGATGGCGAAGATCCTCGCCCACTGGCTTCGCCAAACGACGGCCGTCGTCGAACGTGTCACGGACAAGCCCATCGAGCGATCGCTGGTGGGCTTCAGTGTTTTCAGCCTGAGCGCTGACGCCCACGAGAAAGCGTCCAATCTCTTGCGGGAGTTCGTTCGCGGCATGCATACGATCGGATCTGAAGACAAAGGACCCAAAGATGGCGTCTTCGTCTTCACCACGTCACTCGTCGATGCGGAACGTTTCGGAGATTCTTGAGCTCCGTTAGACCCTATCGGTCGTTTCGGGTCGCTCGCTCGCCTCGACTCGTCCGGGGAGAACGACGGAGTCCTTACAGCGGAGCGGGAGATCTTTTTCACTGAGGCGACGCGCGTCTTCGCGGCCAACGGTGTAAACGCGGAGGGCATTCGTCTTGCCCCGCTCGAGGACCGGAACACCGAGGGTGAGGACGACTTTGTCGCCCGTCTTCACGAGACCATACTTGATCAACATTTCTTCGATCTGTGACATCGCTTGATCCGAGGACGTGTACGGATCGATCACGAGACCTTGGATCCCCCACACGAGCTCGAGACGGTTCAACGTGGGCAGGATGTGAGTGACAGCGATGATGCGCGCTTTCGGGCGGAAGCTCGAGATGATCGAAGCCGTGCGACCCGAGGTCGTCAGACAAACGATCGCCGATGCATTCAACTTCAAGGCCGTGAGGCTCGCCGCTGCCCCGATCGCCTCGGCGACCGAGAAGAACTCGCTGTCGAGACTCATGTTGTAAAAGTAGTCGCCGTTGCGTTCGACCTCGGAGATGATTTCGTGCATCGTCTGGATACACTTGAACGGGTACTTCCCGCTCGCGCTCTCGGCGGAAAGCATCAAGGCATCCGAGCCATCGAGAACGGCGTTCGCGACGTCGGTGATTTCGGCTCGCGTCGGTCGCGGATTCTCCGTCATCGAGTCCAACATCTGCGTGGCGGTGATGACGGGAGTGCCGATGCGATTGCACAGGCGAACGATTTGTTTTTGAATCTGCGGCAGTCTCGTCTGCCCGACTTCGACCGCGAGATCGCCTCGCGCGACCATCACGGCGTCACTCAAACGCACGATCTCTTCGAGATTGTCGATCGCTTCCAGCATCTCGATCTTCGCGACGATGCGAGTGCCGGGAGCTTTACGCTTGATGATGTCTTGAAGTTGACGAATGTCGTCGCCGCGGCGAACGAAGCTGAGTGCGACGTAATCGACCGCGTTCTCGAGGCCGAAATCCAGATCGCGAAGATCTTTCTCGGTGAGACAATCGATCCCGATCGAGCCACCGGGAACGTTCATCCCCTTTCGCTCTTTCAAGACGCCGCCGTAAACGACCGTGCAATGAACGTGGTTGCCTTCGACGGACTCGATCCGAAGCTCCATCAAACCGTCGTCGAGCATGATGCGATTGCCGGGCATAGCCGTCTTCGGGAGATCTTTGAAGTCCGTGGGAATGAGACCCGGTTTACCCATCACGTTTTCGGTCGTGATGATGACCCGGTCGCCTTCTCCGAGAGTGATCGTCTTCGTCTCGGTGTCGAATTTTCCGACGCGGATCTTGGGGCCCTGGAGATCTTGGAGGATCGTGATCGGAGCGTTCATTTCGATCGAGAGCTCACGAAGGATCTTGATGACCGAGAGGTGATCTTCGTGAGTGCCGTGAGAAAAATTGAGTCGGGCGACATTCATGCCCGACATGATGGCTTTTCGCAGGTTCTCTTTGGATTTCGTGGCGGGACCGATGGTCGCAACGATTTTGGTTCGACGATCTGCGAGCATGCGAGGGCCCCTTGGTAGCGAGCCGGACCGCTAGGCCCGGCCAGAGCCCTCAAGATTGCCGAGTCTTGGTCAGGTTCGCAAGGGTTTCCTCGAATTTGCGATTGGCGGCATCGAGCTCACGCTTGTGCTTATCTTCCATTTTGGACATTCGATATTCGTACTGTGACGCCATCGTCTTCAGCTCGAGATCGCCCTTTTTCGCCACTTCATTCTTCTGACGTTCCGCAACAGCGTTCTGATCCTTCGAATCCTTCATATGGAGCTCTTGCAGATCGGCGATCTTCTTCTCGTACGAGAGGCTCACGTCGGCGATCTTCTGCTGGAACTTCTGATCGGTCTCTTGAGCTTGCTTCGTGAACGACGAGAACATCTGTTCCTGATCGCGTTTGTTGCGATCGCGCATCTCGCGGAGAGTGGTTTCGAAATTGTCCTTCATCGACGCCGATGCGCGCTCGAAATACGCGGCCATCTTGCCTTGCTCGAGCTCGTTGAAGTTCTTCAACTTGTCGAAGCGAGCCTCGCTCGAAGTCTTCTCTTGCGTGATCGATTTCGTGAGATCGAACTTCGTTCTCGAGTAGCGCTCTTCGTTTCGGAGGTCGTCCATCGACTTCCGCTCGTTATGGAATTGATTGTTGTTCTTGATCGCGTCTTCCGACTTGCGGTTGATCTTGTCGATCTCGCCGTGAACGGATGCGTTCGCCGATGTCAGCGTCTCGCGCCGAACGTGCTCGAGATTCTCGATGTTCGCACCGAGGGCGTCTTTGACGTTACGGACTTCGCGATCCTTCTCGTTCTCGAGCTTCACGCGTTGCCGCACGTTCTCGTTCTTCAGGCTCACGTTCTTCGCTTTCAGCGAAGTGACCTGGTCGTTCAAACGATCGTTCACCGTTTTGCTCAAATCATCGCGCGCAGAAAGGTTCTCGTTTCGGACCTCTTGTGCGGCCTTGTCGTATCGCTCGCGGTTCTTCTGGATGCCGTACTGAAGCTCTTGGCGAGCTTCTTCCGCCGTCTGGCGATTGTTCTCTTTCTCGTTTCTGATCGCGACTTCGCTCATCGTCTGAAGACGCCCGACTTCATTTTCCTTCGAGCGCACCACTTCCTTGACCTGCATGTCCTTCGAACGACGAATGTTCTGTTCGTCGCGCGCGGCCTGGATCATTTTCTGGTCGCGGTCCTTCGAGAGAAGGTCGATTTCCTTTTTATGCGCTTGGTTCAAGCGCTCCTTCATGTTTCCCGTCGACTCCTGCTGGAGCTTGCGCGAATTCGTGGAGTATTCCTCGAGAGCCTTATCCTTCGCGACGAGCTGATCTTCGTACGTGCTCTTCAAGAGATCGCGCTGCTGTTCGCTCGTGACTCGCGTGCGGTCGACTTCGGCTTTCAGGGCTTGGCGCGTGAGGTT
>JAZKJB010000296.1:30403-36833 GCA_040384505.1 Bdellovibrionota bacterium | reverse complement strand
ACCGTCGGTGAAGGTCTCTTGATCTTCGTTCTCGGGATTTTCTTCATCGGTTTCGTCTTCAACGCGGTTCGACCGAAGACCGCACTCTTCGGCGGTATCGCGATCGCGGTCTTCGGCACCCTCCTCATGAGTTTCGTCGCCTGGCATTTCACTTATTGGATCAATCCGATGTCTTCGTTCATGAGTTGGGCGGGTTTCGGGTTGGTGGTGCTCGGCTGGAGATTCCAACGTGAATGGAAGGAACGCGAACGACTCGCGCGCTCCGTCGAGAACTCGATGTCCAGTCACATGGTCGACATGATCCGCACGGGTGAGCTTCAAGTGTCGCGTTTCGGTGAGCGGCGCGAGATCACGATCCTTTTCAGCGATCTCTCGGGCTTCACCTCGATCTCGGAAAAACTCGATGCTCACGATCTCGTCGATCTCGTGAACATGTATTCGGACGAAGTCGTCGAGTTGATCTTCCAACATCAGGGCTTTCTCGACAAATTCATCGGCGACGCGGTGATGGCGCTTTGGGGTGCACCCGTGAACGGTCAGAACGATCATGCGAAGAAGGGCCTGGAAACGGCGATCGGCATGGCGGAGACGGTGAAGCGCTTCAACGTGAAGGCGCACGCGAAGTATGGAACCGGTGATCTGTTCCGTGCGAGGGTCGGTCTTCATACTGGAACTGCGATCGTAGGCAATATCGGTTCGCACGCACGTTACAATTATACGGCGATCGGGGACTCGGTGAACTTGGCCTCGCGGCTCGAAGGCATCGGGAAGGCCTACAACTGTTGGCTCTTGATCAGCGAGGAAGCTTTGAGCGCGGCGGGTGCGATGGGCCAAAAAGGCTATGCACTCGTCGATGTCATGGCGGTCAAGGGGCGTTCCACTCCCACTCGAATCCATACTTACGCGCCTGAAGCGTCCGAGGAAGAATTCGCGGCCTATCGGGAGGGATTCTCCGAATACGAAGCGGGCCGTTTCGCTGACGCGATCCCGAAATTTCAGCGCGCTCCCAACATTCCGCCCGCCGAGGCTCTCGTTTCGCGGTGCCAAAACCTTCTGGCCGGCATCGGGACCAAGCATTTCAAAAACGGCGTTTGGCATCACGACGAGAAATGATCTTTAATATCAGGGTCCACTCCTAGCCAAAGGAAGGTCCCCGTGATGGTTCGACCCCTGATCGTGATCGCGTCGATGTTCGTCTCGATCGCTTTCGCCGAGACGACGAAACTCGAGAGAACGACGGTCCGCTCGAAGCCCGATGCGACTTCGAAAGCCGTCGGCGTCTTGCCCGTCGGTTCGAAGTTCGAAGCCGTCAGCGAGAGCGGCGGCTACACCAAAATCAAATTTCAAGTCGCGGGTGCAGCGAAAGAAGGCTACGTCGCGACGTCTCAGCTGAAGAGCGCCTCGAGCGACCCTTTGAAGGGTGTCGGCGTGGCTTCCGCGAAAAAATCCGGATACGGAAGCGCGGATGTCGCGGCTGCGATTCAAATGGGGATTCCGCCGGGGACCGGCACCGCGATGGCCGCGAGCGCGTCGGCCGAGCGCGAAACGACGGTCGCTCAAAACGACGAGATGTCGGACGAATTCGACAGCTTGCCCGAAGACATCGTGACTCCCGAAGAGGCGGCTCCCACCCCTACGGCAAAGAAAAAATCGGATCCCATGTCGACGCTGAACACGGCGGTCGACCAGTCCGTGCAAGGTGATGAGGAAGCGAAGAAGAAAAAGGCCGAGTTCGACAAAGGCGTGAAGAACGCGAAAACGGCGGGTTCGCTTCGCAAAGCGGTCGATGGCGACAAAAACGCCGAAGCCGAAGTGCAAAACGACCTCGCCGATGCGATCACGAAGGGCGGTGCGAAGGCGACGACGAGCGCGAATCGCGCGAAGAGCCAAGCGGGCACGGTCGGTGACATGTCGAGCGTCGAAACGCTGGAGAACATGCAGTTCCCGCGCACCGACTTTTCGGCGACGTCGCCTTTCGTCTCCGAAGGTCATTTGAAAAGCAAAACGTTGAAGTGAGGAGTCGAACGATGAAAAACACCAACTTGACGGTCGCGCTCGTCGCGGTCTCGCTCATGACCGGCTGCTCATTGTTCGGCGGCGGGAAAAAAATCGAAGCCGATGCGCAGGCCGCAGCGAATGAAGCGGGCGAATCGGTCGAAGGCGTCGAAGAAGCCGTTTCGCAGGCGACTTCGGCCCAGGCGGGCGGCGCGGGCCGCGTGATCGCAGCCGAAGTTCTTCGGCAACATCCACTCATCGCCGACAAGCCTTTGCTCGAGTACGTGAACAAAGTCGGGCAATACGTGGCGCTGCACTTGAACGCGACCGAGAAATCCGTTCGCTGCGCCGACGGTAAGACGATGACGAAGCCCGCGAAAGGGATTCGCGTCGGGATCATCGGAATCGATCAAGGTGATGCGTTCGCGGTCCCCGGCGGCTTCATCTTCATTCCGACCGGACTCATCGCGAAGCTCCGCAGCGAGGACCAGCTCGCGGGCGTGATCGCTCACGAAATTCTCCACACCATGTGTGGCGACGACGTTCCGTCGAACGTCGCTGCAGCTTCGACGGATCCCGGTTCGTTGGTGAATGAAGCGATGACGAAGCCGTATTCGCGACCGCAACTGAACGCCGCCGATCGTGCCGCTGTCGTCTCGCTCTTCCGCGCGGGTTATTATCCGAATCACTACATCCGACACGTGTACGAGAACGAAGAAGTCGGCAAGCACTCGGCTGGCAAGGCACGCTCGCCGGCGATGCAAAAAGACGTCGCTAAATTGTCGTCGAAGATCGAGAAGACGGTCGATGCGCGGCGCTCGCGCTACGAGAAGTTCCAACGCGCGGTTTTGATGTCGGCGTCGAAGGCTTCATCGCCCAGCTTGAACTGAGGTCTCGATCGCGGGCGGAAGCCCGAGCACGAGCCCTGTTCCGAAGGCGTTTTTCATCCAGGGGGATTCGAATGCGACGGATGTCGGTGTCACCAGCACCGACATCGTGCCCGCGAGAGCAGGTTCGAAGCCCGATTCTTGCGCCGTGACGCGATTCGCGGCCATCCATGACAAGAGCTCCGCAGTCTCAGACCGAAGCGAAATTCCCGAATACTCTCCTGCGATCGCCGTTTCGAGGCGCTCTTCGATTTGCTCGCAGAGCTCGATCGTCGCGAAGTCCTGCGCGAGCTCGGGATGCCAGTTCACCGATCTAAAAAGCGCATACAGATGGTAGGCACGGAGCGAGACGTCTTCGAGTTGCGGTGCCGCCGAATAAAGATCGGACCTCGCTTGCGCCTGAAGGACGTCGAAGTCCGGCATCACGTCACCGCCGAAGGCCGCATCTCGCACTCTCGTCGCGACCGGTGCGAATCCAGATCGCGACAAGACGGCGCCGATCGGGATCAGCATGGCCTCGAGGTACGGATTCTCCATCCGATTCGCGATACGGTCACTGGCCCAAGCGTGAACGTCGGCCGCCCCTCGCGGAGGAGCATCGCGAAGCTCGCCGAGCATTTCACAAACTCGAACGTCGGTGTCGCCACTTTCGATGAATCGGCCGATGAGGGCTTCGGTCGCATCTTCGGAGAGGTGGGGCGGATAAACGGGCTCGGGCCCGATCAGGGCGTTCACCATCGAACGGAAATCGAAACCACGGCCCGCTTGCGACGCGGGAGAGTAGCGCGGCTTCTGAACCGTAGAAAGACTGGCTGCGATCTTCCTGAGGGATGGACGTTCTTTGTAGACGATGTACCCGAGCGCGACGAGAAGCAGTGTCGAGACGCCAACGAGGACGGCGATTCGATTCAGCCATGGATGACGCATTTGAACCCCTTTTGCCGCGAGCCTCTCGGCTTTCGGTTACGCTCGGATACAGGCCGTCTCGTGCAACGGCCGCGTGATCCTCAAGGAGGGGCACGTGGCTTTGCACTCTTCGATCATGTCCGGGCAGCGCGGGTGGAAATGGCAGCCCGACGGTGGACGAATCGGAGACGGCACGTCGCCGGTCAAGATGATGCGCTGGTCTTTGCGCCGCGGATCCGGAACCGGAATCGCGGACAAGAGGGCGCGTGTATATGGATGCATCGGATTTCGGTAGAGCTCTTCGGCTTCCGCGGTCTCGACGACGCGACCGAGATACATCACCGCCACGCGGTTGGAGATGTGCTCGACGACTTTCAAGTCGTGCGCGATGAAGAGATACGTCAAACCGAACTTTTGCTGCAGGTCCATGAGCAGGTTGATGACCTGAGCTTGGATCGACACGTCGAGAGCCGAAACCGGTTCGTCGCAAACGATGAAGGCCGGATCGACCGCGAGGGCACGTGCGATCCCGATCCGCTGGCGCTGGCCGCCTGAGAATTCGTGTGGATAGCGGTTCACGTGCTCAGGCCGAAGACCGACGGTCTCGACCAGTTGTTTCACGCGGTCGAGACGATCTTTCTTCGAGTCGAAGAGTTTATGGATCTCGAGGGGCTCGGAGATGATCGAACCGACGGTCATGCGCGGGTTCAAAGAGGCGTACGGATCTTGGAAGATGATCTGCATCTTGCGGCGGAGCGCGCGAAGCTCTTCGCCTTTCGCGGTCGTCACGTCTTGACCGTCGATGACGATCGAGCCCGACGTCGGTTCGATGAGGCGGATGATGCAGCGACCGAGCGTCGATTTTCCGCAGCCCGACTCACCGACGAGTCCGAGGGTTTCGCCTTTTTTGATTTCGAGCGAGACACCTTGAACGGCCTTCACGTTCGCGACCGTGCGCGAGAGGAGTCCACCCTTGATCGGGAAGTTCTTCGTGATGTCCTTCACCTGAATGAAGGCGTCGGGGATGATCGGTTTGTGAGTGATGGTCTGATGTTCTGCCATTTGCTTCTCCCTCATGTCGCGCTCGCGGCTTCCGCCACGGACACTCTTTCTTCTTTCACGGGGTGGAGGCATGCGGCGAAATGTTTGCCACCGAACGGGAGCAGTTCGGGTTGCTTGATCTTGCAGTCTTCTTGAACGGCCGGGCAACGTTCGCTGAAGCGGCAGCCTTTGGGCAAATTGAACATCGAGGGAACGAGACCCTTGATCGTCTGGAGGCGCTCGCGACGATTTCCCGTCTCGAAGTGCGGAATCGAGTTCAAGAGGCCGGCCGTGTACTGATGCTTCGGGCGGTAGAAGATGTCTTCGACCGAGCCGTACTCGACGATTTTACCTGCGTACATGACCGCGACGTCGTCGCAGGTTTCCGCGACCACGCCGAGATCGTGCGTGATCAGGATCATCGACGCGTTGAACTCCTTTTGAAGCTTTCGCACGAGATCGAGCACTTGAGCCTGGATCGTGACGTCGAGTGCGGTCGTCGGTTCGTCAGCGATCAAGAGCTCGGGGTTGCACGAAAGAGCCATCGCGATCATCACGCGCTGGCGCATACCGCCCGAGAGTTGATGCGGATATTCGTCGACACGTTTGTCCGGCTCCGGGATGCCGACGAGCTTGAGCATGTCGATCGTCTTCGCGCGGATCTGTTGGCGCGAGAGGCCCTTTTGGTGGAGCTCGATCGCCTCCGAGATCTGGTTCCCGATCGTGAAGACCGGGTTCAACGAAGTCATGGGTTCTTGGAAGATCATCGCGATGTCGTTGCCGCGGATCTTGCGCATTTCCTCTTCGCCGAGATCGAGGAGATTTTTGCCCTTGAAGAGGATCTGACCTCCGACGATCTTGCCCGGAGGAGTCGGGATCAGGCGCATGATCGAGAGCGACGTGACGGACTTTCCGCAGCCGGATTCGCCGACGATGCCGAGAGTCTTTCCCTTTTCGAGGACGAAGCTGACGTCGTCGACCGCGAGAAATTCGCCTTCGTCGGTCTTGAAGCCGGTCTTGAGGTTTTTCACTTCGAGAAGAACGCTCACGGAAGTCTCCCTATTTGTTCTTCAATTTCGGATCCAGCGATTCCCGCAGGGCATCATTGAACAGGTTGAAGGCGAGAATCAACCCGAACATGAAAATCGTCGCTGCTACTAAGTTTCCCCAAAACGGTCGTGCGAGCTCGAGTTTCGCATCGTCGATCATGATTCCCCAAGAAGGCGTACGCGGATCGACGCCGAGACCGAGGTACGAGAGGATGACCTCGATCTTGATCGCCGAGACGAAGCCCAATCCGAACTGCACGAATGCGAGATGGGTCACGTTCGGGAGGATGTGCTTGAAGATCTTTCGAGCGTCGCTGGCGCCGATGACTTCCGCCGCATGGACGTAGTCGCGACTCTTGTGCTTCATGAATTCGCCCCGAATCATCCGGCAAAGTGTCGTCCAGCTCGTGATGCCGACCGCGATGTAGACGTTCACGAGGCCCCGGCCGAGCACGAAGGTCAGTGACGGGATCAAGAGGATGTAGGGAATCGAATCGACCGTCGTGTAGAGCCAAACGACGAGCCCGTCGACTTTGCCACCGTAGAAGCCCG
>JAZKJB010000296.1:3392-30393 GCA_040384505.1 Bdellovibrionota bacterium | reverse complement strand
CCGCGATCGAGCCGAGCAGGATTCCGATCGCGAGCGCGATGAAAGACGCGATCAAGCCGATCGAGAGGGCCGTGGTGATTCCATGGACTCCTCGCGCGAGCACGTCGCGGCCGAGGACGTCGGTCCCGAACGGATGCTCCCACGAGAAGGGAAGGTATTGGTTCGCAGTATCGGAAACGGCGACATTGGGGAAAAGGATCCCGACACCCGCGAGGACCGCGACGATGACGTAAGCGACGATCACCCAGAAGGAAATCATGGCGACCTTGTCGCGCTTCAGGCGTCTCAAAGCATCCCACCAGAGTGAGTTGCGCTGCGGTTTCGCTTCGACCGGTTGGAGAGGGGTGATCATTTGGGGAGACATCTGTGCTTGCACTGGTGCCTCCTCAGCTCAACTTGATTCGCGGATCGACCACTCCGTAGAGGAGGTCGCTCAGCAGGTTGAAGAACATGTAGCCCATCGACAGGAGAACGGTCATGGCCTTCACGACCGGGAAGTCCTGTTCGTTGAGAGACTTCACGACCATCCCACCGAGGCCGGGTATCCCGAAAAAATTCTCGATCAAGACCGAACCCGTGATGAGGAACGGCATTCCGATGACGATGATCGTGATGATCGGGATCATCGCGTTCTTCAAAATGTGGCGCGCATAGACCGCCCGGTTCGACAAGCCCTTGGCCCGCGCCGTCCGAACGTAATCCTGAAACGCTTCGTCCATGATGACCGCACGGTAGATGAGGATGTTGGGCCCAAGCGAGAGCGTGAACATGATGATCCACGGGAGATGGAGATACTGCCAGCGCCCGGTCCAGCTGGGGTCCCAGCCCGAAATCGGGAAGAGCCCGAGCTGATAGGCGAAGAAGTTCTGGAGGACCAGAATGTAGACGAGAGAGCTGATCGACATGAGCGCGAGGCACGTCACGACGATGCCTTTATCGAAGACCGTTCCTCGAAAGTACGCGGCGAAGAGAGCGAGGCCGATGCAGAAGACGATTTCGGAGATGAAGGGCACGATCGTCAGCGACAACGTCGGTCCCACGGCGTCACCGACCATCGTGCTGATCTGCTGCTTCGTCGACCAGCTTCGGCCATAGTCGAAGGTCACGATCTGCTTCACGTAGAAAATGTATTGCTCGTGGAGAGGTCGATCGAGACCGAGTTCGGAGCGAATCGACGCGACTTGTTCCGCGGTCGCGTGGCGGCCCGCGAAGCGCAAAGACGGATCGCCCATCACGACGTTGAAGAGCACGAACGTGAGAAGCGTGATCCCGAACATGATCGGGATCAGGAAAGCTATTCGTCTCAAAGCATAAGCGAGAATGGCAGACCTCGTGAGCTCGTCAGAGTTTCGGTTTAAGTTCCGAGCGCTTCTTCGGATCCACTCGCAAGTACTTGAACGTGTCGTTCTGCACTTCGCTCCACTTGAAGTTGTTCACCCAGCCATGCACGAGGCGATAGCCGACACGGTGAGCGTTGAAGAGCCACGGACCTTCTTCGACGACGATGTCGCGCATCTGCGTGTAGAGCTTGTCGCGCTCGGCTCCCGGCGGAAGCTTAAGCGACGCTTCGTAGAGCTTGTCGAAGTCCGCGTTCGTGAAGTTCGTGTCGTTCGGGCCCGGCGTGTGGTTCTTCGAGTAGAAGAGCTGATAGAAGTTCTGGGCGTCGGGATAGTCGGCGCCCCATGCGATCCCGAAGAGTTGCGCTTTTCCGGTCTTGATGCGCTCTTGGAACTGCGGCCAGCTATTCGCGTTGATCTTCACCTTGATGCCGATCGCGGCCATGTTCTGCGTGAAGAATTCGGCTTGTTGGCGTGCTTTCGAATCGGCGAGGCCGTCGTAAGTGAACTCGGGAAGACCCTTGCCGCCTTCGAAACCGGCTTTCTTCAACGCCTCTTTGGCTTTTTCCACGTTGTAGGCGTACGGGTTCTTGAAGCTCGCATCGTAGCTCGACACCCCGGGAGGAATCGGGCCCTGGGCCGCGACGCCTCGACCGTTGAGGAACTTGTCGATCAAAGTTTGCGAGTCTTGGGCAAGTTGAAGGGCGTGGCGGAGATCTTTGTTCTTCCCGAGGATCGGGTCTTTCATGTTGATGCCGATGTACGTGACGTCGACGTTCGGGGTGATGTCGAGGCGAAGACCTTTTTTCGTGAGGTCCGGTTGGATCTTCGTACGGTCTTCCTTCGTGACGGCCGTCTCGAAGTTGTCGTTCGGGATTTCTGCGTACTCGAAGTTCCCCTTCATCAGGTTCTGCCAGCGCGGAGAGTCCTCGGTGAGCTCCGTGAAGACGAGAGTTTCTGCGAACGGCATCGGCTTGCCCGCGTCTTCGAGGAGGCCTTTCTCCTTGTCGCCGGCTTCGCCGACGGTCGGATACGTTTCGCCTCTCCAGTTCGGATTCTTCTTGAGCGTGATTTTCGAGTTGCGGACCCAGTCCGAAGCTTTCTCGAGCATGAACGGTCCCGTTCCGACCGGATTGTTCAAGAACTCTTCACCGTACTTCTCGACGGCTTCGCGCGGGACGACGCCTGCGAACTGCATCGCGAGGACGTAGTAGAGTTGATAGTAGGGTTGTGTGAGCTTGATCACGAGCGTCTGATCATCGGGCGTCGCGAAGCCTTCGATCGGCGTGTCGTAGGTCGCTTTGCCCGTCTTCATCGCCTCGACCCATTCGTTGAGGCCCTTGATTTTGCCGTCGAAGATCCAGAAACCTTCCGACGCCAGCTTCGGGTCCGCGAGGCGGCGCCAGCTATAGACGAAATCTTTCGACGTGAGCTCGCGACCTTTGCCGTCCTTGAAGGCGGCGTTGTCCTGGAACTTCACTCCTTTTTTGAGCTTGAAGGTGTGCGTGAGGCCGTCGGCGCTGGCGACCGGAAGGGCTTCCGCGAGACCCGGTTCGAGTTCGAACGGGCGCTTCAAGTAATTGTATTGCAACAATCCCTCGAAGATCTGGGCGATCACCGTCGACGAGTAGAGGTCGTTCGCGCGGATGGGATCGAGACCCTTCACGTTGGCGCGAAGGACGATGTTGATCGTCGTATCTTTGTCGTCGACCTTTTTCGTGCAAGAAGACGCGACAAAAAGCATCGCTCCGAGGAGCAAAGCTGCGATCGCGGCACGTTGGTAATGACGAGCGGATTTCACTGCGGCGGTTTGTAGATTCGCAAACATGGTTCTGATCCCCTTCACAGGCCGAAACGGGCCCCCGTAAGCTGCCGAAGGTTGTGTAGTGTCACGAGGGGAAGTTGTCAATTTGATCCCTCGTCCCAAGAGGCAAAAGAGTCCCTGAAAGTTCGAACTATTTCGCGAGTTTCCGTGAACGAGCCGAGGAGTGAGTCCGCCATGCCAGCAATCGTCGACGGTACCATGACAGACACTTTCAGATTTCGATCGCTGGTCGCCCTTTCTCTGGGCCTCTCGCTCGTTCTAGCGCCATTCTCGAAGGCGGAAGCGAACCATTGCTCGCTCGCCGGAGCCGGGCATTTCACGACGGCTTTGGATCTCGTTCAAAAATCGAAGATGGATCGAGACGAGTTCGGCCGTTTGCCGATCTTGCCATCGAAGTCGTCCTTGCTTTCTCAGGGGACGGCCTTGAACGCGGTGGTCGATCTCGAGTGCCTGAAAGACCCTTCGCGTGGAACGCGACGTTTCGAATGGTTGAACGAGCTCGCGGCATCCAAGCCCGCGGGCACCAACGCTCGCGCCTATTCTTGGCGACTCGAACGCGATTGGGATTTCTATCTCCTGCAGACGGAGATCGAAGCGGAGCCCTGCCTCGAAATGGTGTCACCCGAGCGTCGGTACTACATGCTCTCGACGTTCAATGATCCGATGGCCAACGAGCAGTCGCACTTGAGTCGCATCGGTTACGACAACTCGGTTCGCTCCTTCCTGCTCGCGATGATGACTCGCCCGAAGGTCGTGATCGCCATCGTGGATACGGGTGTGGATTTCGCGCATCCCGATCTCGCGTGGAACCAATGGCTCAACCCTGGTGAAGTCGGCGGAAACGGAGTCGACGATGATCGCAACGGTTACATCGACGACTTCGACGGCTTCAACTTCGCGAGCGGGAACTCGACGACCGGGCCCGAGGGAGATTGGCCGGACAACAGACACGGGACCCACGTCGCAGGTCTCGCGGCAGGGCGAATCGACAACGGCGAAGGTGGCTCGGGCGTGGCCGGGATCGCGAAGGTGATGTCGCTCAACGTTTTCGGCGCGACGGGATATTCGCGCAGCTCGATTCTCGAGAACGCGATCCGCTACGCGGCCGACCAAGGCGCAGACGTGATCAACATGAGTCTCGGAGGGCGCGAGTATTCGCGAACGATGCAATCGGCTCTCGAATACGCGATTCGCAAAGGCTCGTTCATCGTCACGGCGGCCGGCAACGACGGCATCGAGCTCTGTGACGACCCGACGAGTTTCGATTTCGTTTCTCCCGCCATCTACTCGCGCGGTCTCGAAGGCATGATCGCCGTCGGGTCGACGGATTCGGGAAGTGGACGTTTCAGTTCGTTCTCGAACTACAGTCCCGCCTTCGTCGAGATCGCGGCTCCTGGTGCATTCTCTTCGTCGACAGGGCTGCTCGGTCTCTTGTCGACGCTTCCCGACGGAAAATACGGTTACCTCGCCGGCACCTCGATGGCGGCGCCGATCACGAGCGGCGCGGTGGCTCTCGCGATCACGTGGTTGAAGGCGAATCAACATTCGATCACGCCGGGGCGACTCGAGGCGATCTTGAAGGCGGGTTCACGGCGGGATTCAGGCTTGCGTGATGCGGTACAAGAGGGCCGTGTGCTCGATCTCAATGCGATGATCGCATACTTGAGAGCGAATTACCCTGCGCCCCGGCATTGAAATCGGGTAGGGATCGTGAGCATATGCGCACGGCTCCGGAGGTTCGAATGCGGTCCATGGAACAAACCACTCAAGCGAGATACGTCGAGAATCTTTACGCCGAAGAAGACGCGTGTCTGAGAGCCGTTCGCGAGCGTTTGGTCTCGGCCGGGCGTTGGGGCGTGAACATCGGAGCGAACGAAGGTCGGATCCTCCAGCTTCTCATCAGGATCGCGAACGTGAAGAAGATCGTCGAGATCGGCACGTTGTTCGGTTACTCGGGAGTATGGATGGCGCGAGCACTTCCCGCCGATGGCCATCTCTGGACGATCGAGCGCGATCACGATGCCATCCGACACGCGCGAAAAGGTTTCGAGGAATGTGGCGTCGCCGACCGCGTGACGATTCTCGAAGGTGAAGCGAACGACAAGCTGGCGTTGCTCTCGGATCAAGCTCCCTTCGACATGATCTTCATCGACGCGAACAAGAGCGCGTACGTGGAATATCTCGAGTGGGCGACACGCTTCGTGCGCCCGGGCGGCCTCATCGTCGCCGACAACACGTTGCTCGGTGGCGGGGCCGCCGAAGAAACGAAACCCGAAGCGTTGTCACAGATGCAGTGGGGAGAAATGCGCCGGTTCAATAGCGCCGTCGCCGACAAGCTCCGCTACTTCGGAACGATTTTGCCGACGACCGAGGGTCTCACGGTCGCCATTCGCGTTTAAAGATCGCCGTAGCGACCCGACAAGACGACAGTGTAGCCGTCGAGATCTCGCAGCCAAATTTCTCGGTGATTCGCGTTCGGGTTCACGCCGACCGGCTTCAAGACTTTCGCCTTCGCTTTTTTGATCCGCTTCAAAGCACCGTCGATGTCGTCGACGTAAAACCAGAGAACGAGTCCGTTCCCTCGGGATTTCACATTTTTCTTTCCGAGAAGATCGTCGTGATGATGATCGATGTCCCAAGCGTGGAGCTGCAGGACCATGCGTCCGTCGGAGACGATTTGGTCGTACTCGTCGCCGCCATGATCGCTCTTGCATCCGAGAACTTTTTGATACCAAACGCTGCTCTTGGTGACGCTTTTGACCGTGGCCATGGGGACCGCGATGCAGTTCGAGGAGTTCTTCTTGATCATGATTTCCTCCACACGCCGATGAAGCTGATCGGGTGACCGAAATGTTTTTTCATCGCGGGCCAGTTTTCGTCGACGACGTTCTCGTCGAATTCAGTGAGCGCGAGATTCGTTTCGAAACCGGCTTTCATGAAGTCGCTGATGAGGTGAACGTGATTCGTGATCGCGATCGACTCTCCCGTTTCGTCGTCGAAATGGGTGGGAATTCCTTTGAGCTGAAAATGCGGATGATATCCGAGAAGCACGAAGTGACCGCCCGGTTTCAAAAGCCTTTGAGCCTCCTGGAAGAGCGGCTCGAGTTTTGGAAGATGCTCGGACGACAAAGAGTTCGTCACGAGATCATAAGTGGCCGAAGGAAGCGACGTGCGACGAATGTCCTCGTTCAAGAGCTGGCGATAAATTCCACGCGCTTTCGCGCGGGCCATCATCTCGTTCGAAAGATCGACGCCGTCGAGAACTTTCACGCGGTGATCTTTGAGCCACTTTCCCGTGCGTCCGGTTCCGCACGCGAGATCGACGACCGTGTCGATCGTCGTCCAGTCGATCGACTTCAAATTCTCGAGAAGCCTTCGATCGAGATTCGAATCGAAGCCGTCGTCATAGGACTTCGCCCACTGCGTGTATCCTTCTTTGACGTCGACCGTTTTGTAGCCGCGACTGTCGTATCGCTTGAAATCGAGGGCCATGTTTTGCTCCGATGATTGGGACGAGAGTAGTTTGACGGAGCCGAGGCGGCAATGATCGACTTCTGGAATGTCGACTCTATTAGCAGTTTCGCTTTTCGGCCTTCTCGGTGTGCTCTCGCGCTTTCTGATTGATCGTACGTTCGTAGATGTTAACGCCGAGTTTCCGATAACGACTTTTGTGATCAACATGATCGGGTGCGCACTTGCGGGCTGCGTTTACGTTCTGAGTGAGCGCGGAGTCTTATCGAATCAACTCCAGCTTGGTTTGCTAGTGGGTTTTTGCGGAGGATTCACGACGTTTTCGGCCTACGCGCTTCAGACGATGACGATGTTGGAACGCGGGCGTTTAGTGCCCGCGATAGTGTATCTAACAGTGAGTCCGATTCTCGGATTGGCGGCGGCCTACATGCCAGTTGCTCTCGCGAAGCGAATGCTTTGAGTCATGGATCGACTAATCAAACCGGCGTCGCGTGAGCTTTCAAAAAGCGTGAAACCACCGGCAGATACTCCGCTTCGTGATTCTTGAGCCCGTCGAGGTGAACGCCGTCGGGAATGACGAGTCTCTCGAGCGCGATTTTGTCCGCCGTCTTGAAGACGTCCTCGATCGCGCCCTGAGGAACCAGAGGATCTTTTCCACCGCGAATCGAGAGAACGTGAAAACCGTCGGGAAGCATCGCGATGAACTTCGGGGATTCTTGGTCGAGGCCGTGGCCGAAGATGAAATAAGAAAAACCGGTGAAGAGCCCGCGCAAGAGTTTGCTCTGCACGCGCCACTGGTGCTCGAAGAGATTCCAGCTGCACTTCAAAACTTGAAGGAAGGGTCCGCCGTCGGAAACCCAAGCGGAAACGTCTTTCGCCCGGCGCTTCGCGATCGCCTCGAGCGCGCCATTGGAAGGCATCGAGAACGAGTAAACGATTTTCTTTCCCGGTATCGAATTCAAGACGGACTCGATTTGACCCGCCCACACGTGGCGCGCGCCGAACTTCAAGTCGGCGGTGATCGGCAGCTGCTGAGCGGGGAGGACTTTATTGAACATCAGCGGAAAGCGAACGGTATCGAAGCCGAGATCGTTCGCCATCTTCACGTGGCGAAGAACCGTTCGTTTGCTGCCGCCGAAGTGATGGACGAAGACGATGGTTTCGCGGAACCGCCGCTCGCGCGCACGGCCCCACTCGCCTTCGAAGGGAAGGAAGTCTCCTTCACCCGACATCAGTGATGTTCGCTCGGATCTTGCGGAGGCCAGAGCTCACGCCAGTTCTGGAACGATCCGGCCGACTCGCCCGCGACCTGCGCGATGATGCGCGGGCTGATGCGAACTTCTTCGAGGGCCGTTTCAGAGAGAACTTTTCCGCAGGCTTCGACGACCGACGCCGCATCGATGTGATGGTAAGCGTAGACGTCCTTCGGAGTTCCGCAGCGAGAATGCTTTCGTACGGCGAGGCACTCGTGTTTCACACCGAGGATCGAGCCGATGTTGTCGAGCAGACCCGCTTCACCGTCGTGAACGCTGACGGCCGGCACGCGACGACCCGAGAGTGTCATCACTTCGGCGGCCGTCGCTTCTCCGTTCGCGGCCTGAAGGACGAGAGAACCGTCGATGCCGAGACGTTCACGCAGCAAAGCGTAGCCGTCTTGGTGCCCTTGGATTCCGCAGAAGAGATCCGGGCTCGAGATCATGATCACGTTCGCATAGATTCCGCGCTTCAAGAGTTCATCCGAGGCTTTCAGGGCCTCGGTGCCGAGTGAGCCCATCGCGAACACGTTCACGACGTTGTCACCAGGCTCGTAGCCCGCGTAGCCGCGATAATCCACGAGGTAATAAGCGCCAGCCAAAACGTCTTGGCGGACTTGCTCCCACATTTGCTCCTCGTCGATCGTCGAAACCTGCGCCTCGTCGACGGCGCCCGCGATTTCGAATCCGGTCGCATGCAAGAGCTGCGATTGATCCGCTTTGAAGCGAAGTTGACGCTTCAAGTACTGCGAGAACATTTTCTGTTCGATGCCGCGAGTGACGCCGCGAATGAAGACGCCCTGGCGCCCTTCGTCGTCGGCCATCATGTGACGGCGAATCGATTCGCACAAAATCCAATCGAGCTCTTGGCAGAAGAACGGCTCCCAGGTGATCTGGTTCGGAATCTGGAAATCCGATTTCCAGCCGTGCTGAGCGCCCTCGGGAGAAAGCGTCACGCCGGCTGGAGTTCCGACCAAGATGAACGCGCTCTTCCAGTACAAGTTGTAGAAATACTGATCGTGCGCGCGTTTCACGAAGAAGTCGTACACGGTCATCAGGGGGATGACGGGGACGCCGACGAAGTCGCGCATCTTTCCGTATGAACCCACACACGACATCACGTTACCTTCGGCGATTTCGAAGCGAAGGAAGCGATCCGATTTTTCTTCGCCAGGCACGAGGTCGGGAGTTTTCTTGTCCTTCACGCCGTAGTCGGCCTCGAGATCGGTGACGACCGGCGCGCCGAAGATCTTTCCGTCCATCGCAGGATTCAAGTTCGTCGAGGTGCCGACGTCGGGAGCCATCGAGACCAAAAGCTCCGAGGGCGTCTTCCACGGGCGTTCTTCGGTCGCCAGTGCTTTCTGGTCGCCTTTCGCGTCGAGGGACGCGTTGGCGATTCGCGTGAGCTTCGCCGTGCATTGGCCGAGCATCCACTGTGTGTGCGGGTACGACGCCATTTTCAAATTGATGCCGAGAGAAACGGGGATCTCACCGAGATCGCGCATACGCATTTGAAAGTAGTTCCAGTTCTTCTTCTTGAGCTTGTGCATCTCGCGCATCTCGCTCTCGAGCTCTCCACCGCGAGTCGCGAGGAACTTCGCCTCTTCCGATTTCGAATCGAAACGAGCGAAGAGTTTTCCGTCGGGAATTCCCTGCGCCTTGCGAAGCTCTTCGACTTCGTCGTCGGTCGGGAGCGAAGAGTGGTTGCCTGGAGCCGCGGCCGAGCGGAGGCCCCAGCCTTTCAACGTGTGAGCGATGATGATCGTGGGTTTACGTTTGTTCTGCTTCGATTGCTCCATCGCGCCAGCGAGCTGCATGATGTCGTGTCCGCCGAGATCGCGAAGTGCCCAGAAGAGATCGTCGTTCGTGATGCTCGCGAGGAACTTCTTCAGCTTCGGGTGCGCTTTTTCGAGGCCCTTCTTCAGTGCGGCCATGTCCTTCACGAGGAGGAGAGCCTGCAGCTCGTAATCCTGCAGGTCTTTTTCGAGGAATTCGCGGAACGCTTCGCCATTCGGCTTCTTGAAGGCGTCGAGACGGCGCTGGCCGTGCTGGAGATTGATCACTTCCCAACCGTTCGCTTCCATCGTACGAGCGATGCGCTGGTCGTCGGTTCCGTTCATGATCTCTTTGTTCGTGATGCGGTGGCCGTCGAGCGATTGACGATTGTAATCGACGATCCAAGTGAGGTTGCCGATCTCACGCTCGGCGAAATCGGGGACCGCTTCGTAAACGGAGCCTTCGCGGAATTCGGAGTCGCCCATGATCGCCCAGAAATGCGCTTCGGGAACTTCGTAGCCGTGGTTTCTGAGAAATCGGTAAGCGTGTGCGAGGTATCCGACGTTGACGGGTGGAATGCCGACCGTACCGGAGGGCAAGAAGCCGTGATGATCGGGATCGTACGCCGAATGGTAAGATTGAAACACGGGTTCGCCGTTTTGCGGGAACGCGCGCAGGCCCTGCATGACGAGATCGGCTTCTTCTTGCGAGAACTTCTCGAGCCCGTCTTTGAAGAACAAATCGAGCATGTAGTTGTAAGTGTGATCGACGGGAGCCGCGTGGGGCTTGTTCGCGATGTAATCGAAACCGGTTTTTGCGAGAAGGTGGAGAGCTCCGGTGATGTGGAGCGAGCTCGCGCACGCTGCGGGGTGACCGCCGACTTTCGGATCGCCCTTTTCTTTTTCCTCGCGATGGTTCGCGAGATAGATCATCTGGGTCGTCATGTAGTGAACGCGCGAGCAGATCTTGTCGAGCACCGCTCTGTTGGTCTTCTTCACGTGAGATCCTTGGATAATGTAGAGCTAACGGTCTAGCAGTTCAGCCGACCGAGGGCAATTTGTCATGAGCGTGCACGAGACCGAAGACGAGATCGTTCGACTTCAGCCACCGCGCGCTGGCGGGTTGCTTCTTGAGAGACGCGACGCCCCGCTGTGTCACGAGATAAACCGCGCGTGAATCGTCGTGATCCGGATGAGCGAAAACGTCCACGCCAGAAGTTCCCGAGGCCAAGAGTTCACGTTCGAGCAGGGCAAAGGTCGCTCGATCGGGCAACGTGGAACTCGCGCGGATGATGAAGCAAGCTTCTCCCGTCGCTTGAAGCCCCGCTTTGATCGAGGAGAACTCTTCACCTTCGAAGTTGGGATCGAAAACGAATTCACACTCGTCGTGTCGGTTGATCTGGCGCAAAAGATCGTCGGCGTCGGGGCCGAGAACCAAGATCGGTGTCTTCTTCATCGCCGTCACGAAGTCGATCAGCTGATCGATGCGGCCGCGACCGAGCTCGTGCGAGCGTCCTGCGGTGAGGATGATCACGTTGTGCGCCAGCATCGGAAATCTCCTTGGCTCAGTTCTTCGCGACGCCGATGGCAGGATCGAACATCGAGCTCGAAGCTTCGAGAATGAAATCCCAACGGATCTTGATGAGGCCATCTTGATCGACGATGCCGTTCGGCGGATTCGGGAACGGAGCGGCGGCGCGGAACGCTTCCACGGCCGCGTCGTCGAGATCGGTCACTCCGCTCGGTCCGATGACTTGGACTTTCTGGAGGACACCCTTTTCGTCGAGAACGATGATGATCTTGGTGATCTTGTTCCCGTTCGAGGCGATCGTGCGCCCTTGGCGGAAAATGCGTTCGACCTTTTCTTTGATCTTTGGCTGCCAGTACTGGCGCAGCTTGTCCTTGATGCGATTGTAATACGAGTAATAGACGAACTCGCGCGTGGTCAGCATCGTCTGCATGCCGGTCTTCACGTCGAGATGATCGTCGGTCGCGCTCGGGCCTTCGCCGCCGCCTTGAGCGACGTCTTCCGAATCCACGCGCGGTGCGCCCGGGCGGAAGCTCGGTGTGAGATCTTTGACGGAGGGTTTCTTGCCCGTCGCGATTCCGTCGGCCGACGTCAGAGTTTTCGATGGTTTGTCTTTTTCCGCCGACTTCTCTTCGGTCTTCGTGAGCGACTGTTCTTTCTCTTCACGGCCCGGCTTCGGCTGTGACTTCGGTGCGCCACCTTGGTCAGCACTATTCTTGAACTTCCCGTTGAGAGCCGCTTGAGTTTGCTGCACGACCTTCTGGTTGTGCTTGCTCATGAAGCGGGCGTTCTCGTCGATCTCTTCGTTGAGCTGCTGATCTTGTTCGACGATTTGTCCCTGAAGATCGGGCTGTTGATATCTCTTCATCAGCTCCGCGAGTTGCGCCGGATCCATGAGTTCGACCGTCGACTGCTCGCGCGCTTTTTCGAATTCGAACTTTCCCGTCATCCACAACACGGCGCCGAAAATCGCGTGGAACGCGATCGACAGGAGCAGTGAAAGTAAGAGGACGTTGTTCTTTTTCATTCTTTAAACCTGATCATCGAATCGGCAATTTCCGCCGCAGCATTGAGCCCCCTTTTGCCTAGGACGGGACCTGAAAAGGACTAGGTTAGCGCGGGGTCTCCGGACCCCGGGCATTTTCATTTGGTGAAGAGGCGTGGCCTTACATACAATTTGAGAATGATATTCCAGGCTTGGTGCCAGACTGACGTTGGTCTCCGGAGGGAGAACAATCAGGACTCTTTCCTCATCGACGACGAGGTCAGTTTGTACCTCGTGGCGGACGGGATGGGAGGCCATCGCGGCGGAGAAGTCGCGTCGAAGATGGCGGTCGAAACTCTGCGCGAACACGTGCGAAAAGCGATTCGCGATTCCGGGTCCAGGAAACTCAATCCGAGACAAGCGCTCGCACATGCCTACGAAGAGGCGAGCCACCGAATTTACGACAAATCCCAGGAGCCCGAAGCCGATCTCCACGGCATGGGCACGACGTTAGTCGCGGCCTTCATGCGAAACGATACACTGTACATCGCCAACGTCGGCGACTCGCGGTGCTACTTGTTCACACAAAACGAGTTGTTCCAGGTCACGGAAGATCATTCGCTCGTGAACGAGCAACTTCGCGCCGGGATGTTGAAGGAAAAAGACCTCGAAAAATTCACCGCGAAAAACGTGATCACTCGAAGCGTCGGCTTCGAGCGCGAGGTCCAGGTGGACATCGTCGAGCGCGAAGTCCATCCGGGCGACCTCTTCTTGATCTGCTCCGACGGACTCTCGGGTCTCGTCGAGGACAAACGGATCGCAGAAATCTGCAGGACCAAGAGCCCGAAAGAGATCGTCTCGATTTGCGTCGACGAGGCGAAGAAGAACGGCGGCGACGACAACGTGACCGTGATGGTCCTTTACGCGCAGCCCCGCTCAAATGGATAAGGTTTGACGCATTAAGACGCCTCTCCTAGATTCTGGATTCAATTTGGTGCCGCAGTTGCCGATAAGAATCCAAGAGATTCGGGCAGATAGACTTTCATCCGGGAGCCGGTTTTGGATAAAAAGACGATAACGTTTTTGATGGTGAGTAACCGCAAGGGAACCACCCGCAAGTTCGTCATCTCTGCCGCTTGGCTCAAAGCGGGTCTCTTCCTTTTGGTGATCTCGTCCGTCATCGGTGCCGCTTGCGTCGTCGACTACGTCGGTCTGCTCGCGCAGTCGATCGAGAACCGCCGACTTCGCGCCGAGAACATCCAGCTCAAGCAACAGTTCCAAGTCGTGGAAGGAAAGCTGAACGCCCTCGAGACCGGTCTCGAACGGGTGAAGGGCTTCGTCACGAAACTTCGTTTGATCACGAACGTCGAAGCCGAAGACCGCACGCTGAAACTCGCGATCGGGCCTCTTCCGCGATCGGGCCAGTCGGTCGACGCGGAGTTCGGTGGCGATCGCCAGCCGGCCATGGCCGGTGGAGTGATGGTTCCCGAAAGCGACGCGGTCTTCTCGCAGAAGCCGCCCACTGACGAAACTCAAGGCGAGCTCGCCGTCGAAGGCCAGCGCGACTACGCCTCGCTCGCGATCCGAATCGACAAAGCCGTTCAAGAGACCGGCGTCCGTGAGCAAGGCATCCTCGAGCTCTGGGAAACGCTCTCCGAGCGCCAGAGCCTCTTGGCCGCCACCCCCAGCATCAAGCCCGTTCGCGGCTGGTTCACTTCGAAATTCGGCTATCGTATCTCGCCCTTCACGGGCCGTCCGGTCATGCACAACGGTCTCGATCTCGCGGCTTCACCTGGCACACCGATCATGGCTCCGGCCGACGGCGTCGTCAGCTTCGCCGGCTACGATCCCGGATACGGCAAACTCGTTTCGATCGACCACGGCTACGGCGTCACCACTCGGTACGGACACACTTCTCAGATTTACGTCGAAGTCGGCCAAAAGATCCGCCGCCGCGACGTTATCGCAGCCGTCGGCACCACCGGCCGCTCCACGGGACCGCACTTGCATTACGAAGTGCGGGTGAACAACGTCCCGGTGGATCCCAAAAACTACGTCCTCGACGAGTAAGAATCGGTTTCCGGTTTCAGTTTGGCGTTTCGGTTTCCGTTCCGGTTCGGTCGCCGGTATTCGGTTTCGAATCTTCAAGCCGTTCCGGGACCGAAAACGGAAGACCGTACCGAAACGGAAACCCCAAACTCAAACCGGAACCGAAAACCGATTCATTCGGTTTTGTTTAAGGATCCGTCTCAATCTGCTACGACATTGTTATTTGTGAAGGCCCCCTAACGACTTTCGTTTAGTTCGTCGTCGGTTCCCCGATAAGTTTCTCGAGCCAGGGCGATGCTGCACGTTTGTTGAAGCTCGGGCAGGAGAGAAACCAGATGTCATCCAACGTGATTCGCTCCGTGATCGTGATTCTGCTCGTCGTCTTTTGCCCGAAGGGCCAAGCGGAACGCTCCGACGGCGGCCGCCTCCAGGTCCCGATGTCGGCCCCCACCAAGCAAGGCCCGAAGATGCAGGCGCTGATGGCGAAAGCCTACGAGGGCAATGCGTCCGCTCAATTCCAGCTCGCACAGATCTACGACAAGGGAAACCAATGGGTCCGCCGGGATCCTGCTGCTGCGATCGCTTGGTACGAAGAAGCCGCCGGCAATGGCCACACGGCTGCGTCGCGGATGCTGAAAACCCGCTGAGGGGAATCCGCATCCGTAGCGGTAGCCGTTCGGCGCACCGGTTTCCGTACGGTCAAGCCGTCGTCCGTTTGAACACCGAATTCCGCATTCGAACCGAAAACGGGAGACCGAACCGAAACGGGTGCCTCGAACGGCTGCCGCTACGGTTACCGATTCCCACCCGGTCCAATAAAAAAAGCCCACCATCGCTGGCGGGCTTTTTTCGTTTCCATCCATCGAAGGACGAAAGCTCTTAACGCTTGGAGTACTGGTAACGACGGCGAGCGCCGGCGCGGCCGTATTTCTTCCGTTCGACCATCCGCGGATCGCGAGTGAGGAAGCCGGCTTTTTTGAGAGTCGCACGATTCAATTCGTCGAACGCGCAAAGAGCGCGCGAGATGCCGTGGCGGATCGCGCCGGCTTGTCCCGATTCACCACCGCCTGCGACGGTGACGACGACGTCGAACTTGTTCGCGTTCGAAGTCAGGTTGAACGGTTGCACGATCACCATTCGCGAAGTGGGGCGGCTCAAGTATCCGTCGACGGATTTACCGTTGATCGTGATCTTGCCCGAGCCAGGCTTCAGGAAAACGCGAGCTGCGCTGGTTTTGCGGCGGCCGGTTGCGTAGAAGAACTTTTGAGCTGCTGCCATTTTCGTCTCGTCTCCGTGTCTCTATTACTTCATGTATTTCATGGTCAAAGCTTGCGGCTTCTGTGCGGCGTGCGGGTGATTGGGCCCGCGGTAAGCTTTGAGTTTCTTGATCAGGGCTTTCGAGAGCTTGTTCTTCGGGAGCATGCCTTGGACGGCTTGCTCGATGATGAAGCCCGCGTCGTGACCTTGTTGTTCGGTGTAGCTGCGCGACTTGAGCGATCCGAAGAAGCGCGAGTGGCGGTAGTACATCTTCTCTTCGGCTTTGTTGCCGGTCGTGACGACTTTTTCGGCGTTCACGACGATGACGAAGTCACCGGTGTCTTGGTTCGGAGTGAAGGTCGGCTTGTGTTTGCCGCGGATGATTTGCGCGACTTCAGATGCCAAGCGGCCGAGGTTTTTACCTGCGGCATCGACGATAAACCACTGGCGATCCGATTCGCCTTTAGCTGCATTCCAAGTTCTCATTCGAAGTACTCCGAAACTGTTGTGCTGCCGCGAATGACCAAAAGATCGGTCAAAAAAATCGACCGGAAAAAACGGTTCAGTCGCGAACAAGAGTAAAAGGTTCTATAGCTTACGGCACTTGATGTCAACGGCTTCGGGGTAATTGACCCTCTCCAGAAACAGTCCCTGAGGCGGAGCCGTAGGACCGGCTTTTCGTCGATCGAGCGTCGCCATGATCGCTTTGATTTGATCTGGCGGGTGACCGTTCATGTAGAGGTCGATCACGGTTCCTACGATGTTGCGCACCATTTGCTTGAGGAAGCCGTCCCCACGGATCGTGAACTCGAGGATGTCCTCGGATTCCCTCGTCCAGCGCGCCTCATGGACGCTTCGCACGGTCGTCAGCACTTCCGTACCCGCCGATTGGAAGGCTTTGAAGTCGTGCTGGCCGATGACGAACTGCGAGCATTCATTGAGGAAATCGAGATCGAGCGGATGCCGCCACCAGTGTGTGTAGCGGTGTCTGAGGGCGCTAGGGACGACGCGATTGAGAACCCGATATTTATAGATCTTGTCCGTCACCACGGCGATCGCGTGGAAGTCCGGCGGCGCGAGAAAGAGGTCTTTCACGACGAGGCTTTTCGGCGTCATGCATTGGATCGCATAGCGAAAGTCCCAGCCGCTAGGATCTTTCGGCCAATCGAAGTGCGCGACTTGCTGAACCGCATGAACGCCTGCGTCGGTGCGGCTCGCGCCGATGACTTTGATTTCTTGGTCCGCGATTTTCGAGAGGACCGTCTCGAGGGTCCCCTGGACCGTCGCGACGTGGGTTTGCTTGCGCTGCCGCTGCCACCCGGCGAAGTCGGTTCCATCGTAAGAGACGTGCATGCGAACGCGTGTGAGGCCCGGCGCGGCTCGGCGGAACGGGTTCCGCTCGATCGTTTCGACGAGATCGGAGGTGTTCGATGGATCGGATGATTCGTCGAGCTCTTCGCTCACCTTGAGTTCCTTAGAACTCCAGCAGGATGCCGGCGTTGAAAACGTTAGACGAGAAGTCATACGTCTTATTCAAGCCGACGAGAACTCTAAATTCGGTGGTGAGCCACACGTGATTGACGCCGTATTCGTTGTCGAGCGCGCGGATCGAGCGGCGATCGAGCCAATCCAAGTTGAAGTTGGCGCCCGCGGCCGCGATCGAGACGCCGGCGCCGCCGAGCTTCGGGGTGATGTTGTCGTCCCGGAGCTCCATGAAGCCGAAGTAGCCGATGCCGCCCTCGATGAAGGGAACGAAGATTTGTTTGTCGGAGTATTGGAAACGGTAAACCGCAGTCAGGGAGTTCGGGAACAACATGAACGTGTAGCGCTCTTCGGGGACGTCGTCGGGGCGGCGAGTGGTGGTCGTGCTCATGAACTGCCCGACGCCTTGAGCGGTGTACAGACCGGAGCCGAACTTCAAACCGATGCGGCCGATTTTTCCGGTGATCTTGCTCTCGTAGTCGAGAAGGAGGATCGGAGCCGATTCCACTTCGTAAATCTCGGAGAACTTCGCGCCCGTTTGAGCATTCGAGAGGGTCGGAGGTTCGATGAAGCCGAGGCGGAAAGAGAACGATCCGCGCTCAGGTGAGTTTTCGACGGCGTAGAAGTACTCGCCGTTGTCGCGCATCTCGACCGGGGCTTCGCGATCCTTCGCGCCGATGTACGGAGCCGGCGCGGATTTCGTGTCGTAAATGAATTCGCCCGACTTCGTCGCGGACCTCGGTGCCGGAACGTCGCTGCGGCCACTGAACGTCGGAGTCACGGTGTCTTTGTCGTAGAAGTAGGTTCCAGTTTCTTCGTCGATCTTCTTCGGTCTCTCGGCGGCGAAACTCACGCCCGGCATTGTCGACTCTGGGGAAGCCTGGAGATTCTTGTCGATCGCGCCCGGATAAGGGTATTCCGCGGGCGGAGGTTCTTCGTCGGGACCGAGCTCTTCTTTCACGAGCTCGTCGTCGATGGCGGACTCGTCTTGGAAGTCGCCTTCGACGGAGTCGTCGATCGGCGCTGCGATCGATGCAACCGGGAACGTCGGGACGACGAGCAGCGCGGTCAAGAGGGCGAGAAGATTTCTCTTAAGCACGCGCACCCCGCTTGCGCCGAGCCCAGGCGAACAGAGCGATCACGAGCGGAGTGCCGAAGACGAGGGAAAGAAGGGCGATCGCGGCGATCCCGCCTTCGCGAAGAGCGAATTTCGAGAACGCGAGAGGAACCGCGAGAGCGGCACGCGCGATCGAGCGGCGCATTTCGTTGGCCGAGATGAACTTCGCGGCCTTCGGACCATAGTGGTAATAGGCGATGACGAATTTCTTCCCGAGGTAAGTTCGCGAGAGGAAGCGGTCGCGGAACGCGCGGAACGTCGAGACTTCGTTCTCGAGAGGAGAGCCGTACGCCGCTGTCGCGACGAAGCAGTTCACTTGCTCGGAGAGGATGCCGACGACTTCGCTCGGGCGAGCGACGTGGCATTCGGCGACCCCGGTTCCCGGATTGGTCGACGAGGCGCTGTCACACAAGGTCGCTTGGGCGAGCGGCGAGTAGTATCCCGTGTTGCCGGCGACGTCGACGACCGCGACTTTCACGTCGTAGGTTTCGTCGTTGGTCAGCCCGACCACGCGGTTCGGAGTCAGAGTGATCGCGCCCGTGGAACCGCCGACCTCGAGATCCACATAAGTCGAACCAGGGTGGATCGCCGTGAAGTTCGCGGCGCCGTTCGGATCCGTGCGCTGCTCGAAGAGAACTCGTACGTACTTGAACGTCGTGTTGTTACCGAGCGGAAAGCCCGAGACGGCCGAGAGATTCACGAGCGACATCTTTTGGTCACCCGACTTCACTTCGAAATAGCAAAGGCCCACGGGATCGGTTCCGCAATCGGCCGTCAGCGAGGCGCCCGTGCCGTCGACCGCGATTCCGTCGCGAACTTTGATCGTGATCGTCGTCGAGTCGTCGGTGGCATCGAGCTGACCGGTATTGTCTTTGTCGATCCCGATCTTGAACGTGCTCGTCATCTCGTCGCCGCTCGCGATCGTGCAAGCGCTGTTGCCGAGCTTCGAGCAGACTTCGGACCATCTGAAATACAAATCGGCGACGGTCCCTTTGCCGATGGAGGCCTTCGTCACGGCGCTCGTGACTTCGGTCTGCGCCGAGCCGGTGACGACGGTCATGATCGGGTAGCCGTCGGCATCGCTCGAGCTGATGCGGATGTGCAGACGGGCGTTCGGGTGAATTCGGCGTTTGTTGCAGGGAACGAGTCCCGTGTCTCCATTTGCCACGAATTCGCAAGAGTCACAGGTCGTTTCGGCGTCGGTGGCGACGGCGGGGCAAGTTCCGCGCGAAATATCTCCGGCGACTCCGCCGTAGATGACCGTTGCGGTGCCGGTTCCTTCGACTCCCGAGACGGTGTCGGGATCGATTTCGTCGATCGAGATCGCTGCCGTCGCGATCCCGGGAAAACCGAGAGCCGAAGCGGTGAGGAGGGCGAGCAGGATGCGGAACACGTTGGAGAATCGAAGCTGCAATCGCATGGTCCGATTGCAACACGTTGCAGAGCTTAATTTAAGTCAAAAATTCTCTCGGCGATCTGAATGCCGTTGAGGGCTGCGCCCTTGCGAAGATTGTCGGAGACGACCCACATGAGCCACGTGTACGGATCGTTCCGATCGCGATGTAAACGACCCACGTAGACCGGATCCGTGCCCGAAGCCATCTTCTGCGTGGGATACGCTGGGCTTTGGTCGGGGCGGCTGAACTCCACGCCTGGAGCGGTGGAGAGAGCGTTTTCGACTTCGCTCAAGCCCACTTCCTTCTCGAGGGTCACCCAAACGGCTTCCGCGTGCGAGTTGAGAGTCGGAACGCGAACCGTGAAAGCCGAGACGGGGAGCTTCGGCTGGCGGAGGATCTTGCACGTCTCGTTCATGATCTTCGTCTCTTCCGTGCAGAAACCGTCGTCGCCGATGCGGCCGATCTGGGGAACCGTGTTGAAAGCGATGGGCTGCGGGAAAATTTTCGACGTCGTGATCTCTTCGGCTTCGAGAGCGAGGCGAGTGGTTTGGAAAAGCTCTTCGATCCCGTCGCGGCCGGCGCCGCTCACGGATTGGTAGCTCGCGACTCGGACGTTCTTCAAGCCGAAGCGCTGCAAGAGCGGCGCGAGAGCGACGACGAGTTGGATCGTCGAGCAGTTCGGGTTGGCGATGATGGTGGGCGAGCCCGGTTTCGGGAGGAGATCGCCGTTCACTTCGGGGACGACGAGCGGATAAGCGTCGTCCATGCGGAAGGCCGCCGAGTTGTCGACGGCGAACGCGCCGGCGGCTTTCGCTTTCGGGGCCCACTCTTTGGAGATGTCGTCGCCGCTCGAGAAGAAGACGAGATCGAGGCCATCGAAACAGCCTTCCTTCAAGACCTGGAGGGAGATCTCGCGATCGAGACATTTGCGCGTTTTGCCTAGCGAGCTCTCGCTCGCGAAAAGACGAATTTCGCCCGCGGGGAAGTCGCGCTCTTCGATGAGGTTCAAGAACGTCTCGCCGACGACACCGGTGGCGCCGACGACGCCGAGGTTGATTCCGGCCTTCTTCTTCGCTTCGTTCGTCATTTCGGCGTCTCCTCTTCGTCGTCGACTTCCTCGTGCAGGTCGTCGCCGTCGACTTCGAGGTCGGCGGCTTCGATGATTTTGTTTTGTTTAGGCGGGCGTCCCCAGCCGAGGATCCCGAAAACGGCACCCAACGATGCGTACGCCATGAAGACCACGAACAGCATGACCTCCGGCCACCACGCGACGACGCCGATCACGCCGACTCCCATGACCAGATAATGGAAGGGCATGCGGCGTTTGAGATCGAGATCTTTGAAGCTGCGGTAACGGAACGTACTGACCATCACGACCGCGAGCAGGATCGTCATGCAGAGCAGGATCACCGAGCCTTGCGGCTCCCAGCCGAGATCGTTGAACGCGAGAACCGAGCTCGCGACGATACCGGCGGCCATCGGGATCGGGAGACCTTGGAAATACGCTTTCTCCACGATCGTCGCTTGCACGTTGAAGCGCGCGAGGCGGAGTGCACCGCAAGCGCAGAACAAGAACGAAACGAGCCAGCCCATGCGGCCGAACGGTTGGAGCGCCCAGAGGTAGAGCATCATGCCCGGAGCGACGCCGAAGCTGACGAGATCGCAGAGCGAGTCGTACTCGGCTCCGAATTTGGATTGGCTGCGGGTCATGCGGGCGACGCGCCCGTCGAGGAGATCGAAGACCGCGGCGGCGACGATCGCGTAAGCGGCGAAAAGGAACTCGCCCTTGATCGCCTGCACGAGGGCCAGGAAACCGAAGAACATGTTCATCGTCGTGATCAGGTTCGGGAGGACGTAGATGTGCATGCCCGGGCGCATGCGAAGTCGGCGGCGGCGCAAAACGGGCTGCAGTTCGGCTTCGGGTCGTTGCATTGAAAAGGTCCCTTCGAAAGTGCGGGTACCTTATCAGAGCATCGCCGCTCCATAAACCTGAAAAAGGACCCACAGAAAACAGCCGCTGATGATCGGGAAGGTCAAGTTGTCGTCGAGACGTCCGACGGGAGCGAGCTCCGCGATCGCGCCGATCAAGCCCGCCAGCGGAGCGACGATCAGGAAACGCTCGAGCATCAAGTTGTTCGCGTAGAAATAGATCGCGGCGATGATCGTGCAAACCGCGAAAGCGGCCATCGTCCCTTGGAGGCTCTTGTTGCCGATGATCTTGTCCTTGCCGAAGCGAATGCCGAAGTAGCTGGCCAGCGGGTCGCCGAACGCCTGGAAAAGGAGTGTCAGGGTGATGATGTGGCGATCGTTGAAGAGCATCAAAAACAGAGCACCGAGAAGGAGATACGTCCATCCGGAGATCGAGTGCATTTCGTGGGTCCGCATCACGGGTCCGAAGACTTTCACGAGGGCCCGGTTCAAGCCGGGTTTGGTTTGACGGAGAAGATCGAGGGGGATGACGAGCGCGATTGCAGCGACGAGGACGAACCATGCCCCTTGATGGCCGGCGAGGTTATAAGCCGCTGCCATCACGAGAATACCGATGCAGTGCCAGATTTTCCTCGCGATATGGAGGTCGGTCTTCCGCTTGAGGCCCTGATGTTCCATTGCCTGAGATGCCATTCCTTCTCTCGGGTGGTCGCTGTTCGTCACTTGGGGTGTCGGGGCAATTATTAACCTAAATCCTGGAAATTACGACCGTTTCTGACGCTGCGTGGAATTTTGTCCACAAAGCCTTCACTTCATGGTTTTCCGTTTAAGATACGGCCCCTGATTACGATAGGTTAGCCGTGCGGGTGCGGGAGTGGCCGTTGCACTGAGGTTGAGATGATGAGTTGGGTTTCCGTCTTTTTCCAGGCTGTCCTCGTCCTCGGTGTCGCCATCGCGACTCCCGGGGTCGCGTTCGGCATGAAGCGGGACTATGGGACTCATTCCGGCTACCTCGAGACCGTTCAAGGTGAGCGCGACATCAAGTATTCCGATCTCGAGCTCCTTCCGCCGCTGCCCGAAGGAACATCGCTGACCGAGCGGATCTTCAACGAAGCGCTGAGCAAAGAGTTCCGCGACAAGTACTACGAGAAATTCGGGCGAACCGAGATCGAGCGCATCTATCTCTCGCCGAATCGTACGACTTACTACAACGACGTGTACGGCTTGAAGGGCTCGCCCCAGGAAATCAACGACGAGCGCAAGAAGTTCGGCGATTACATGCTCCGCCGTCTCGCGGAAGTGCACGTCGACGATTATTTGAAGAACGATCCCAAGGCGCGCCCGATCTACGAGGCAAAGCAGGCGATCTCGAACATCCAAGTGTCCGTGCAACAGTTCCGCTTCGACATGCAGTACGGACTCGCGGGCAACACGTTCGACTTCATCGTCATCAATCCCTACCTCGCGAACGCGAAGATCCGGTTCGAGATGGACGAAGCGAGCTTCGGCCCCGGACCCGTCAACGAGACGCTCGTCACGCTAGGCAATCCGATCACGAAGACGATCGACGTCGAAGCGCGCTGGGCGACGAACGACGGGATCGCGTCTCTCGTCGGACGAAAGACTCTCACTCCTGCCCTCACGACGTCGCTCACGCTTTCGACGTTCACGAAAGACCAAGGCGCGAGCCCTCGCGAGTCGCTCTACCTCGCCGGTCTCGGTTACACGTTCTAATTTAGATTGGCTTCGATCAGCGGCGCGCGATGACGTGGAGTCGCTCTTCGCGCTCGCCGTTCGCGTAATTGATGAGGATCTTGATCTTGTTCTCGCCTTCGACCAGCGCGACGTAATCCGTGGTGAAGGTTTTCGGAGTCGGATAGAAAACGGTCGCCGAAAATCCGTTCGCGTCGTTCAAGAGCTCGACCGAAACGATTTCGCGTTTCGCGTGGGCATTCGAGCAACTCGAACCGCTCAAGCGGATTTGGGTCACCTTCTTGGGGTAATCGGATTGGCCTTCGCACGGCAGTGTCAGCTCGACGGACAGGGGAAGATTGCTTTCCGGTGCGCTCGTTGCCGTCGTCGGCAGGGCGGCGGCGGGACCGCGAGAGCTAATGACCGCGATCGACGACGGACGGCGGAGCTGGGCACGAAGTGGCGACGGCGGCTGGGCGAGCGTCAACAAGACGATCGCGCCCATCAACACCACGGCGACGGTCGTCCACAACATGTAACGGCGAATAGCGTAAGCCTGCAAAGCGGTACTCCAGAGCTCGGGTCCGGAGTTCTTTTCGGAGTAACGGGAGCCGATCTTGACCGGCGTGAGGTCCGTTTCAGGACTTAGGTAGGATCCGTTTCGCGGTTTCCGAGGGCGAGACGGGGTTCGTCATCGTGCGCAAGCGCTGACGGTTTTTCACTTCCGAGGAGATCTCGATTCGAGCGTCGCGGATGTCTTCCACGATGGAGCGGAGCTTTTTGTTCTTCGCGAGGTCCGGGCGGATCTCCGCCATCAGATTCTCGAGGATCAGGACGTAAGTCGCCTGGAGTCGAACGGCCAGCGAATCGTCCTTGAGGGCGCCGATTCCTTCTTGCGCGAGCTCGTTGAGCACTTCTTCGAACGAACCGAGATCTTGCAGCTCACTGCGCAAACGCGCGAAAACGGTGGCGCGTGCGCCTTCTTGATCGGGACGAGCCAAGATGATGCGCAAGCCGTCACGGAGCTTTTCGAGCGCTTCCGGTTCCGCGACCGTTCCTTGATCGTCGTCGTCTTCTTGCTTCGATTGGATGTCTTGGGCTTGTTTGATCTTGCGGCGCACGAGCTCGGCGACGGCTTCCGAGTTCTTCATTCGAAGCTGCTCGGAGTCGTATTCGACCTTCGTCGCGTCAGCCGGGCCGTACGATTTTTCGGACCCTGCGTCGTCGGGAGACGAGGCGCAGGCGGCGAGGGTCGTGATCAACGCGGCGAGAACGAAGAATTTTGTTTTCATGCTCTTCATTTAGCCATGCGCGGCCGCCCAGCGAAAGCCGATTTTTCTTTCAACGCGCTTCGCGGCTATGTCAGACTATCGAACTGTTCGCACCCAATTCGAAACCAACAGATTTTTTGCCCGGAGGCTCATCCCTTGAAAGCGACGTTCACATCCTTCAGCCTTGCCCTTCTCGCCGGCTTCGCTCTTTCCGCGTGCGCGCCCTCGGCTCCGCAGCTGCAGAAAGTGATGGAAGAGCACCCTGAGATCCTCTATTCCGTCATCCAGAAAGACCCGAAGAAATTCCTCGACGTCGTCAACGAAGCCGCTCAGAAAGCGCGCTCGGGCGAAGAAGAGCGCTTCGCTCAGGAAGAGACGAAAAAGCGCGAGGAAGAGTACGCGAATCCGAAGACTCCCGAAATCACGCCCGACCGCGCGTTCAGCGGCGCGAAAGATGCGCCCGTCACGATCGTCGAATACTCCGACTTCCAGTGCCCGTTCTGTTCGCGTGGGCACAACACGATGAAGGAAGTTTTGAAGGCGTATGAAGGCAAAGTGAAAGTCGTCTTCAAGAATTTCCCGATCGAGCGCATTCACCCGCTCGCGCGCCCGGCTTCCGAGATGTACGAAGCGATTCGTCTCCAGGATCCCGCGAAGGCTTTGAAGTACAAGGACATCATCTTCGGCAACCAAGACGAGTTGAACAAGGGCGGACAGAAGTTCATCGACGATGCGGCGAAGAAAGTCGGCGCGAACGTCGCGAAGGCGAAAACGGACATGAAGAGCGAAGGCGTCCAAAAAGTTTTGGAAGCCGATCGCTCGGAAGCCGAGAAGTACGGTTTCTCGGGAACTCCCGGTTATCTCGTGAACGGCGTCTCGCTGAAGGGTGCTTACCCGTTCGAAGATTTCAAAGAAGTGATCGAGCGTCACTTGGCGAAGAAGTAAGCCGGCTGAGAAGTCGCTCTTCGCTAAACGAAGAGGGGCTTCGAGTCCGAGCGACTTACCGCTTTACGAGCAAAAGGGACCCCACCGGGTCCCTTTTCATTTTCTCCTAGTCCATCGTCGCGGAATTGGCAGAAACGACGTCTCGATTCGAGACGTTTCGTTTCGAAATGTGGTGAGGCGTATCGCGATGATTTATCTTTAGATATGGCTCTCACCTCCATTCGTTCGCGAATCATCACCCTCGTTTGGGTTGCGGGTTCCTTCGTTTCGATCATCGCCTTCGCGGCGCCCCCCGAAAAACTCGGTTTCTTCCGCTATTCGATCGGCTCCGAAGCGCTCGCGGATTGGACGATCCATTCGCAAACCGATCGCGCGGGAACGAGCGAGCTCCTCGGTCTCTTCAGTTTGAAGAAGGATCCGAAAGCGAAACTCATGGCGTTTCGTCGAAACGACGAAGGCGAGAAGATCTGCGCCAAAGAGCGAAGCCTGATGAACATCAACAAAGTGAAATACGAAAAGCTCACGGCCCCGAAGGGATGGGCCTGTCTTTATGAGGAGAAAGAGTCGTCGCGGGTGACCGCGGTGAAGTCGTTTTACATCAAAGGCAAGACTCGTTCGACCGCGTTCGCGCTCGTGCTCGTGGGTGAGTCGCTTCCGAAAGACAGATTTTTGAAAGCCGTCGACGCTCTGAAGGATGTGCCATGACGTTCAAATGCGCGTTCACGATCGTATCAATTCTCTCGTTGCTCTTCGTGGAGCCGGGGCTGGCGCAATTCGGTTCGAAACAGGGAGCCAGTGTCGGCGGCGGCAAAGCCGACGACTCGGGAACAGCCGAAGTCGGCGGTCCGTCGATGGGCGGAATGACCGGAATGGGAATGCAGGGTGGAGTCCCCATGGAGCCCGGCGTTCAACAACCCATCGGAGTCGGCGCGAACGGACTGCCGATTTACGGTCAGCCTGGAATGGGGAACGATCCGCAAAACCCGCAAACGATCGATCGTCGTCGGCAGCAGCCTTCGCGGTTGAGCACCGTGGGTCCGAACTGTCCGTTCCGTCCCGACGACACGCAAGTCGTGGAGCTTTGGGCGACCGCGCGCGAGGCTCTTCAGGGAATGGAAGCACGCAACCAAGCCTGCAAAAATGCACTGACTTCGCTGACCGCCGGAATTGATTCGACTGAAGGCGATCGGCCCCAAGTCGACGAAGTCCGCTTCATCAACGAGGGCCGTGAGCGCGATCTACAGGCGCAGATCATCACGCTGTCTGCGACTCCGGATCCGGCCAACGCCAATGCTCTCGCCGAAGCGCAGGAAAACTTACGGCGTCTTCAGACCGACATGGCGAATGCCGCGAGGTCGAGGAATGCGAATAGCGACGCTCAAGCGCAAGAGATGACGATCTCACGCCTGCGAGCCGTCTTGCGATCGATCCCGGCCGTTCAGCAGCAATGCCATGGTGCGGATGCGAACATCGCGGCGGCCGCGACGCAAACCGGTCTCAATCTCTTCGCATCGGCGTCGCCTCTGATTTTCGGTGCGGGAACTTCGATCGGAGCGATCGCATCGCTACTCGGAAGTCTCGTGGGCGCTTTGGTGGGTCCTTCGGGAGCCGAGCGCGGTCTTCAGTACATGACTCGCGTGGAAGACTTCAACAACCTCGCTTGTTTCTACTTCCAAACTCAACGCGTT
>JAZKJB010000296.1:0-3382 GCA_040384505.1 Bdellovibrionota bacterium | reverse complement strand
AACGGTTCACGGGCCGCGGCTTCCGACGATCCGGATCCGAACCTGTCCCGCCTCGAGGACGTCCGCTCGCTCTTCGAGAGCGAGAGCGCACCGATCGGGCGTCGCATGCGAAGTCTCTTCAACGACCTGTATGGCGATCGTAATCGCGAGCTCGGTCCTCGGGTCTCGGCTTTCATTCCGCAATATTGCGGTTTGATGTCGGCAGTTCCAGGCCGAACCGAAAGATGTACGCAGGCGAATCGCTCGGGCCTCGGTCCGACGAACGCGAGCTGCTCTTACATGGAATACTACGAGCGCGGCACCGCGCCTCCGGCTCCGGGTGGAACCGCGAGACGGTTTCCGAGCGCTCCGCCGACGGGACCGTTGTCGACGGGCTCGGCCGGGTCTTCGAGGTAATGGTTTGAAAAGCATTCTGGGAAAGTCATCGATCGCGATCTCGATTCTCGCACTCACGTTCCTCGCGGGATGTTGGTGGGATTCGGGCGTCGTGAAAGTCGGCGCGACAGAAGCGGTCGTGCAGACGAACGCTCCGACGCGTGGCCCGGCTTCTCCGGGTGGTTTCATGAACACGAGGATGGACGAGCTCGAGCCTTGCCGCGAGCATGCGGAATGTTCGGGGCGCCTGCTTTGTCTCGCGGGTCGATGTACGGCGCCCGATCAGAACAATCGTGGGCAGGTCGGACAATACTGCTCCGGTTCGTTGGAATGCGTCTCGGGCCTGTGCTCGGAAGGCGCTTGCATGCCGAGCGTGAGAGACAAAGCCGACAACAATTTTCCGTGCACCGACGTGACTGCGGTGTTTTGTCGCTCAGGCGTTTGCCGCAACGGCGGCTGCGCTCCGACGGCGAAGTTTCCCGGATTGCCGAGCATGCAATGTGCGACTCCCAGCGATTGTGTTTCCGGCATTTGTACTGACGGGCGATGTGGCTTCAGTTCCAAGTCGGCCGCGACGTGCGTGCTGGTCGGCTTTTCCGCGTCCTCGCCACTCGAATGTTGCTCCGCCTCCATCGATGGCAACGGCCGATGTGCAGGCGTCACCGACGCGAAATGCACCCAACATGGAGTCTGCGGGGGTTCGGTCGGGCGCACGTGCGCCGACATCGGAACTCAAGTCGTCTCGGCCACTCAATGTTGTTCTGGCAAGGCCGTCGGCGGCCGCTGCTCGATCGACATGAATCGATCCGTTCAACCTTGTCGTCTCGATCGTGCGTGCCGCAGCGGCAGCTGCGACCCGAAGTCGAACGTCTGCGAGAACTACGGTTTCTCCTCGGGCCCGAAGCCGGGCACCAATCCCTCCAGCTATTGAAGCTTAAGCGGCGCGGCAACCGTGCGGAGCAGAGGCGCTTTCGGGTGACCTTTGTCCGATTGACCACGTACGATCGCCAGGTTAACCGAGATTCCAACTCTCAGGAGGCCTGACTGCATGGCGACCAAGAACATTGCTTTGCCCGAGCTCGGCGAAGGCGTTTCCGAAGGTGAACTCGTGAAGTGGCTGGTGAAACCCGGCGACAAGATCTCTCCGGACCAGGCGATCGCGGAGATGATGACCGACAAAGCGACGGTCGAAGTGCCGTCTCCCTCGGCCGGTGTCGTGAAAGAGTTGAAAGCCAAAGAGGGCGACGTGATCGCCGTCGGCCAAGTCTTGATCGTCATCGATTCCGATGGCGCGGCGGCCAGCGCCGAAGCTCCGAAGGCGGCTGCTGCTGCTCCTCAAGCTCCAGCTGCTAAGTCGGCTCCTGCTCCGGCGGCCGCTGCGGCTTCGAGACCCGCATCGGCTCCGCAACCGCAAGCGATGGCGGCTTCGAAGACGAACGGAATGGAAATTCATCCTCCACCGGCTTCTTCGAAAACGCTCGCGACTCCCGCGACTCGTCGCTTGGCCCGCGAGATGGGTGTCGACATCAATACGATGAGCGGCTCCGGTGTCGCTGGCCGAGTGACTCGAGACGATGTCGTGCACGGTGGTGCCGGCGCGACCGCGGCGGGTTCACCCTCGTTCCAGTCTCCGCAGATTCCGCGCATGGCTTACGCCGGACCCTCGGGCGCCGTCGAAGAGCGCGTTCCGCTGCGCGGGATTCGCAAGAAGATCGCCGAGAACTTGCAGATGGCGAAGCAGATCATCCCGCACGTCACGCTGATGGACGAAGCGAACATCACTCAGCTCGTCACCTTGCGTGAAGGCTTGAAAGCGCAAGGCGAGAAGGCCGGAGTGAAGATCACGTATCTTCCCTTCGTCATGAAGGCCTTGATCGCGACGATTCGCGAGTACCCGGCGTTCAACGCCTCGATCGACGATGCCGCGGGCGAGATCGTTTACAAAAAGTATTTCAACATCGGCTTCGCGGCCGATACTCCGAACGGTCTCGTCGTTCCCGTGATCAAGAACGCGGATCAGAAATCGATCCTGCAGCTCTCGCGCGAAATCGGTGAGCTCGCGAAAAAAGCGCGCGACGGCAAACTCACGATGGACGAGATGAAGGGCGCGACGATCACGATCACGAACATCGGTTCGATCGGTGCGACGTACGCGACTCCGATCATCAACCATCCCGAGGTCGCGATCGTCGGCATGTACAAGATCCAAGACAAACCGCTCGTGAAGTACGGAGCGGATGGTGCGGTCGAAATCGAAGTGGCGAAAGTCATGAACTACACGGTCACCGCGGATCACCGTCTCCTCGACGGCGCGATGATCGCGAATTTCTTGAAGTCGATGATCGCCCGCCTGGAAAACCCAGGCGTCCTAATGCTCGACATGATGTAAGAGGAAGTTTTCATGGCTCAGAATTTTGACGTCGTCGTAGTTGGTGCGGGTCCTGGTGGTTACGTCGCGGCGATTCGCTCGGCGCAGCTCGGGAAGAAGACCGCGATCATCGAGCGGGAGTACATGGGTGGCGTTTGCTTGAACGTCGGGTGTATTCCGTCGAAGGCTTTGATTTCGGCGGGGCATTTTCTCCATCGCATGCAGCATGATGCGGCCGAGATGGGCCTCGTGGTCAAAGGCGACGTGAAAGTCGACATGAAGCAGACGCAGAAGTGGAAGCAAGGCGTTTGCGATCGAATGGCCGGCGGAGTCGAGCAGCTCTTGAAAGGAAACGGCGTCACGATCATTCGTGGAGAAGCGACCTTCAAAACTCCGCAAGAGCTCACGGTGAAAACGTCGAGCGGAACCGATTCCGTCACTGCGAAGAATTTCATCCTCGCGACGGGCTCGCGCCCGATCGAAATTCCCGGGTTCAAATTCGACGAGAAACTCGTTTGCTCTTCGACCGGCGCGCTCATGATCGACGAGCCGCCGAAGAACGTCGTCGTCATCGGGGGCGGTTACATCGGTCTCGAGATCGGTGGTGTGCTCGCGAACTTCGGATCGAAAGTGACCGTC
>JAZKJB010000295.1:0-8739 GCA_040384505.1 Bdellovibrionota bacterium | reverse complement strand
GTCTCCGACTCGTCCGAGCACGAGACGCGCGCGTGAATCGAGGAGGCAGAGATAGATGTCCTCTTCGGGGAACAGGCTCGCGATGAACTCTTTGTTCTTTTGGCTGATGAGATCGGCTTCTTGATACGGAAGCCCGGTGAAGCGGCGACCGAGAGCTTCCCAGAACTCGCTTCGTCCGCCGTCGCCGAGCGGGGGGGTCAGCTCACACAAGACACGCTTCTCGAAATCGTTCGGGCACATTCCCATGTACAGGAAGCGAACGAGTGAAATCTGACGACCGAGTTTCTCCGGGCGACGACGATACGTGCGGTCGACGAGGAGACCTCCGATTTCGGTCGGGCCATCGGTGTCTTCCTTGAATTGCAAAACTTGATGGATGAAGCCGATGCCGAGGTCCTCGGAGAAGCGATCACGCTTCACGATCTTGAAATAGTTGTGGGGCACGTCTTCGGTTCCGTGCTTCGCGAGGATGAGCGAGCTCCCGACGATCATTTCCTGCTCGATGTCTTCGACGACGAAGAGATACTCGGCGTCTTTTCGCTTCAACTTGCCCGCGAAGCTCGCGACCGAACGCTCGATCTTCTCGCCGAGAACTTTTTTGTCCGCGGGAAGATTCAAGAGAGAGAATTGGCTCGCGAGATCGAAGAGACCCTTCAGGTCGGTGGCTCGAGCATTTCGGATGACGAAGTTCATAAACACACTCTTTCCAAGACGCCCCGGTAGAACCGAGTCGCCTCGTGCAATTGCTCGATTCTCACATGTTCGTTCGGCGCGTGGGAATTGCCGACACCATGCCCCGGACCGAACACCACACAAGAGATGCCGAATCTATTGAACACGTTCGCCTCGTTCGCGACGGATTGTGCGAGCGGGGCCGGGTCGAGACCCAAGCGCGAGAGCTCGGCCTTACAGGCGAGGGCGAGCGGATGGTGGCTCGGCGTGCGAAATGGCTGCTTGTACTCCGTGACACGGAAGACCGCGCCGACGTCTTCACATGCGGAGCGGAGGATCGCCATCCAGCCCTCGTAAGCTTCGTGAGTCACCGAAGCCGGGAGTCGGCAGCAGCCGGAGAACTTCACGAAATCCTCGAAGGTCCGCACGAGGCCGATGCTCAACGTCGGCTCCGCGGGAATGAACTGCGGATCGGGACATTTCGCGAACTCGCGCTCCACCGCCTGAACCGCTTCGAGGATGCGGCCGATCTTCGTTCCGATCGTTTCACGCAAGCCACCGACCATGTCGATCTCGAGAACCGCGTGTCCCGGAATCGTATTGAAGCTCGTTCCGCCTTCGATCTCCATCACGACGAGTCCGTCGGGGAGCTTCGTGAGATACTCGAGCATCTTCGAAATCGCGCTGTCACCGAACTGCGGAGACGAAGAATGAGCCGCCTTGCCGATGAAGATCCGACTTTGCGTCGACGATCCGTCGCTCAAGTCGTGTTGAGCACGAAACTCTTTTTCTTCGTTCGAAAACGGAATCTCGATCTCGACCGCTGCAAAACCTTTTCCAGCGCCGACCAAACGCAAATCAGTAGGCTCTCCGATGAGCGCCATTTCGGCGGCGATCCGTTTTTTTCGGATGAGTTTCACCGCCCCCTGCATTCCGAGCTCTTCGCCGAAGGTTCCGACGAGAACCGGAGGCAAACGCCAGGTCGAACCTTTCAGCTCGTCGATCGCGCGAAGCTTGCAGAGAAAGTCGAGCTTCGTGTTAGCGGATCCGAGGCCGTAGAGCGTCTCTCCGTCTTTGTCGGTGAAGATGCTGGCGTTGAAAGGGTTCGCGCCCGTTTTCGTCCAAAGCGCGTAGGCCCCCGGGTCGCTAGTGTCGAGATGCGTTTGCAAGAGGAGCTCGCGATCGGGCCTGAGCGCCATCGGCCGCGCGATCACGTTCGCTTGTTCGAGCCCGTTGTGAGAGTCGCTCTGCACTTCGACGTGGAGGCCGGCCTTGCGGCAAAGCTCCGCCGCGAACGCCGCGATCTCCACGGTTCCGTTCGCCGGAGTCGAGTCGAGCTCGATGAACTTCCGGCAGCACTCGACGAAGTCGTTCGTGATATTCAATCGGACCTCTAGATCATCTCGAGAATCGATTTCTCGAGGATCTTCCCTGCGGTTTCGATGTCTTTCGTTTCCATGACGGCCGGAATCAAGAAGCGCAATCGATACGGATCGCGTCCGCACGAGAAAGCGATGAGACCATTCTTGAACAAACCAAAGAGGAGCTTCGTTACCGCGTCCTTCGTTCCATCGAGAGGAGTCACGGCGACCATCAGACCCAAGCCGCCGGCGTCTTTGAGTTGTCCCTTGCACGTGGTTTCGTTCAAGCGGTTCAACATGCCGACGAACTCTTTGTGGATCTTGGAGATCTTTCCGTTTTCCCCGAGATAGCCGTCTTCGGTGATCATGTTGAGCGATTCGAGACCCGCGGCCATCGCGGCCGACGAACCCGAGAACGTTCCCGCGATCAAGCCGGGCTGCGGATTGTAGTCTTCAGTGAAGAGCGTCGCTCCGGTTTGCAGCGTCTTCGCGACCGTACAAAGATCGATGTACTCGCCGATCCCGAGCGTCTCGAACGCGAAGAGCTGACCCGTGCGCATGAAAGTTTGAACTTCGTCGGCCCAAACCGCGATCTTGTTCTCGCGACAGAGCTCCAGCATCGGAACCCAGTACTCGCGCGGAGCGAACTTGAAGCCACCTTCTCCGAGCATCGGTTCGAACACGAAACACGAAATGTCTTTCGGATTGTTCGCGATGTGCTCTTTCATTCGGGCGAGGGCCTTCTCGGAGCTCTTCGGGTCGCTCTTGTCGAAAAAAGGGATTCGGAGCACTTCGTTGTAGACCGGCAGCCCCTGACGATAAGCCGGGTTGTCGGTCACTTCCGCCATCATCGTCGAGCGGCCGGCGAACGAATTTTCCATCGCGAGGATTTTTCGTGCGGGCGTGTTTTTCTGTCGTGCGAGTTTCAGGGCGTTTTCGTTCGCCATCGTTCCGCAGGTCGCGAACCAGCAGTGGCGAAGCCGCGAATTCTTCCCCGCGAGATCGGCGAGTTTTTTCCCGAGCTGTGCGTACTCCGCTGCCGGCTCGAGATTGCCCTGCATGACGACGTCGCTCAATGCGCCGCGAACCGAGGCCGCGAGAAGGCGCGGATGCGCATGACCGAAGATGTTCACTCCGATGCCGTTGATGAGATCGAGCTTCACGCTCCCGTCGACACTCTCGACGTAAGGACCGTGACCGGCGCCCGTTCCGATGTAGGGATAGAAAAGGGGCCGACCGCGAACGCGGTTCGTTTCATCCATGATCTTCTTCGCCGAATCGGCGGCCTCCGCCTGCGGAGGTCTGATTCCCGCGAGAGCTTCCTCTTCGCGAACCACTTCGGCGACGAGTTGAGAGATGAGAGATTGGATCTTCTGAGAGTCGGCGATCGAACGACCGGTAAGTCTGGACATGGAACTGATTCCTTTGCAGATTCGGGCTCTTGCTCTACAATTCCATCCTATGCGTTTCACGCGTTTTTTTCCCTTGGTTTTTGCGCTTGCGGCCCTTTGGACCGGCGCCGCATCGGCAGACTCCCCATCACAGGAATCGGCCGTGCAATTTCGTGCGGGAGTCGACGCGTTTCAGAAGAACGATTTGAAGGCGGCGCGCACGGCATTCGAAAGCGCGTTGAAACTCGACCCTTCACACGTCGTGACGCTGTTCGACCTGGGCCTGCTCGAAAGCAAAGAAGGCCACCAAGGTCGAGCCATCGCACTCTGGCGCAAGGCATTAGCCCTCGCACCTGAGTTTCGACCGGCGCGCAACGCGATCGATTACACCCGAGCGAAACTCGAGCGCGCCGAGATCCCGCACGAAGTCGAGACCTGGGAACAGCTCCGATCCGCGGCACTCGCAAACGTCGTACTCGAAAAGTACGTCGTGATCGCGGCGGCCCTCGTCTTTTTCGCGATCTGGCTTTTTCTCGGCGACTTCGGAGCGAGGCGGCGCGCCCACCTCGACGAAAAGCCGCTTCCGGGATTTCCGTTCGTGGCGACGTTTTTCTCGCTCGCGTCGATCGTCTTCGTCGTCCTCACGATCGCGAAAATCGTCGACATGCAAGAGCTTCGCGGTACCGTCGTCACCAAGAAGATCGAGGCGCGCTCGACACCCAATGAAGCCGGAACCGCGCTGTTCGATTTGTACGAAGGACTCGAAGTGATCGTCAGACAAACGAGTGGCGAATGGCTACAAGTCACATACCCAGGCGCTTCCACTGGCTGGGTCCCGCGTGCGTCCGTCTTCACGACCGCTGATCAGGCGGTCCGGTGAATTACCTCTGGGACAACATCTTCAAGCGCACGCGAAGAGAAGCCGACGTTCACTCGGTCCTTCGTGAGAACATCCTCTTCGAAGATCTCACCGACCGCGAGCTTCGCTTCGTCGAGAGCATCATCCACGTCCGCCGCTTCCACGCGGGCGAACCCGTCTTCCGCCAAGGAGAGATCGGCGTCGGCATGTATCTGCTCATCAAGGGTCGCGTCGAAATTTTCGTCAGCGACACGTTCGCGGAAACCGACGAAACGCGCGAGATCTTCATCACGCAATTGACGGCCGGAGACTTCTTCGGCGAGCTCGCCCTCGTCGAAGACAACGGGCGCCGAACGGCGAGCGCGATCGCACGAGACGAAAGCGTGATGGTCGGCTTCTTCAAACCCGATCTCATGGAGATTCTTTCCCGCAGCCCTGCGGCCGGAATCAAGATCACCCTTCGCTTGGCCGAAGTCCTCGGCCGCCGTCTGAAGGAAACGACAGAGAAAGTCTCCGAGCTCCGACAGGCGCTCAAGGAGCTCCGCGAGCCACCACCGCTGGAGCCCGGCGATGGACGATAGACTGAGCGCGATCCTTCGCCGCGAGCGCCGGATCAAGACGGTCTCGGTTCTCGTGATTCTCGCCTCCACCGCGATCATCGTCTTCGCCGTCGACTTCATGTTGGTTTCGTTCGTGATGGCTTTCGTCGTGAACTATCTGCTCTCACCGATCGTGAATTCGCTCGAGCGCAGAGGTCTTCCCCGGCAGACCGCGATCATGATCCCGTTTCTCTCGACCGGCGTTTTGATCGGCCTCGGAATTTACAATCTTCTTCCGGTCGCGAGCACGCAATTCACACTGCTCGAATCTCAGCTTCCGAAATATCAAGTCGACTTGGCCAACCTCGTGTCGGCGGCCGAAGAGCGCTTCAAAGGGTTTTCGAAGCTCTACAATTTCAGCTTCAGCCAGACGGTGAATTCCTGGGTCATCGCTCAAACGAGCGCGCTGTCGTCTTCTCTTCCGCAATTCATCTCGGGCTCGATGACGGTCTTGATCCTCACGCCCTTCCTCGCGTACTTCATGCTGCAAGACGGCCGGCGCATCTCGAGGACCGTGCTCTCGATGGTTCCGAACAATCTCTTCGAGCTCGCGCTCAACCTCCATCATCAGCTGAACGCGCAGATGGGCGGCTTCATTCGCGCGCGTTTTCTGGAGGCGGCGATCGTCGGTCTCGTCGTTTGGATCGGCCTCCAGATCGCCGATTTTCCCTATGCGATCCTCCTAGGGGTCTTCGCCGCGGTCACGAACCTGATCCCGTATCTCGGCCCCCTGATCGGGGCCGTCCCTGCGATCTTGATCGCACTCATTTCCGAGGACGCGATGGTCACGCCGTCGATCAGCATCAATTTGTTCATCGTGACGGCGATCTATCTTTTCGCACAGCTCATCGACGTCGCTCTGATCATCCCGTTCGTCGTCGCGCGAATCGTGAATCTGCATCCCGTGACGGTCATCATCGTGATCATCATCGGGTCGCAAGTGATGGGCGTTCTCGGGATGATGATCTCGATTCCGGTGGCAAGCGCGATCAAGTTGGTCTTCCAAACTTTCTATCGGCATCTCACCGAACTCCGTTCGTGATTTCAGCTAGTTCTAGCCCCATAAATCGCCCGAGCACGAAAGCCCCTCGGTTGACTTTGCCGAGGCCCGGTCAGTAAACTCTCCGTTATGAAATTCCTCCGTGTGGCCGCCATCTTACCGCTCGTTTGGTCGTTCATCTGGATCGCCGGTTGCTCCACCGCGGAAACGCGGGACTCCTCCACTCCCGAGGGCGCGTACCAGATCGCGGAAGATCTCGCGAAAGACGAACGCTACGAAGAAGCGATCGCGAAGTTCGTCGACATCAAGAACAAGTTTCCGTACAGCCGCTTCGCCACGATGTCGGAGCTCAAGGTCGCCGATCTCCAATACGACCGCGAGTCGTTCGTCGAAGCGCAAAGCGCATATCAACTCTTCAAAGAATTCCACCCGAAGCATCCGCAAAGCGATTACGTCACGTTCCGTTTGGCGATGAGCTACTACAACCAACTCCCCTCGACGATCGATCGCGATCTCACTCTCGCCGACAAAGCCGTTCTTTATTTCGACGAAGTCGCCAACTCGTTCCCCGAATCGCAGTACGTGAAAGAGTCGAAAGAAAAGCGCGAATCCGCGCTGAAGATGCAGGCGCAAAAAGAAATGTACGTCGCGGACTTCTATACCAAGCGTTCGTCGTACGACAGCGCGCTCAAGCGCTACGAAACCGTTCTCAAAGCCTATCCGAACCTCGGTTACGATGCGCCGGCGCTTCTCGGGGCCGCACGCAGCGCCTTCGAAACCGGCGAGCGTGAACGCGCGCTTCAACACCTGAGAAATCTCAACAGTCTCTATCCCTCTTCTGACGAAGCGAAACGAGCGAAGAATGACTTCGAGAAATATGGCGCGAACTGAGATCGCCGAGCTCCTCGAGACCGCCCGCGAGCATTTTCGCGAAGGGCATTACTCGATCGCGGAGCCGCTTCTCCAGCAGCTCTTGATCTCCGACGGGAAGAATCCCGAAGTCTTCCACATGCTCGCGACGATTTATTACGACCAAGGCAAGTTCAACAAAGCGATCCGTACGTTCCGCCGCGCGCTCGAGATCGATCCGACTTTCACCGACGCGAGCGTCGGTCTGTCGATCATCTTGAACGATCTCGGTCGCTACGAAGAAGGTAAGAAGGTCTTCCTCGAGGCGCAAGCCGCGCTCGCGCGCAAGTCGACGGCGAAGGATGCGTACCTCGAAGAAAAACTCGCTTCGAAGCACGACGAGCTCGGCGAGATGTACTTTCAGTACAAGCGCTTCGAAGACGCCCAAGAGCAGTACGAAAAGGCTCTTTCGATGTCCTCGCGCAAACCCGAACTGCGCATGAAGATCGCGGAATGCAACATCCGCCGTGGCGATCCGTCACGCGCGCTCCGCGACTTGAAGCTTCTCTTGCAGGAATATCCGCACTTCATTCCCGCACGTCTCAAGCTCGGCATGGTTTACTACAATGCGCGCCAGGTCTCGGAAGCCGTCGAGCATTGGGAAACCGTCTTGCTCCGCGATCCCGAACATCCCGTCGCCCTCAAATATCTGCAGATGGCCCAACAGTCGGGCTCGACGCTGCACGCTTAAGGAAGAGTCATGGAACAGTTCAAAGACAACATGATCGCGTTCCTCACCCACGGTGAGATCCAAGAAATCGTCACGCGCCTCGCGAAGGAAATCCAAATGGATTACCACGGTCGCGAGATCATCCACATCTGCCCGCTCAAAGGCTCGTGTCTCTTCATGGCGGATCTGGTTCGCAACATCGAGCTTCCGCAGCAAATCGATTTCGTCCAGTGCACGGCGACCGAGAAAAAAGGCGCGATCCGCATGGCGAAAGACATCTCGACGAACATCGCCGGGAAGCACGTCTTGATCGTCGAAGAAATCATCGACACGGGCCGAACACTCTACTTCTTGAAGCAGCGCTTGCTCGCGTCGTCGCCCGCATCTTTGAAGATCGTCACGCTTCTCGACAAGCCCGCACGTCGAGAGCTCCCGCTGAAACCCGATTACATCGGCAAAACGATCGAAGATCGCTACATGGTCGGTTACGGCATGGACTCCGACGAAGTCGGCCGAAACTACCGCGACATCTATTATTTCAAGCAGTGAGAACGCCTCCCTGAGGGGTCCGATCTCATTTCAAATTTCTTCCTAATATTTTCTTGTCGAGATCGTATCTCGAATAGCCCGAGTCATTTCCCGACCACTCTCGAAAGAAGGCTCATGAATTCTAGTTTTCGGATCTTCATCGCGGCCGTGGTCGTCATCTCCATGTTTGCTTCTCCAGCCTCGCTCGCTTGTGGACGGTTCGTCCCTGAATCGGCCAAGGGCTACCCCGACATCAAAGACGAAGTTTCGCTGATCGTCTGGGATTCGAAAAAAGGCGTCGAGCATTTCATCCGTCGCGTGAATTTCGACGGGGCATCCAAAGACTTCGCTTTCGTCATCCCGGTCCCTAGCGTCCCCGATTTTGCCGAAGCTCCGGCGGAGATCATGGATTGGACTTACAACGCCATTTACGACGGCGAAAGCATTGGCGGTCGGTCTAGAGGAGGAGGCGAAGGAAAAGGCGCCGACAAAGGGGGCGAAGTCGAAGTCATCAAATCGCAAGACGTCGCCGGGCTCAATGCGACGGTCGTTCGTTCGACGAATGCAAAAGCGCTCGAAGAATGGCTGAAGCAGAACGGCTACACGATCCCGAAGGACGCGAGCTCGTGGATCAAACATTACGTCGATGCAAAATGGAACTTCGTAGCTCTAAAGATCAAACCCAAGGATCCCAAACTCGAGGCGAAAAAATCCACGATCTCGAGCCCTATGCTGAGAATCTCGTTCGCG
>JAZKJB010000294.1:1608-12103 GCA_040384505.1 Bdellovibrionota bacterium | reverse complement strand
GTTCTCGAACAAGACCCTGCCGTGTTTGCTGAGGATCTCCATCACAACGTCCGTCTGGTTCCGCCGCCGGCGAGACCCGCTATCAACGTCACGACGAAGAACACCAAGAAGACATAGAACAGGACCTGCGCGATTCCCGCGGTGGCCGAAGCGACGCCGCCGAAACCGAAGATACCCGCGACGAGTGAAACGATGAAGAAGACGAGTGCCCAGTAAAGCATGATTCCCTCCTTGCCTTAGGACCACGACACCCAGAGATGAGAAATCGAAGCCCGCTTTCCCGCACGTGATTTCCCGAGTCGTGACGAGAAGTAAACAACTCCTGGCGAGTTGAGATGAAAAGCCACACACCCGGCTGGCCGTCTGTCGTCGAATTTTCTCCACATCGCCGATATCCGTTGTCGCTTGGTGTTCGAACTCCCTAACTTTGCATCGTCACCCTAGGGAGGAACAAAAAATGGCGAACGAAAACAATGGCAGCAAGAAACCCAGTTCGATCGACGACGCATTGAAGGTCCTGGACGAGGCACTTTCGGGAGTCAATCCACCTGCGCTCGACGCACTCGTGTCGGACGAATATCAAAATCTCAAAGGAGCTCTCGGGCAGAAGGCGCAGCAAACGACGGCGCCGGCTCAAGACTTCATCGGAAACGCCGTTCGCGGCTTCACGGAATCGTTCGGTGGTGTCGCAGGGCCCATCGGCGAATACAGTGCCGAGTCCTACGAAAAAATCGCGGAAGTCGCAGCCGTCGGTCTCGAGGAAGCTCGCCGCATCGGTGGAGAAGTCGACCGCAGCGTGCGCGCGAACCCGTGGCCGTACCTCGGCGGAATCGCCGTGGGAACGTTGGCACTCGGAGTGATCCTGGGTCGTAGCCACACTACCCCGACTACGCGCATCTGAGGAGGATGAGATGAACATCAAGGAAGAAGTGTTCCGGAACATCGTCGAACCGTTCCTGCGCCCACGTATCAAGAAGGGCTCCATCCAAGCCGTGAAGGGCTACGTGACCGCCGTCAAGTTCGGGCGATACGCGGTGATGGGATTGTTCGGTCTCGGTGCCTTCGCGGCATTGTTCGTCGTCGGCTTGTTCATGGCGATCATCGGAGCGATCGGCTTGTTGCCGGTCGAGGCCGAGACCGTCGCACTGACCACGCTCATCATCGGGCTCGTGCTTTTCGTCGGCGCCGGGATCGGAGCTCTCTTGCTCTTCAACCAACGCCGCTGGCTGACGATGTCGAAATCCTACGAAATGATGGACGCGGTTCTCTCGCCGTGGCCCTCGATGATGCCTCCGAATCCGAAAGACGTGATGAACGGCTACGGACCGAAGGGGGAGTTGGACTTCGCGACACGTCGAGTGGAGCGAGAACACATCCAGACCCAACCGCCCGTGCCGACGGCTTACGTCTCGCCGGAAGTACCGACGACGATGCCACCAGTCGATGCACCGGCGAACGTCGTGCCGCAGATGATGCACTGAGGGGGAATCGGTTTCGGTTCGGAGTTTCGGTTTGGGGTTTCAGTTTCCGTTCGGTCGTCCGTTTTCAATTGAAGCACTCAGCTCAAACAGAAATCGGAAAACCGTACCGAAACGGAAACGCCAAACTGAAACCGAAACGGAAACCGACTCCGTTCAGGCGCCGGGAAGTGCTGCGCCCAAGGGTAAGATCGGCATCGTGATCGACGGCCGCGCGACTTCCGGAGTTGGTTTCACCAACTCCGGTTTGAGCTCGCGGACTTCGACTTCGATCACCGACAGTTCTTGGAGGTCGTGCATCGACGCGCGGATCGGCCACCATTCGTAGAGGAAAATGGAGATCGGTTTCCACATGGAAACCCAACCCATCAACATCAAGCCCTCTTTCAAAAGCGACTTCCCGAACGACGCGGAGGCGACATCGCCGAAATGATGGGCGAAGCCGGTACACATGGTCAGGAACGTGAGTCCGATCATGAGCGAAACCAATCCCGTGCGGACGAGATCGCGAAGCTCGCGTCTTTTCACTTCGGCTTCGAAGCGGAAAAACGCGTGAATCGCACGCTCGATCACGCGCGGGTCGTCCGAGAGCTCACCGAGCGACTCGAAGTAAAGCGAGAGCTTCACGTCGTGCTGGTCGCTGAGTTCACGATACGAGTTCAAAATGTATCTCGCGGCATCATCGTCGAGATCCCGGTCCCGGAACGGGGCAGGATCTCTTTCATCGAAGAGCTGTCTTGGTTCTCTCAACTTCAATTCGACCGATGATTTGCCGTCGAGCACCCTATATCTCGGGCGCGGAGATTTTCGACGGGAAAGCATAGAGTTTCACCTCGTTTGCACCTTCAGTATACCACCGGTGACGAGGGCAAAGCGAATCTGGGACGCTAGGCAAACTCATGGTAAGGACGAGGGAATCTTCACTAAGGGAAAATCTAAAAATCGAAGCAAACGCGTCGTTCGCGCGGACGATTTTACGAGGCGTTTAAACGGCTTTCAGATCGGACCAATCGCTTTTTACCTAGGCAAAAACGGATTTGAGAACGATCAAGTTCTGCGTTCTTCGTTCGTGAGCGAGTAGCCGAGAAGTCCGCCAGCCAACAACGCGATCGAGAGGCCGACACCCGCGAGGTAGAACGTCCAACGACCGAAGATCATGGACTGCGTCGCTTGTTGAATCGCGCCTCCGCCAAGAGCTCCGATCGTGCCGATCAAGACGACGAGGCTCACAGGCATACGCAGAAGCCCTTGGGCGACGAAGCTCACCACGAACCCGACGATCGCACCGATGAAAGCAATTACGAGCCATTCCATGAGAAGTCTCCTTCCGGTCGTTCCGGAGCCTCGACTTCAACTCATGTCGAGTTGCCACGCTTCTCGGTGCGGTGAGGAAAATATCAAGGATTCTAAAAATCCAAGAGCCGGTGGCCCGATAAAGTGGAGCGGGAGAAAAAATGCGGCTCAAGATCGTTTCATGGAACGTGCATCGGTGCATCGGCACCGACGGACACTATCGACCCGAGAGGATCGCCGAAGTCCTCGGCAATCTCGAGCCCGATATCGTCGCGCTCCAGGAGATCGACTCCTCGCTCCGTACCCATGGCGAGGTCGACCAGCTGACGTACATAGCGAAAGCCGTCGGTCTTCAGCAGATGATGGGGCCGACCCTACAGCGCGATTACGGCGCCTACGGGAACGCTTTGCTCTATCGCGCCCCACTCGTCGGCGCCGAGACGTGCGACCTGAGCTTCAGAAAGTTCGAACCGAGAGGAGCGATCGCGGTTCATCTGCGCTTCGGATCGGGCGTCCTTCGTGTCGTGAACTGCCACCTCGGCTTGAAATACTGGGAGCGAACGTTTCAGATCGATCGATTGCTACGGGAGTTCGTCTGGCGGGACGGAGCCTTCACCTGCTTACTAGGTGATTTCAACGAATGGCTGGCGTTCTCGCCGAATGCACTTCGTCTTCAACGCTCCCTCGAGGCCGTCGAGCGGAAACCGACGTTTCCGGCCGGGTGGCCGCGTCTTTCGCTCGACCGGATCTTTTTCAATTGGCCGGCGCGAGTGACCGATTCGTTCACGCTGACGAACGGTTTGGCGCGGATCGCTTCCGATCATCTCCCGATTTGTGCGACGTTCGAGTGGAACGAACGGGACGCCTTGCCGCTGTCATAGAATCAACGACGTTATTCCATTTGACGACGACCCAAGCTGACTCCCGATGAGCGACCCTCTGGGCAGGAGGTCGTATGAATTCATGGGCTAAGTATTCGATCAGCTTTTTCATCCTCGTGCTCGTATTGAGCGCCTTGATCCTCACGTTCGGCCCTTGGGAAAACAGGGAAGCGTTCCGTGCCGGTGTGTCTCCCGTCGGTCAGCTTCCCTCCGATGCTACTTTGAGCTCGCAAGGTGCTGGCGTGACGGGCACGACGAGCGGCACCACTCTGGCGCCGGTAGAAAAAGGCGGGAAGGCTGGGCAGTGAGCCCAGCCTTTGGATCGAGGGACAAATTGAGAGAAGGGGTTTGTTGGCGGGGTAGCTCGCTCCCCATCGCCACGGGGACGACTGGAGCCTCACACTTCTGAAGTCGTGTGGTGAGATCAGTCTCCCCAAGACAGAGTCTGAAATCCTCACTTGTTCTTGGATTTAATATTGAGAAAGATTCACCCATGCTCATGGGGCGGGCAGCCTCAATCGCTCACAGGAACTGTCAGGGTCTTGTGTAGATGGTGCTTCTGGGCACTAGCGGTAGAAAATAAAAAAAGCCCGGGACGCTGGCCCGGGCTTCTTGAACTGGGATCCGAGTATACCGGTTAACCGGTATACCGGGATCCCGGTATTGTTTACCGCAGAGGATGAGGAGCGAGCTCCACTCGTGGAGCCTTCTGGGATTCATCGACCACGAAGCGGTAACCGCTGCCGTGCACGGACTCGATGTAGCTGGCTTTCGAGCCGAGTTTCTTGCGGAGTTTCGAGATGTGCGTGTCGACCGAGCGTGAGTACACGTGGATCGACTCACCCCAAACGGAGTTGAGGATCTCGTCGCGCGAGTAAACTTTGTTGACCTCTTTGCAGAGGAACAAGAGCAGCTTGAATTCGATCGGCGTGAGATCCACGTCGGTCGCTTGGCCGTTGTCGAAGATCTGCACCTTCTGCGTGCTCTTGTTGATCTCGATGTCGCCGAGCTTGAGGATGTCGGATTCCATCTTCTCGCGATCGCGCTTGCGGAGACGCGAATCGACTCGCGCTTTGAGCTCGAGGCCGTCGAACGGCTTGGAGATGAAATCGTCCGCGCCGACCGAGAAACCGAGGACTTTGTCGGAGACCGAATTCTTCGCGGTGAGGAAGATGACCGGAACGTTCTTCAGCTGATCGTCCGTCTGGAGGATCGAGCAGAGACGGTAGCCGTCGCCGTCGGGCAACATCACGTCCAGCAGGATCAAGTCGAAGCTCTTCTTTTGAAGAGTGCGCGATGCTTCACCGAGCGATTTCGCCCACTCGAGGTGGACCGAGCTGCCAAGTGCCCGCTTCACGAGGTTAAATGCATCTGATGAGTCTTCGACGAGAAGTACGTTGTGCATGGATTCCCCTCTTTCAGTATTTGACCGATTCGCTGTTTTTATAAACCTGTCACGTTCGGTCGAGCAACCGTCTTATCTCTGAACAAGCCGTGGAGAGATAGTAAAAAACTCCTTAAGAAGTGCATGCGTTTTTACTGTCACGCTAATGTGAAAATTTCGACACATCTTCGGGTTCAAAGCCTCTCTGGACTGGCGATTTCTGCAGGAATGGTGCACGGCGATCCCGTTTTGAGGGAAGTTCGTTGGGCCTTGCCGGGGCCCGATGTCTCCACGGAACCGCCTGTCGCCCCCGTTTTTTCTTGTCGGCCTCTTCAAAATTCGACCGAGTTGGGACGGGATCGGACAATGGCGGAAAACCCCATTTTGAAATCTGATGGACAGGGATGGACCGATCAAGCGAAGCTCGCAGGCGATACTCGCAACCAGGAGGAACGACATGCAGGAAGAGACTTTGAAGGGCGGATCGCCGACGACTTGGGTCGTGAGGCCGGACCCTGATCTCGAAGACCTCATTCCGTCGTTCATGCAGAACCGTAAAAACGAGCTCGAGGAAATCGTCGGCGCGAAATCGCGTGGTGACTTCGAGTTCATCCGCAGAATGGCGCACACCTGGAAAGGCATCTGCCGACCTTACGGTTTCGTCCATCTCGAGACCTTGAGCCGAAGCCTCGAAGAAGCCGGCGAGCGTGAGAACGCGGACGAAGTCGGGGAGATTCTGGACGAAATGCGAGAGTATCTCGAGAACGTCCGTATCGTATACGACAGTTGAGATCCCGAAACCTTCCTCGGCGTCTCCGATTGAGACGCCTGCTTCGGGCGACGTCCCGAGAAGTCCAGTCGAGTTGAGCCCTTTCCTCGATAATCCGAAACGGTCTTTGGAGAAAAGACCGAATGTCGAAGCCCAATGACGAGAACATCTATCAGCCCGTCCCGATCGAGGAGTTCCTCGCACGGCCGCAGGTGTTGGTCGATACCTACATCAAGCTAGCGCAGAACAAGTTCATCCTCATCGCGAAAGGCGGACAGAACACGCCCGCCGACAGTTTGGAAAAGTACAAGAGCCGCAGTCTCGAGTGTCTCTACATTCGCGTCGAAGATTACCAGCGGCTTCTGATGGCGACGATCCAAGGCGCGATCACCGTCGCTGGCGATAAGCGCATGCCGCTCAATACCCGAGCGACCGTGATCCAAGACGCGATGAAGGCCGTTTACCAGGAGATCGCGGATCTCGGTTTCAACGACACGGTTTATTCGCACGCTCGATTGGTGAATCACGCGACTCTCACGATGCTCAAAGATCAAACGATGGCGGACATGCTCGAGAAGTTCGGCATGTTCTCTCGCGAAGGCATGGCGCACTCGATGATGGTCAGCATGGTCGCGGTGATGCTGGGGATGAAGCACGAGTGGGTGAAGCCCGCGACTCTCGAAAAGCTCGGCATGGGGGGATTCCTCCATGACGTCGGCAAATCGAAGCTTCCTCCGCAGGTCGCAGTGATGCAATACGAACGCATGAATCGTGACGAGAAGGTGATCTACCATTCGCATTGCGAGGTCGGGTTCCAACTGCTCGCGCAATCGAAGGCGATCCCAGAGGACGTCCTCTTGATCGTCGCGCAACATCATGAACATGCCGACGGCTCGGGTTTCCCGAAGGGCATCAAAGATTTCCAGATCAGTCCGCTCGCCAGAGTCGTTTCGCTCGCGAACGCGTTCGTCGAGCGGATCGCGGACGAAGGCAAGCCGTTGAGCGGGGACGCCGCGTTCCGCATCTTCGAGGAATTCCGAGTCCACCGTTCGGCGCACTTCAATAAAGATGCGATGCGCGCGCTCGCGAAGTGTCTCGAAATCAAATCCCAACAGGCCGCGGGATGAGCGACTACAAACTCTTCGATACTTTTTACGATGCCGTTCTGGTCGTGGACGAGCAGTCGCGTTGTTACTACGGGAACGTGGCGGCGACCCTCCTTCTCGAGATGTCGGCGCGCCGCTTGTCGTCCGGCAAGCCCGTCACGCAGTTCGTGACGATGGAGCCGGATCCGATCGCGGCCGAAGGCGATTTGGCGAAGGTGGGCGATGCGACCCAGCTTCGCGAGATCGTCTTCACGACGAGCAACGGGAAGAAAGGTTGGGCGCAAGTCGTGCTCCAGCCGGTGCCGGAATTCTTCCCGCATCCCGAAGACGAGCCCAAGCGTTTCGTCGTCTGCTTGCGGGACGTCACGCTCGAGCGAGTGCTTCACGAGAAGGACCGGGCCGAGCTCGACGGGAACGAAGCCGTCATCGCGGATCTCAAGGTCGCCCGCTCGCAGCTCGAAGATTACTCCGCGAATTTGGAGAAGATGGTCGAAGCTCGCACGCTCGAATTGCGGGACGCCAACCAACTCTTGAAAACGATTTTGGACAGTCTCGGTCAGGGGATCTTGGTCTTCGACAAGAACGGGAACTGTTTGCCGGTCTTCTCGCAAGTTTGCGTGAAGCTTTTCGGATCCGCACCCGCCGGTCGGGAAATCGGGAACGTCCTCGGGTACAGTGAGACGGAGACGAAAGATTTCGCCAATTGGCGTGACGCCGTTTTCGGCGAGATGATGGACTTCGAAGATCTCGTTCCTCTCGCTCCTTCGCGTTTGCCGATCGCGCCTCCGACTGAGATCTCGCTCGGGTACAATCCGATGCGCGACTCCAAAGGAGCTCTCGCCGGTGTCGTCTTGATCGCCACGGACCGAACGAGCGAGATGCGGGCGATACGCGAGGCCCAGCGCGAGCGTGAGCTCGTGAAGAAGGTCGTGCAAGTCGCTCGTCATCGCGACGCATTTCTCATGTTCGTCGAGGATGCTCGCACGCTTTTCGGAACCCTCGGGCAAGGTACCGCCTTCGACCGAGGCGACCTCGAGCGCCATCTGCACACGTTGAAAGGGGGCGCTGCTACGTTCGGGCTCTCTTCGATCGCGCATGCGTGCCACGAGCTCGAAGACAATTTGAAGAAGTCGGACCCGAGCTCGCCAGAGTTCCGCGCGCTCCTCGCTCGTGAAGCGACGCACCTCCGCGAAATTTTCGAACACGACATGAACGAGCTCGCCGATCTTCTCGGTCCGATGTCGAAAGGCGTCGTCGTCGAGGTTCCGGTCGAACGTTTCAAAGGTTGGGCGCAAGCGCTCCTCCAGGCGAAGTCGTTCGAAGAAACCCGTAAGATCGGGCGCGAGATTCACCGTGAGTGCACCGAGAAGCCGGTCGCGAGCACCGTTTCGCATTACGAACCGGCACTCAAAGAGTTGGCCGAGAGCCTCGGAAAGCGTTTCGGACAGCTCGAAGTCGTCGGCGGCGACACACGTGCGCCGATGGATCGCATGCAAGGGCTCTTCTCCTCGCTCGTTCATGCGTTCCGCAATTCCATCGATCATGGTCTCGAGAAGCCCGAAGAGCGGACGGCTTGCGGAAAGCCCGAAGAGGGACACTTGAGGATCGAATTCAAACGCAGCGAGCAAGAGCTCGCCATCGACATCACCGACGACGGCAAAGGCGTGAATGTCGCTCGCTTGCGTGAAAAACTGACCGAAGCCGGTCGGAACGAGTTCGCGAAAGCGAGTGACGAAGAGATCGCTCAAGTCATCTTGCTCGGCGATCTTTCGACCGCCGATGCGGTGACGGAAGTCTCCGGTCGCGGCGTCGGAGTTTCGGCGATCGCTGCCGAAGTGAAAGCGCTCGGCGGCACGGTTTACGTGCGATCGCGCCCTGGTAAGGGCACGATTCTCGAAATTCGAGTTCCGCTCGAAGCCGATTTGGTCCCGGTCGCGAAAGCGTCCTGAGCCACGAATGGCAAAATCAAAGACGCCGTCGAAGTCGAAGTCATCCCCCGGGAAAACCACCGTTCTGCAGATCGCCGATCTTTTGGAATTGCTTCCGCTCTGCATCGAGGCGGGGTGTGCGATCCCCATGGCTTTCGACGAATGCGAGCGTCATTTGGCTTCACCGTTACGTGACGAAGTTCGCTCTTCGTTGAATCTCTTGCGGCTGGGGGCCTCTTTCGAGGTTTTCATTTGCGACTTGGCGAATCGCCTTGCGAGCCCGCATTTTCATCGGGCAGCAGCGGTCATGAGGTTGTGTCAGAGCGTCGGCGCTTCGCCGTGCGCGACGCTTCGGGAAATTTCCAGGGAAGCAAGACAGGCAGGCCGAGCCGTTCGTGTCCGAGTCGAGCCCCTCGTTCCGCACGAGGAGTGAAACTCACTTCCCGGTGGCGTTGATTTTTTCCCAGACTTTCATGAGCTTGTCTTTGAGCATGGCCTCTTCGACGGGCTTCACCATGTAGTTCGACGTTCCAGCGACGACCGCTTCGACGACTTTCGCCTTTTCGCTTTCGGTCGTGAGGATGATGAAGGGGAGATTCTTCCAATCCGGGCTCGAGCGAACGAGCTTCAGGAATTCGAGGCCGTCGAGCTCGGGCATGTTCCAATCGGAGATGACGAGCTCGAACGGGGCACCGGCCGCTTTCGCCGAGAGCATGGCTTGGTACGCGATGCGACCGTTGTCGGCCTCGGAGATATTGCGGAATCCCATGCGGCGCAGGTAGGCGCGCAGCAGGTCCCGAAGGCTCGGCATGTCGTCGACGATCAAGATGCGGATGTGATTGTGAAACATGGCAGCTTTCGTTGGCTCGGTTTCTGTCTCGACAGTTTCGCTCGATAGGGCCGTTTCCGTCCAGTTCTCGATTCAACTCCGACTTAGGTCTTACGGTGCCGCATCACGCAGGGCGCGTCGCAGGATCTTGCCGACGTTCGTCTTCGGGAGCTCGGTCCTGAATTCGACGTGCTTCGGAATCTTGTAGCTGGTGAGCGATTTCTTCGCATGCTCGACGATGTGCTCCGCGGTGAGACTCTGGTCCTTCTTCACGACGAAGACCTTCACGACCTCGCCCGAATGTTCGTTCGGCACGCCGACCGCCGCGACTTCGAGCACGCCGGGATGGGTCGCGATGACGTCTTCGATTTCGTTGGGGTAGACGTTGAAGCCCGAGACCAGGATCATGTCCTTCTTGCGGTCCACGATGCGCGAGAAACCGTCAGGCTCCATGATTCCGATGTCGCCCGAATGGAACCATCCGTCGGCGTCCATGACCTTTGCCGTCTCGTCGGGTCGTTGCCAGTAGCCCTTCATGACTTGGGGCCCTTTGATACAGACTTCGCCTTGCTCACCGATCGCGGCATCGGATCCATCGTCTTTGACCATCTTGATCAGCGTCGACGGAAGTGGAAGCCCGATGGTGCCGACACGGTCGGTTCCGTCGGTGGGATTACATGTCGCGACGGGCGACGTTTCGGTGAGACCGTAGCCCTCGATGACCGGAGTTTTCGTCACATCTTTCCACCGTATGGCGACGGCTCTCTGAAGCGCCATCCCTCCCGCGACCGAAACTTTCAGCTTCGTGAAATCGACGCTCGCGAAAT
>JAZKJB010000294.1:1224-1598 GCA_040384505.1 Bdellovibrionota bacterium | reverse complement strand
CGGGATTGTTCATGAGCGCGTTGAACAGAGTATTCACTCCGCTCATCACGGTGAACTCGTTCGTTTTCAATTCTTTCACGAAACCCGGGATATCGCGGGGGTTCACGATGAGGATGCTTTTCGCCCCGTATTTCACGAGTGCCATCCCGTGGAGGGTCATCGCGAAAATGTGATACATCGGCAACGCGCAAACGCCGATCTCCTCGCCCTCTTTCAAGAGTGGGGACACCCACGTGTGAATCTGTTCCATGTTCGCGACGAGATTGCGATGCGTGAGCATGGCTCCCTTCGCGACGCCCGTCGTCCCGCCGGTGTATTGAAGGAAGGCGACTTCATCGAGCGCCATCGGGACGCGCGTATAGGTCTGTGTCGCG
>JAZKJB010000294.1:0-1214 GCA_040384505.1 Bdellovibrionota bacterium | reverse complement strand
TCAATGGGATCGCGTCCGGAATCGAGAACGGAGGCACCATCTTCTTCACGTGTTTGACGACCGTGTTCACGAGGAGGCTCTTCGGGAAACCGAGCATGTCGCCGAGCTCGGTCACGATCACGTGGCGAATCTTCGTTTCGTTCAAGACTTTCTGCAGGCTCGCGGCGAAGTTCGCGACGATGACGATCGCCGTGACACCCGCGTCGTTGAACTGGAATTTCATCTCGCGCTCGGTATAAAGCGGATTCGTATTCACGATCACGAGTCCCGCTTTGATCGCGCCGAACATGACCACGGGATACTGAAGGCAGTTCGGCATCTGGATCGCGATGCGGTCGCCTTTTTTCATCTTCAATTCATTCTGAAGATAAGCCGCGAAGGATTCGGCTTTACGATTGAGCTCGCTGTAAGTGAGGCTCTTGCCCATCTGTTGAAACGAAGGCCGCGTCGGGAAGCGACCGCAGGCCTCTTCGAAGACTTCGAGGACGGAATTATACTGTTCGATTTTGTCTTCGACGAAAGCAGGAATGCCTTTCGCGTATTTCTTCGTCCAAAACGGCGCTTCTCGGGATTGGGCCATATGCGTGCTCCTTTTTTGGGGCACCCTCAGCCTAGAGTGTTCATTCCTTCAGGACAAGCCCCTGTCCCACATGTCGCGGCTATCGTAGGGGCTTCAAATTCGCGCGAACGCGCGGCTTCATTTCTTCGTGCGGAACACCCCAAGCGTATTGGTAAGTGAGAGTTCCATCCGAGGCGATCTCGAGTGAGATCTCTTGGCGAAAACGTCGAGTGTCAGCAAAGTCTCCGAGGCGGAAGACGATTTTACGCGCGCCCGTGTCATCGAGGATCGAGTCCTCGACGAGATCGTGGCGCAAGACACCGGGCGTGTTCGTGCTGACGGTCCAAAGAGCCGGGCGGCTGGTGAGGAGGTCGGTCGCGATCCAGCTCGACTCCTCATGAAAAGACGAGTCGCGATCGGCCGCGCGAAAGGAGATCTCGATGAGCGAATCGCGAACTTTCGACGCGATTTCGAAATCGCCTTCGAAGGCGAAGCCGTCGGTCGTGCGGCCTTCACCGGAATATCGGCCGGAAATCGAGACGAGATGATCGAGGAGGGGTGCCATGGGATCATTTGCCATGGCGTTTCTATATCAGAAAATCGCGCCGAGTCCGAGAGTTCCGTATGCGGCGTTGAATTGGAGCGAAGAATTGAG
>JAZKJB010000293.1:781-5466 GCA_040384505.1 Bdellovibrionota bacterium | reverse complement strand
TCGCGAGGTGGCCCCGGGCTCCGTCGCTCTCATTACCTCGGTGAGCGATCCGCGGTTGGTTTAAAGCCACCCACAGAATCCCGACTTAAGCCCTAAGAGATCTCGAAATTAACGTTTCAATAGAACGAGGACGAACTTGAGAATCTGAAGAATGAGCAGTGCCCCTTTCCAGACTTCAGCTCTTCGCCTTCGTTTCCGACAAATAAGGCAACTGGGTGAGTTGCACATATTTTCCTCCACATTGTAGTGCGGAGGATTCGTCCTCGAATTAAACGGCGGCCCAGGGCCGCCGTTTCAATTTGCAAACCACCAGCGCGCGCGACGACCCGCTATCGAACAGCAAGCGAGTCCATCTCAACGAAATTCGGACTCTTACGGCTGCAAACCCATGTACTCATCGTACGTCATCTCACGGTCGTCTTTGACGCCGCCGTCGATCTCGATGATCCGGTTCGCCGATGTCTGGATGAACTCGTGATCGTGCGAAGTGAAGATCACGGTCCCTTTGAAGCGAACGATCGATTCGTTCACGGCCGTGATGCTCTCGAGATCGAGATGGTTCGTAGGCCCGTCCAAGATCAAAACGTTCGCGCCCGACAACATCATTTTGGCCAGCATGCAGCGGACTTTTTCTCCGCCCGACAAGACGTGCGGAGATTTCAATCCCTCTTCCCGAGAGAAGAGCATTTTGCCGAGGAACCCACGGATGAATGATTCGTCTTTCTCGGTCGAATACTGGCGCAACCAATCGACCAACGTGTCCACGCCGGCGACTTTCTGGAAGTACCTCGAGTTGTCCGTCGGGAAGTAAGAGCGAATGGTCGTGATGCCCCAGTTGACCTGGCCACGATCGGGTTCCATTTCGCCCGCGAGAATGTCGAGCAGCGCCGTTTTTGCTAGATCATTGCGACCAAGAAGAACGACCTTGTCGCCCTTCTTCAGCGTGAAGTTCACGTTCTTCAAAATCACTTCGCCGTTTAAAGTCTTCGTAAGACCTTCGACGGTCAGAATGTCGCTCCCCGGCTCTCGCGAAGGTGTGAAACCCACGAACGGCTTCGAGCGAGACGAAATCGGAAGATCTTTGATCTCGAGTTTTTCTAACTGCTTACGCCGTGACGACGCTTGGCTCGATTTCGAGGCGTTCGCACTGAAGCGCTGAATGAACGTCTTTAGGTGTTCAGCCTTCGCTTCGTTTTTTGCGTTTTGATCCGACAGAAGTCGCATGTTCAACTCTGACGACTCTCTCCAGAAATCGTAATTGCCGGTGTAGACTTTGATCTTACCGAAATCGATGTCGGCGATGTGCGTGCAGACCTTGTTCAAGAAATGTCGATCATGGGAAACCACGATGACGGTGTTCTGGAACTCGAGGAGAAAATTCTCGAGCCACTGGATCGCATAAATATCGAGATGGTTCGTCGGTTCATCCAAAAGCAAAATGTCGGGTTTCCCGAAGAGCGCTTGCGCGAGGAGCACTTTCACTTTCTCGGCCGGATCGAGCTCCTTCATCAGCTTCGTATGAAGCGAGGTCGCAATATTCAACCCCTCGAGCATTTGGCCGGCTTCGGATTCCGCCTCCCAGCCACCTAGCTCCGCGAACTGAGTCTCGAGATCCGACGCTCTCTCGCCATCTTTCTCGGAGAAATCAGGCTTCGCATAGAGTGCCGCTTTCTCTTCGATGATCTTGAAGAGCCGCTGATTTCCCATCATGACCGTCGCCAAAACTTCGAACTCATCGAACGCGTAATGGTTCTGCTTCAAAAACGAGAGCCGCTGATTGGAGCCGAGCATGATCTCACCGGTATTCGGCTCGATCTCTTTGGCGAGAATCTTCAGAAACGTGGACTTGCCGGCACCATTCGCACCGATCAACCCATAGCAGTTACCGGGCGTGAACTTGACGTTCACATCATTGAAGAGCTTACGGCCACCGTAGCTCAGGGAGACGTTTGTAGTGGAAATCATGGTGGGGTTGTACTTGGCTGAACGCCCAGGGGCAATGGATCAGTCTTGGGTTAGAAAAAGCACCCGGCGCGAGGGGGCGCACTGGTTCCGGCGCCGGAACCAAAGGCGTCACGTGACGCCAGCGTGGAGTGGAACCCGCCCTGCCCATAAAAAACTCACCCTCTGACCCCGCTCGATCCGCCCGGAAGGCGGAGCGAAAACCGCTCTCATGGACGGATCAACAACGTGGCCAAACCAATTCGTTTCGGAGTCGTGTGCGACTTCCTCAGCGCAGAAACGTTGCATCGCTTAGCCTGAGAAATCCAGCGCTGGAGTCATGGCGCGTTGTTCGCGCGAGGCGTGCGTCTCTGAAACGAATCACGACGAGGCGTAGCCTTTCCATCCGTGAGAGCGCATTTCGCTCCGCCCTCCAGGCGGATCGAGCGAAGTCAGAAGGAGATGAAGGCGTCACGTGACGCCCATTTTGATCACGATGTTCCAAACGGTTCCGATTCGGAACTCGGTTTAAAAAGTAATTTCCGAGGGTATCCGATCGGTCGCAGTCTCTTGACGACGGCCTCAGGCCGCCCGGCGCGCCGGACTAAACGTCAGCACGTTCGAATCAGCCGAGCCCTTCACCACATCGAGATCGGCCGGCTTCGCCAGGTCGCTCGGGATGATCAACAGAGGGACTGCCTCTTTCTGCCCGGCGAACAGGTGATACCCGATCTCGACCAGATTCGGTGGTTGCACCTTCAAGGCGTCGACGAACCCACGAGACATGACGATGTTCGTACCCGGCAGCTGATGGACGAGCTTTTCCATGCGGTGGAGAAGATCAACGTCGGTCGACGACGTGTCGAACGACTTCTGCGTCACCGGACCTCGGGGCGTATTGAGCTGAACGGTATGAATGTGCACTTCCGCATCGACTGCGATGTGAAGAGCGATCCCGCACTCGGCCGTCTTCCCGAACACCGACGAAAGATTTCGCAACGCGACCCGGAACTCTCGCGCCGACGCCAAAGCGCTATCAGCCGGAGTTTCAGACTCGATCTCGTTACCGAGAAGGCCAAAGTGCCCGTAAGCCGAATCGCCAGAGTGCGACTCGCGCCAGCCCCCGTGTCGCAAAACCGCTTCCGTGAAAATTTGAATGATCTGCGATCGAAGATGGCGCCCGTTCAACGTCACGTCGCGCAAAGCTGACGAATTCACGATGTCGAACGCAATGCCGACGAGATCTCGCTTCTGGCTTCCGCCGATACGAGAATCGTCTAGGGCCCAACGCAAGAACGGCGGAACCCAGCACTCGAGTTCCTTACGAATGTCGGCTTCCTTCAGCTGCGCGAGCTCGAGATCGCGCATCGCACTCGTCAACAACCCGTTCGTCTCTCGAAGTTGAGCCTCACGAGCGACAAGCTCAGCTTGCAAACGTCGAGTCGCGACATCCGCACGTTGGAAATCAAGTGCTCGAGTCAGCGACGCCAAGAGATCGTCGACCTCCCAGGGCTTTTTGATGTAATCGAAGATCTGTGCTTTGCGAACGCTCTCCACGACCAGGTCTTCATCGCTGTAACCAGTGACGATGATGCGAACGGCATCGGGCAAAATCTTTTTCGCGACTTCCAAGAACTGTACACCGGTCATACCGGGCATGCGTTGATCCGAGATGATGACGTGCGGGCGGATTTGATCAAGCTTCTGCAAAGCCACCATCGGATTCTCGAAGACGTGGACCTTCCAATCGTCAGGACAAGCCGCTTCGAACACAACCAGGTTGTGCGGCTCATCGTCGATGTAGAAAATGACCGGCGTCTCGCTGGTACTCATGCCGCTTGGCCCTTCGACTTTTCAGTTTCGAATGCATGAGTGAGAAGAGTGATGTGGAAGGTCGTCCCTTTACCCGCTTCGCTCTCGACTTTCAGCTCACCTTTGTGACGCTGAACTTCTTGGCGAACGATGTAGAGACCAAGGCCTGTGCCGTTACCGACTTCTTTTGTCGTAAAGAACGGCTCGAAAACTTCCTTTGGCATTCCGACACCTGAGTCTTTGACGACGAGGTGGGCGAATTCGCCTTTCACCTCGCCCGAGATCGTGAGCGTGCCGCCGTCGGGCATGGCGTCGACCGCGTTCGAGATCAAGTTCATGAAAATCTGATTCAAGCCCACGACACTTCCGTGAACGGTGAGATCAGCCGCGACAGTACTCTCGATCGTGATCTTGCCGCGAATTCTGTTACGCAAAATCGTGCAAGACGAGTTCACGACCTGAGCGATGTTCACATCGTTGAACTTCGCTTGGTTCAGGCCCGTGTACGTACGAAGCGACTTCACGATATCAAGCGTGAGGCTAAGCCCGTCCTTCATGACGGCGATGAGCTTTGCGATCTTTTGCTTCTCGTTCGAATCCGCTGTCTTCTCGAAAATACGCTCGAGAGGTTGCAAAGCCCCGTTCACGTAATTAAGCGAGTTATTGATCTCGTGCGCGATCCCGGCCGACAACGTACCGAGCGACGCCAATTTCGCGGAATGCACGAGCTCGGCTTGCGTGGTTTTTAGCTCGGTCATCGCAGCTTTGAGTTCCGCGGTCTTACGCTCGACTTCTTTCTCGAGGTTTTTACGCAAGTAATCGCGCTCGCCGTAGGCCTCGATGACCTTCACGTTCACCGACAACGCCAAGAACATCACCCCTGCCATGAATCCAAACGGAAGCATGGGAGAAGAGTGAATGAGACCCGTCAC
>JAZKJB010000293.1:0-771 GCA_040384505.1 Bdellovibrionota bacterium | reverse complement strand
ACATCTCGTTGAAAACCGCCAAGACGAAAGAGCCGAGAGCGAAGAACTGAAGCCACTTGCTTCGGTTACGTTTCTCGATCCGGATCGACTGCGCGACCGTGATCATGGGAAGCGACAAGACGAACAAAGTCACCATGAACGGCAGAGTCGTCCCGAACTGAACGAGATCGCCAGAGTCCCCGGCCAAGATGATGATGATCGCAACGACAACGGTGCCTAGGTAGAACCGAGCAATACGCGAGGAGACGATGCCTTCGTGTCTCAACGCATTCACCAACATCGAGATCGAGAACCAAACTCCGACGTCAGCGAATTTGTGAGCGGTTAGCATGCTCCACGGCACACCGAGGAGACCGAGAACACAGCCGCCCAAGTAAAACGCCGAGAAGAACGACGAAGCACAGACCGACAACGTCGTCGGACGCGAAACTTTTCCAGCGAAAATCGTGAACGTGAAGATCGCCATCAACACACCGGCGCCAGCACCGATGATGTGGAAAATCTCCGCGAACAAATTGTAGAGCGGCTTATCGGGACGAAGCTGCGGGAAAAAAGAAATCCGAGCGAAGTACTTCGTGTAGGAATACGCCTTCCAAGTGAGCGTCGTACCAGCGGGAATTTCCTTACACGCCAAAACCGGTTTTCCGTAGAACGAGCGCGTCGTCTCGAACGTCGGATCGCCGAACTTCAAGATCGTGTGCTCCCCCATCGAAAGCACATGGCTTCCGTGGATGATCGCCGGGAACTCCACGAAGGAGTCCGGATTCTGCC
>JAZKJB010000292.1:0-34800 GCA_040384505.1 Bdellovibrionota bacterium | reverse complement strand
GCTTGATGGGCCGTTGTCCGTTTCCGGACCATTCCGACAAGTCCCCGAGCTTCTCGGTCACTGAAGACAACCAACTTTATTTTTGTTACGGCTGCAAAAAAGGCGGGAACGTTTTCACGTTCCTCGAGACGTACAACGGGATGTCGTTCCCGGAGTCCGTCGAATTCCTCGCGCGCCGAGCCTCGATCCCGCTGCCAGAGCCGGAGCCGGGTCAGCCGAAACGCACCGGGCTTTCGAGCGATCAGAAAGATCTCTATCTCAAGATCAATCGCGCGGCCGGAGTGTTCTTCCATCATCAACTGAAGTCGCAAACCGAAGACAGCCCCGCGAAGAAGTATCTCGAGAAGCGGGGACTCAGCGACGACATCGTCGAAAAGTTCCGCCTCGGTCTCACGCTCGACGATTGGCAGGGACTCGCGAAACATTTCGAGTCGAAGCGCGTGCCGCTCGAGATGGCCGAAGCGCTCGGCCTCGTTAAGCCCAAAAAAAATGCGCCGAGGACCGGCGCTCTCGCGGAACAATATTTCGACCTCTTTCGTGATCGATTGATGTTCCCGATTTTCTCTCCGACGAGCGACGTGATCGGTTTCGGCGGACGTACGCTCGGCGATGCACTTCCGAAGTACGTGAACTCCTCCGACTCACCCGTCTTCAACAAGAGTCGCGTGCTCTATGGCCTGCACGAAACCGGAAAGTTCATTCGCGCGCAGGACGAAGCGATCGTCGTCGAAGGTTACATGGACGCGATCTCGCTATACGCGGCTGGCATCAAGAACGTCGTCGCGATCCTCGGAACCGCTTTCACTCCCGAGCACGCGAAGCTTTTGAAGCGTTACACCGTGAACGTGAAGATGCTTCTCGACGGTGACGAAGCCGGAATCAGTGGAGCCGAGCGCTCGCTTCCGGTTTTGCTCGAAGCGGGCCTGATGCCCAAAGGTTTCGTGCTTCCCGACAAAATGGATCCGGATGATTACGTGAAATCGAACGGAGCGGATGCGCTGAGGACCGAGATCGCGAGGGCCCCCGAGCTCTTCAATCTGCTGCTCACGAAGCGGTGGATGGCGAATTACCATGGGTCGGCTAGCGAAAAAGTTCAAATCGTCGACGAAGCGGCGATGGCACTCAAAGGAATGCAGAACCGCCAGCTGATGGATCTCTATCTCCTCGAGATGACGAATCAGCTCGACGTCGACATGAACTGGCTTCGCCGCGCCCTTCAACAGTCGACTTCCGCGCTTCAAGCGCGAACCGTTCGCACGTCTCCCCAGGCTTCTGGGCCGGGGCCATCGGGTGCTTCTCAAGGTGGTGGCCAATCCGCCTCGCCGCGGCCCTTTCACGACGAGGCCCGTCAGGGTTCTGCCCCTCTGCTGGAGCAGAAGCCCGAGGCGTTAACCGAGGAGCCTGCGCCGAGGGTCGTAATGAAGGGAGCTCAGAAGGACGAAATCTTCGTCTTGAGCTTGATCCTGCATAACGAAATCCACATGCGGGAATTCCTGGAGGCCGGGCCGACCGAAGTGGCCGCGGTGTTCTCTCACGAGGGTGTTCGCACCCTCCTGCTCCGGGCCGTTCGCCGGTACGACGAGAAACCCGAGAGCTTCGCCAACCTGGCCGCGAACTTGGCGAGCGAAGTGGATCAGCCCGGGCTTCTGGGGGTTTCGGTCCCGCTGACGCCGGAGGATGTTTCCGAAGTGGAGATCAAAAAGCTCATGGCGTCTTATCTGGGCTCGGTCAAAACCCGTTTCCAGAAGGCTCAGCTCCGCGAGATGACGCAAGAAATTCGCGATCGCCCGAGTGCCGCCAAGCTGGAGGAGTTCATGAATCTCCAGCGCCAGCTTCTGGGCGGACCCGATCGCGAAGGTGGCGATTGAATCCCGCTCGAGAGTTGGCACGATTTTGCATTTTAGAAGTTGAAAACGATGCTTCGGATATTGAAAGAAACCGAATCATTTCGCGGCTTCAGAGATAGACAAGGCGCGAAGCTGTTTGTTAATTTGGCAGTTTCGCAGCGGCCCCCCGATCACTGGCGATCGGTTACTTATGAAGGAATTTGATTCATGAGAGTCATGAACGAAGTCGTCGGTCCCGCTGTCGTCCGTCACCACGGACGCGCTCATCTGGAATAAATATTGATCCTTACGAACTTTTTGATCTGAATTCGGAGATTTAATGGCAACGACCACGCAAGATACTCCCGCGACAATCACGGCTCCCAAAGAGCTCACCGTCGCGGAACAAGCTGAAGCGATCAAAGAAGAAATTCTTCGGTTCACCAAGCTCGCGCGCGACAAAGGTTTCCTCACGATCGAGGAGATCAACGATTTGTTGCCCGCCGAAATTCTCGACGCCACCGTGCTCGACTCCTTCATGCAAGCGCTCGAGGTCGGCGGTGTGATCATCACCGAGCTCGCCGCGAAAAAAGAAGAAGAAGGCGAAGCCGGAACGTTCCTCGCGGATCCTTCGAAAGAAGAGGAAGAGGACGACGACGACGAAGACAAACCGGGTGAGGAAGACGCGAAGGGGAACGACCCCGTTCGCCTTTACCTGCGCAAGATGGGTAGCGTTTCGCTGCTCACTCGCGAAGGCGAAGTCGAGATCGCGCGTCGAATCGAAAAAGGGGAGCGCGAGATCGTGAAGGCGATCTTGCTCTCGCCGATCGGAACCGACGAGATCATCCAACTCGGCACGCGTCTCGATCAAGGCCGCATCAAGGTCAAAGCGATCTTCCGCGGACTCGAAGACGAAGAGACGCAGTACAACGAGCAAGAGTACATCGACAAAGTTCACGAGCTCATCAACCACGTTCAGAACTACAAGAAGAAAGCCGCGAAGTATTTCGAAGCTCTTCGTCAAGAAGGCCTGAACATCAAGGTGAAGCAAGAGAACGAAAAGGCGTTGATGGAGATCAACAACGAAGTCATGGCGCACTTCGAGTCGATCAACTTCAACCGGAAGACGATCAACCGCATCGTCATCAAGTTCAAAAACTTGGTGAACCGAATGTCGATCCTCCGCCGTCGTTACAAAGAAGGTCTCGAGCGCACGTTCTCGAAAGACATCGACGCGCTCACCGCTCGCTACAAGCTCGTCGAGAGCGGCGAGAAAGAGCTCGCGCGTATGACGAAGGACACGGGGCTCTCGTTCCAGAAGTTCCGCGTTTATTACGTGCAAGCGGTCGACGCCGAGAAGCGCATCAAGCGCCTCCACGACGAAACCGAAATGAACTTCAACTGGGTTCGCGACACGTACACCGCCATCTGGAAAGGTGAGCGCGAAGCCGATGCCGCGAAAGCGGAGTTGGTCGAAGCGAACTTGCGCCTCGTCGTCTCGATCGCGAAGAAGTACACGAACCGCGGTCTGCAATTCTTGGATCTCATCCAGGAGGGCAACATCGGTTTGATGAAAGCCGTCGACAAGTTCGAGTATCGCCGCGGTTACAAGTTCTCGACCTATGCCACCTGGTGGATCCGTCAGGCCATCACGCGTGCGATCGCCGACCAAGCTCGTACGATTCGTATCCCGGTCCACATGATCGAGACGATCAACAAGCTCGTTCGTACTTCGCGTTACCTCGTCCAGGAGCTCGGCCGTGAGCCGATGCCGGAAGAGATCGCGGAGAAGATGGACATGCCGGTCGACAAGGTCCGCAAGGTCCTTAAGATCGCGAAAGAGCCGATCTCTCTCGAGACACCGGTGGGTGAAGAGGAAGATTCGCACTTGGGCGACTTCATCGAGGACAAGAAGGTCATCAATCCTTCGGAAGCGATCGTGAACTTGAACCTGGCGGAACAAACCCGCCGCGTTCTCGCGACGCTCACTCCTCGCGAAGAAAAAGTCCTGCGTATGCGCTTCGGAATCGGCGAAGAGTCCGATCACACGCTCGAAGAAGTCGGACAAGATTTCAACGTCACGCGTGAGCGGATCCGTCAGATCGAAGCGAAGGCGCTTCGCAAGTTGCGCCATCCGTCGCGCTCCAATAAACTCAAGACGTTCATGGAGTGAGCGTACGGCTCACATTTCGTGAAACGCAGAAGGCCAGCCTCGCGCTGGCCTTTTCATTTGGAGCCTCGTTGAAGTTTCTCAAGTTCGGCCTCCTGTTCGCGAAATATTTTTCGCTCTTCGCTTTCGCCTTTTCGTTTTTCCAGGGCTTGGTCGTCTCTGATGTCATTCCGGATCTTTATCAGGCGCGCGATCTCGGTCGTGCCGCTCGACTGCTCTCCGGCGAGTTCATTTGGCACGGGCCCGAGCTGACGGGCGGGGGACATGCGCCCGGTCCTTTCTACTACTGGTTGCTGGCGATTCCTCTGGCGCTGGGGAAAACGTGGGTTTCGGCGTTGGTTTTCGAATGCCTTTTGGCAGCTGTCGCGGCCGTCGCGCTCTTCGAAATCTTCGAGCGTAGGATTTCGCAGTTCGCCGCACTAGTTTCGTTCGTTCTATTTCTGAATAGTTTGATCGTCATTGCGAGCCTCCATACGTTCTGGAATCCCTCCTACTTGTTTCTCTTTCAGGTTCTCATCATCGGAGCACTGTGGTGCGATCGACCGGTTTCCTCCTCGCGGCTGGCGGTCGCGGGCGTACTCCTCGGGCTATCGCTCCAAATTCATCTGACGCAGCTCTTGTTTTTGTTCGGCGCTTTCGCTTGGATCGCTTTCGAAAGAGCGGCCAGCGCTAAAGAGCGTCTTCGTTCGCTCGCTGTATTGTCGATTTCGACGCTCCTTCCGCTTTTGCCTTACTTCGTGTGGAGATCGGTCGTGGACTCGGGAGCACCGTCCGTGACGGAGGCGCTACGAGCCCTCTTCGAAAGGGGAAACCTCTCCTCCGAGACTGCGCCACTGGAATTGCTCGAATTTTTCATGAACGATCTGTTTTGGCTCCCGTGTCTCGGCGCGTGGATGTTCACAAGGCTCTTCAGCAAAACAGGGAACCGGTCGTTACCGGGCTTCATCGTTCTGACGTTCGTCTTCACCCTGCCACTTTGGTTGAAGGTGACGGGAGCAAAGTTGCGCTACGTCGAACCGTTTTTCCTCTGCCTCATCGTGATCGGCGCTGTCGTCGTCGGCGAAAGCTTGAGCCGATCCGAGCGCTGGCTTCGAGTTTGGCTCGCGACCGCCGTTTGTTTTTTCGCCATCCGTTCATTTTCAGTCGTGAGGAACGGACTTCGCCTCGACGAGGAGATGATCGCAGTCCTTTTGTTCCTGGGCGTTTTGACGATTCCGATCTATCGCTTCACTTTGGCAGGCCGCGCCCACCGGTTCGTTTCCGCTTCACTTTTGGCGGTTTGCATAGGGAATTTCGTCTTATACCTCGGCTGGAAAGATCATCACCTCTCGATCACCTCGAGAACGACGGCGTCCGTCCATGACCTTCGACTTGCACTCGCAGAGATCAAATCTCGAACGGGATGGGATTACGACCGGCTCCGTCCGCGACTCTTCATCACAGGAGTCGAAACGGAAACCGACTTCGAGTGGATCTATTCCGAATTCGACTCGAATGCGGGTGAACCGCGCGAGCAAATCGATGGCGTCCTCGCGATTTACGAAATCTCGAAGATCGGTCATTTGAAGTTGGAGCTGAATGGAATCTTGGGGATTCCGGAGCCCCTCCGGACGGCCGAAGCGACAGGTGCGATCGTCTGTACGAGCAGCGTAAAAGCCGGGAACTACGAGCTCTGCTTTTACCGCGGTGCCGGATTTCGACCTCTCTGGAACAACGTCGGCAATTCCTATCGACCTCCCGAACGTATCGACGCGAAGCCTCGATATTCGGCCCGATATTCGGCTTGCAACGGTCCCTCGGCTCAGTGTGACGTTCATTTTCTCGGTGAACTTCGAGGAATGGACTTCGAGTTGAAGATCGTCGGCGCGCCGCTTGCCGTACCCGATCCTGCGATCAATCCGAGAGCCGTCGTGCGCTTCGATCAACTCAGACTCATGGTGGACTGCGGACGACGACGCCGGACATGGCCTCTGGCGAGCTCGGTCGGCCACACGTCGGGGCGAATGGGTCTCCTTGCTCCGATGACCTTCCATGCAAGTCTTCACTGCGAGAATCCTGACGCGATTCTCGTGGTCTCTCCCTCGGGAGAAGTGGTCAAGGGTCAAAGGGCACGAAAGCTCGCGGGCACTCGTATCGAACTCCGTTGATGCATGGCTTTTCGTTTTCAATATTCCCGAGACCGACGCTAAGATGAACCGACTTATGGGGGTTTAGCTTAGCTGGTTAAAGCGTCCGGCTCATAACCGGAGGATCGCAGGTTCGAGTCCTGCAGCCCCTACTTCGAGCTTAGGTCCATATGATGAAGCTAGTTCAGGTTTACAAATGGTGGATCGGTTCGGCAGTCGCTCTGTCGGCGCTCGGGTTTTTTCCTCTCATGGGACTTCCTGGGTTTCTTTTGATGGAAGGTTTCGATCGGATCCTGCGGCAGTTCTGGAGTCCGACTTTCGCTGGTGCTTTTGGCGACTCGAGCTGGCCGATCGCGATCGGTTTCTCGGTCGCCATGCCGCTCGTATTCTTGGTTCTAGTTCTGGGGTTTTTCGAGTTCGCTCGAATCGTCCCGACTTCCATCGCTGTCGGCGTAAGCGCTGCGATGACGATCGTCGTTCTCTTCGCGGTCTATTGGTTCGCGCTCGTGCCGGTCGCGCTCGCGAACGGTGGTGCCACACAAAAAACTCGAAACGACGAGGCTACGTTTTCGGAAACGTCTGCTGGGATCAAGCAGCGGGCGTTCGAGAACATTCGAACGCTTGCCACTTCGGACTCGATTTCCGAGCAAGAGAAACTCAGGGTGCCATTCGCGCTCACGAATCTGCGCGGCGGAATCGACTTTCTCCTCCTGCGTGCTGGAAACGAACCTTCCGAGTATGGTTTGCGTGCTGCGCAAGTCGCAGCGATCTCTTCGCTCGTGGCGGAAATCGATTCACGGAGGCAGGAGCTCGAGGAGAACGACGTTTCCAAGGACTTCGACTCTCCTGCGTGGGCTCGCTTGCGTTCTCTCGCGCAAGCCGCGCTCGACGCCCAGTAAATTTCGAAACGAAAAAGGCCGGTGTGAACCGGCCTCCGAAGATCTTCTATTTCAATTCGATGACTCAGTAACAAGCGCCGGCTGTGCGGAGCTTTTCCATTTGCTTCGTCGCTTCCTGCGTCGAACCGATGCAACCCGTGACGGCTTGGCCAGCGGCGAAGACCGTGTAGAGGCCACACGCGCTCGGAGCGTTGTACTTCAGCTCGCAAGCGGGAGCGATACGGTTCGTTTCGCAGATGCCGGCCTGATCGAGCTCTTGAACTTTCAAGATGACTTGGTCGATCGAGCCGATGCAGCCCGTGATCGGTGCATTGTTCGCGAAGATCGTATAGAGACCGCAGGCACTCGGAGCGTTGTACTTCACGACGCAAGCTGCGCGAGCCGGGCCGGGCTGCGGATAGCCGGGACCAGGGCCAGGGCCTGGGCCGCCACGACCGTCGCACGTGACACGAATGTCTTCACCGGTACGTGCGCTGATGGCGCGAATGGTTTCGCCTCGCTCGAGTCGCACTTCACGCGGACGCGGCGGTGCGGGATAGCGCTGGGCTTGCGCGGTCACGGTCGTACAGAGGGACGTCACGGCCACGAGGCCGAGCATGAGATTACGGATCATCGAGAACTCCTTTGGTTAATTTCGAACTCAATATTTCTGAACGAACTCAAAAACTTTTTAAAAGGCAGCCGTCCACACATAGACGACCTGACCACGCAGCGCCTCGAGGCCCGGCTTCGTTTCCTCGATGCGAACTTTCTTGAACTTCACGGCGCCCACGACGATTTCTCTCTCGAGGTCGGCGACGGCGATGAGGTCGCTCGTCTTGAGATTTCGCGCTCCGAGAGAGATGAGGGAATTCGGAGTGACTGCGCCCTCGCGCGCGAGAAGCTCGGTTCGGATGTAAACGTCCGCACGAGCGAACGAATCGATCACGAGATATCCGTCTTGCGTGCGACGTGCCGGTTGCGGCGCGGGAATCGGAGCGGGGTTCGTTTCATATTGGTCGAGTGCCGATAGATTTTGAACGTTCATGAATTCCCACAAGCCGCTTCCGTTGCGGTTCTTGATTCCGCCGGCCTCGACGTGCAGGCGATTCAACAGGATTTTCAACATCTCGAACGTGTTCCCGCGGCCCGCCTTGAAATAGATGTCATGGGTGAGAACGATTCCGCGACCCGCATTCACGATGTCTTGGAAGTAATAGCCTGCGCAGGCTTGCGCCGAAACACCTTGTGACCAGCAGGCCCAATCGGCGCGGGGAGCGTCGGTCCCGAGGTTCGCATGAATGGGGCCGATGTAGTTTCGAGTGAGAGCGTCGTTGTTCAGGTTCACCGCTTTCGGTGCCGACCAACCGAGGCCGGGAGCGCGGAACAAGAGCCGACCTTTCGGCGGCTGGCCGAGCGCCTTCGTCAGGGCATGATGGGCTCTCGTGACCTCACCGACGATCGTCGCCGGAGTGATCCGCGGAACGTCGTGAGTGTAGGTATGGTTCGAGACGGTGTGTCCGCGTCGCACCATCTCGCGAATGAGAGGTTCGTTCGAAGGAATGAGGCTCCCGACGAGGAAGAACGTCGCTTTGATTCCGTACGCATCGAGGAGATCGAGAATTTGAGGAGTGATTTTCGGATTCGGACCGTCGTCGATCGTGAGAAGCAGTTGTCCTTGGCGCAAACCGAGAGCCGCGATCGGCTTCATGGTGAAAATGAAGAACGAAGGCTTGTTCGGACAAAGGTTGTCCATTCTGAGCTCGTCGTCTTCGATGTTTTTGTTCCCATTCGAGTCGCAGAACGGCGAATCGAACGCGAGCTTCACGCCCAGCGTTTCGTGCACGGGTCTGAGGGCTTCGGGGACGTCGACATGCGAGTGATTCGCGGCGTGATCGTGCGCGAAAGCGAAACTTTGCAAGCCGATGACCGAGACGGTGACGCCAGCGAGCGCGATCAACTTGGAGAAAACGATCATGGGCGGCGTCCTTCGACTCGTTCGGGATTGCAGGTTCATAGGGGGAAAGAGCAGGCCCTATGCCTCGCGCATGGGGTTTGCGATCATTAGTGGTTTCAAATGGTTGGACCGCTAATGCGCGGGAATTATCGTAGAAAAGCCTGTAAAAGCGGGAAACTGCGAGCCGAAAATAAGGATGCGCGCATGGCTTAAGCTGGCTAAGGTTGGCCCTGATGAGCCGCACATTCGCAATCGTTTTGAGATACGCCTCCGACATCGAGTCGGCCGAGCTCGCAGAACTTCGTCAGCGATTTGCCGGCGTGCGCGTCTTCGCTCTCAAGATCGACGCGAAGAGAGCGGAGATCGAGGCCCTCTCGTTCCAAGAGTTCCCGGTGAACGTCGATGCCGAAATGTACTTCAGCGACCTCACGCACTCGTACTTTGCGTCACGAAAATTCGAAAAGATCCTGTTCTGGGGCTGTCCCGAGCTCGCGGTCACGATACTCAGGGTTCAACTTTGTCATCTTGGCTTCGCGAAGACGTCGATCGCAGTTTGCCCGTCGCGCACGACGCCTGTCGAAAAGTCCCACCGGTTCTTGGCCGTCGAAGGTCTCACGATGTGCAGCGGAATGAAGTCGACCGACGTCGCTGGCGTCGTGGAATTCTTCTCCCATGAAACCGTCGGGGTGAACGACGACGCGTTGTTCGCCGCTTCACCAATCACGGTCGCGATTCCCACGAAAGACCGTTGGGAGCTTCTGAAGAAAACTCTCGAGACCTTCGAGCGCCAAACCTTTCGAGATTTTCGTATTCTCGTCGGTGACGATGCCTCGGAACCGGGTGGCCGCGCCGAGTTCGATTCGTGGCTCACGAAATACAAGGGACCGGCCGTCGAGATCTTCACCAGTGAAAAGACCTTGGGACCGGGCGCGACTCGTAATCTTTTGGCCAAACGTGCGACGACCCCGTATCTCGTTTTCTTCGACGACGACAATCTCGCCGCTCCCGAGATGATGGAGACCTGGTCGAAGCTCACGAGACTTCCGATGGTCGACGCTTTTTCCTGCGCCTACGAAAGTTTCATCGAAAGGCCCGGCGGTAAAATCGAACGCGGAGCTGATTTCGCGTTCATCGGTAAGGTCGTCGGACGATCGATCGAGATGAACGGGTTCGGCGATTCCGCCAGTCTCTTCAAGCGCTCCTCGTTTCTCGCGGCCGGCGGTTTCGACGAGGATCCCACTGCTCTCTTCGAGGACTTCGAGCTCTTCCTGCGGATGCACATGATGGGTTACGAACTTCGAACCATCCCGCATCGGCTCTTTCGCTATCGCAGGCATCCGTCGCAGCGCTCACACACGGCCGCCTTCGAGCGCGGCCTCGCGCGCTTGGCGTCGACATCGAAAAAATGGAATCTCAAATGCGGGGTGACGAAGTCGAATCAACCGCGACTTTCGGATTTCGCGGTCGGCTGGCGGGATGTCGATCATCTCGGGCCGCGACCCCAGTAACCGTCTCGAGCAACGCTTGCATTCTCGATTCGAACTGGCCGGGTGAGGGCTTCAGCTGGCGTCGCTCGAGGGTTTCCGGAAATCGTTTGATCGTTTCAAGAACGACGCCGAAATCTTTTTCGAGAGTCGCGCGATCGAGAACCCATCCGTGACCTAGGCTCGTCACGCGCTCGGGAGGAGCGCCGACGTCGGTGACCACGGGAATGCAGCCTGCGGCCGTCGCTTCGGCGACCGTCATCGCATAAGTTTCGGGCCAGATCGACAAGACGAGACCGATATCGACTTGGTGTTTCCTGAGAAGAGTCTTCAGCTGGCCGCGAGCGTAACTTCCGATGAACTCGACGTCGTACTCGTCTTCGAGCGCGAGGGCGATGTCGCTCTCGCCGATTTCGCCGAAGACTTTCCATTTCACCTTCGGATTCGCCTCGGCGTGCGCTTTCACGAGACGCTCGAAGTACAGTGCGCCTTTCTTTTGCGTGAAGGCCCCGATGAAGCCGACGGTGAGCTGGTCTTTCTTGCGGCTCTTCGGCTTCGGGGCCGTCGTTTCGAGATGTTGCTCGGCGATCGGGTACTCGCGCACGACGATCTCGTCGGCGGCGAGTTTCAAGTTCTCGACGAGGAGCCGTTTGGTGTTCGAAGACGGCACGATCTTCGGGACGCCTTTCAAAGTTCGCCGAATCTTTTCACGTCTCGCGGCGGCCGTTCCGCGAAACGGGATCGTACGCTGCCCGGGATCTTCGGCTTTGCAGGATGTCTCGCGGCCACAAAAGTCGCAGAACTCTCCGCGTTCGTCGATGAGATCGTAACGTGGACAGAACGCATAGAAGTCGTGCATCGAAACGACCGTTCTCGTCCGCTTCTTCGCCACCTCGACGAGAGAGAAGGGAAATCCCATCAGGTGATGGAAATGCACGACGTCGGGCGTGACACTTTTTAATAGTCGATCGAAAGCCTTCTCAGCTCGCGGGTTCGTCATGGCGTCCCGCTGACCCCATTCGAACTCGACGAAGGATTCGTAGGACTTCGCTTCGTGGGACGCGCGAACGAGATACCCCTTGGCGTGAGGGGAAACATAGAAGACCAGGTGGTCGCGGTCGAGCCACTGGATCATGTCGCGGACGTGAAGCTGGACGCCGCCGACGGGGCCTTGAATGTCCGTGTGACCGACGAGCAAGATGCGAGGTTTCGTGAGCGCCTCGTTCGGGATCGTTCGCGATTCGGGGACGCGATTTGGCTCGATGAAGCCGCGAACGAACTTGCGGATTTTCGCCGAAGACCAATTCGTGAAGTGTCCCCTCGGAACGTAAGCCCAGCCCCGCCAGGTTTTTACTTCATCGGAGTCGAGACCGCGGAAACGCCTCGTGTGCATGGAGCCGGTTTTCGGGAAACCGACTTCGCCGGCTCGGACGATGACGATCGCGCTTTTTTCGTTTTCGTTCTTCAGGTCGACGGGAAGAAAAACGTCGCCTTCGTCGGGGAGCCATCTCGAAATGCGTTTGGACTTGAGGAGCGGTTCTTCCGCCTGAACCCAGATCCCGCATTGCTCGGGGGCTGCCGCGAGCGTGCGCTTCAGCAGGCTCGCGTCTCCACGACGGGAGTCGATGAGGATCAACAAAGGTTCCGAGCCGCTCACTCGAGCAGCCCTTGATAGACCGGCATCTTCTTTTTAAGGAGCATCGCGATCTTCGGGTCGAAGTCGTGATCCTTCCAGCCGCGTTCGAGGAGCCAATTCATGTAGGCTGCATTCGATCGTGCGTCGTTGTGCGGGAAGCTGCGCTGGAGATCGACCCGAACTTGCTTCACGATCGCGGCGAGCGGACAAAGCTCGGTGCCGGACGAGCGGAGCAACCAGTTGAAGAACGAGTTCCTATCGCGGACTTCATAGGGATTCGGGAAGCGCTCGAGCTCGACGGCGGCTTTCGCCCAGCCTTTGATGATCGCGGGAATTTCGACACCGTTCGAGAAAGAGTCGTAACCGTAATCTTGTTTCTCGATCTTCGAGTTCCCGAATTTCGCGAGGAGTTTGTGGTATTCGCTCGCGAGCGACTTCACCGCGCCGAGCTCCTTCAGCTTCAAGTCGGGCCGATAGCCCGAGAGGTTCTCCGGGGCGCTCGGTTTGTAGCCGCTGAAGTGGAAGAACTTGAGCACGTCTTTTCCGACGCGGTAGACGCCCTTCTTGTCGCGCCACACTTTTCGTTCGTGGATGTTCCAGTGGGCGACGTTCAAGCCGAGATCGCGCAAAACCACGACTCTCGACATCGCGCCGAACGCGGGATCGACCCAACGCTGATCGGTGAAATAGCCGCGTCCCGGGTCCTTCAAACAATATTTGACGAGTCGGCGGGCCCACCAGTTCAAGAACTCTTTCACCTTCGGTTTGTTCGCGACGCCGATGAAGCCCAAGTTGAAGACACCCGACATGAGGACGGCCCTCTCGCCGAGGTTCGCCTCTTCTTCGTCGCCGAACGTGACGATGTGCGGAGTCAGAAGGACGTCGCCCTCGGCGAACGCGTCCCAGACCGATTCGAGTGACGACGTGACCATCGTGTCCGGATCGATGAAGATCACTTCGTCGTACCCGTATTCTTCGAACATTTGCAAAAGAATGAGCGGCTTGATCGCCGTCGACGCTTCCATGACGTCGTAAGGGAAGAGCATCGTGAGGATCGGGACTTTGCCCGGCTTTTTCTCGTGGAAGCGGATCAAGTCGTTCATGAAGAACGTCTTCGCTTCGGTCTTGAGAACTTTTTTCGACCGCGATCCATCGGGATCGTCCATGACGAAAAAATGGAAGGGAATGTCGGGGTGGAACTTCTTGAATGTCCGGCAAACGACTTCGGCACGAGCCGCGTAGTTGAGGGCCGAAATCGTCACGATCGCACGTTTTTTCACGAGGCAAATTTGACGATAGAACGATTGGAAAGTCTACGGGTTAATCGACCGTCGCCAACCCTCGAGTGTCGCGACCCACGTCGCGAAATCCCGAGGAAGCTCGGTTTGTGTCCGACCCCACGCGCGCTGCCGGAGCTCTTCGATCGAGGCCATTTGATGCCACGCCTCAAGTAGCCGGGAATCCTGCGCCCTGAGCGCTTTTGCAAGCTCCGTCGTTTCGGTAGACTCGTGGAAAATGTCGGGAACGAGGGCGATGAGGGCGCCGACTTGTTCGGGCGTGAGGATGAGAATCGGGCTCGCGACGTCGCGGGTCCCTTCGACCGCGACCCAGTAACCGAGATAGTCGATCCACACCGGTCGGGAGAGTCGTAGCGCCGGGCTCGCGGGAAAGCGCTCGTCGAGCCAAGCGCCGAGAGATTTCGAGAGATCTTCGTTCGCTTCGCGACCGAGATGGCGCGCGATTTTCTTCCGGGTGATGTCGTTCGAGCGCTCGGCTTTGAAGCGGTGGTAGGCTTCGCGTTCGCTCGTGATCACGGCCTCCATCCAACGCAGCTTGCGAATCCAGCGCAGGAACGAATAGACGTCTCCGTTGGCGGTTTCGATCGACTTCAACCGCCGAAACTCGTCGGCGGAAAAGACTTCGGCTTCGCCGATGAAGCGGAATTTCTTGCGAACGGAAGCGAGGGCTTCGTTCAGGTGGCTCGATTCTTCGGTCGAAAAATCCCGCAGCAGCACGAGATCGAAATCGACGTCGCTCAAGAGGAAGTTGAACTCTCCCGCTTCACGAACGCTGTGGCGAAAATGGAATTCGACGGACGTTTTCCAGGGGAGGAGTGCTCTGCGCAGGATGGCGGGCGCGAGGACGTGCAGCTCGAGCTTGCGCATCGATTCGTTTATCGCGCGAGCGCGGGGAGTTTCGAGAACGCGCGCGAAGCGATGGAGGATTCGGTACTTGTCGAACGCGATCATCAAAACGCGGGCCGGCGGGAATACTCGTCGAAAGCGGGAAGCGCTCGATCGCGCTCGCTCAAGATCGGTGCGCCGACGCGCCAATCGATCGCGAGTTTGGCGTCGTCCCAGCGGATGCCGCCTTCGCCTTTGGCGTTGTAGTCTTGGTCTACTTTGTACCAGAGATCGGCTCCGTCTGCGGAAAGCACCGAGAAGCCGTGCGCGAAACCAGGTGGAATCCAGAGCCAGCAGGCTTTCTCGCTGGAGAGCTCGATCGCGCAGTGGTCGCCATAGGTCGACGAGCTCTTCCGGAGATCGACGAGGACGTCGAGAATTTTCCCGCGAAGACACGTCACGAGCTTTCCCTGCGGACGCTCGTGTTGATAATGAAGACCGCGAACGACACTGGCAGCGGAGCGCGAAAAATTGTCTTGGACGAATTCGGGAAGATCGAGATCGAGAAAGCGTTGCTTGTTCCAACGTTCGACGAAATGTCCTCGTTCGTCGGCGTGAGTCTTCAGCTCGATCAACCGCGGGCCTTTGAATTCGAGCTCAAGTATTTTCAACGGGCAATCCCATCTTCACGAGGCACCTATCGACGGCGTCTCTCCAGGGCGGGAGTCCGTCGTCGAAGGCGCGCTTGGTGCGTTCCAGGCAGAGGCTTCCGTTCAACGGGCGCCTCGCGGGGGTAGGATATTGAGATGACGGGATCGGCGCAACAGACTTGATTCTCAGGGGATGGCCGAGCTCCGCGGCCCGCGCGAAAATGTGCTCGGCGAACTCGTACCACGAGGTCGGACCGGCGTTGCTCAAGTGGTACGTGCCCGAAACCTCGCGCGATTCGATCTTCTCGATCGTGCGATCGAGAAACTCCGCGATGTCGGCGGCATAGGTCGGATTGCCGATCTGATCCGAAACGACTTTCAACTCGTCGTTCGATTTGCCAAGGCGCAACATCGTCTTCACGAAGTTGCTTCCGAATTCTGAGAACACCCACGACGTTCTGAATGTAACGGCGTGGCATCCGCTCTCGCGCAGGAGCAATTCCCCTCGGAGTTTCGTTTCGCCGTACCAGTTCACCGGTGCGGGGGTGTCGTCTTCGGTCCACGCCGAGGTCCCCGTTCCCGGGAAGACGTAGTCTGTCGAGAAATGGACGACGCTCGCATCATTCTCCTTCGCCCATTTCCCGATTCTCTGGGGAGCGGTGGCGTTCACGAGCTCGCATGCCTGGCGATCGCTTTCCGCGGCATCCACTTTCGTGTAGGCCGAGGCGTTTACGATCAAACGAGGGCGATGGGAGTCGAGAGCCCGTTCGATCGAGCCGGCCCGCAGAAAGTCGACGCGGTCGGAGCCGAGGTACGTCGCTTCGCGGGCGAAGCCCGTCGACTTCAAGCTCGACGCCAGTTGTCCATTCGATCCGAACACGAGTACCATCGGGGTCACCATGCCAGGGAGAACGAAGGAAGTGAAGATCTCGAGCGAGGAATTCGAGGGGCTCAAGAGCCTCGTGGCGAAGCGTGGGTCGCTCGAGATTCGCCTCGTCTCGGGCTCGATGGCGCCTTTGCTGCCGACAGGCTCCCTCGCCCGGATCGAACCCTGCCGTTTCGAGGAGCTCGAGAAGTACGATCTCGTCGTGTTCTGGTATCACGGAATCGTGATGTGCCATTGCGTTTGGGATCGCGGCGTTTTCCCGGCAGCGAACGGCGAAAGAACGCTCGTCACGAAGGGGCTCGCGAATCCGGTGAGCGACGATCCCGTTCGGGAGTCGTGGATCCTCGGCCGCGTGACGTCGCATGCGACGACTCCGTGGCAGTTCAACTGGAATCTCGTGAAAGCGAAATTCAGGCGAAGGACGTCCTTCAGCCGAGATGAGTCTCTCGATAAAACTTGAGACCGTCTTCGACGGGACCGTCGAAAGCGACTTTCCCTTTTCTGATCAAGACGGCGCGGTTACAGACGCGGCGAAGTTGATCCTCGCTATGGCTGACGAAGATCACGGCGCCTGACTTCTCGATCATGTCGAGGACGCGGGCGGCGATCTTCTCACGGAAGAATTGGTCGGCGCCCTCGAAGACCTCGTCTAGAATCAGCACGTCGGTTTCTTTCATCGTCAAGATCGACAGGCAGAGGCGGGCTTGCATTCCGTTCGAATAGAATTTGAAAGGTGTATCGAGGAAATGCCCGAGCTCCGTGAATTCGAGAGCTTCGCGAATTCGCACCTCGCGGTCGGGAAGCTCGGGGTAGAGGAAGTCGGTCAGGATGTCGGCGTTCTCGCGGCCGGTCAGCTCGGGATAGATGCCGACCATCGTGTCGAAGATCGCGCGCACGTGCCCGCGAACGTCGAGCGTGCCTCGTGTCGGTTTGTAAAAGCCCGCGATCGCGCGGCAAAGCGAGGTTTTGCCTGCGCCGTTCACGCCCATCAGAGCGATACGGTCGCCTCGTTGGATCTCGAGATCGATTCCCGCCAGCACTTCCAATTTTTGTTGGGGCGTGAACAACGTGACGATCGGGTGCGTGAGCGTGCGCACGAAAGAATCGCGAATGCTCCCTGCGCGGTGGATCCGCGCCGGGAAGACGAGGCCGAGATCTTTCATCGTCACTAACGTCTTCACTCCGAAAACCTCAAAGGTGGAAGTAGGCCGAGTTGCGGCGGCGGTTCCAGAACGCGGCCGCGATTCCCAACATCACGAAGGAGGTGACGAAGGATCTCGCGACGAGAAATCCCCAATCCGACGGCATCTCGGGCCGCGAAAGCGCCTGCATCGGCATGAGCAGATACGACATCGGATTGTAATCGACGACCCAGCGAAGGTCGGTGCCCACGAGCTCGGCCGGATAAAAGATCGGCGTCATGTAGTAGGCGATGAGCAAGACGAAATCCAAAACGAAGCGCGTGTCGTAGTAGAAGACCTGCAACGTCGCCAAGAACCAGACGAAGCCGAGCACGAAAGTGAACAGGCTCAACAACGGGATCGGCAGCAAGAGGAAGTGCAGTGGATTCGCGCCGGTGGTGAGGACGAGAATCGGAACGAGAAGGAGCAAGAATGTGATGACGAAGTTGATCAAGTTGTCGGCCATGAGCGCGACCAAAAGACCGAGGGGGTGAATCGGAAACGATTTGAGCAGACGACCCTGACTAGTGAACATCGACGTTCCCATCGAGGCGGACTGCGACAAGAAGATCCAAGGAAGCAGGCCGGTCAGCAAGAACAGCAGGTAGTTCTCGAACTGGATTTTCAGGATCGCTTTGAAGACGAAGCTCTGGGCCGCATAGATCATCAACGGGCTCAAGACCACCCAGATCACGCCCGCGATCGTATTGCGATAGCGAGCCTTGAGGTTGGCGGCCGTCAAAGTGCGGATCTGGCGCCACGACAGGCGCGGCCTTGTGGAGACCGTTGATGACATCGAATTCCCCTGGAGACCGCAGTGTTGCCCATCGTGTTCCAAGGCTCAATCAAGATCTTGACCCGGGGCGAGACGGGCTCCTAGCCTCGATTTGCCGTGACGACCAACGACCGATCCCAGCAGTCCTTCCGCTTTTCCGACGTTCTCGTGACGATCGAGTGCCGCGATCCGCGGCTCGAGCCGGCACTCGATCGCCTCATGGAAGACTTCGCGAACTTTCCCCGCGATGCTTCGGTGCCGGTGACTCGCGAAATCCGTGTCGTGCTCCAGAGCGAGATCGGGAACTCGGGTCGCAAGGGCGGTTTCGGTCGCACGAGACTGACGCCGCGCTATCGTTTCTTCCCGCGCGTCTGCGATCACGGGGGCGGGACGCGCTCACGAGTCTTTCGACACGCGAATCGAACCGACGTCACGATTTCCGGGGACGATACGAATCATGTCTACGAAATTGCCTACGTCTCCGTTCTCTCGGTCTTCGGATGGGAACTCGAAAAGAAAGGCTTCGTCAGGTTGCACGCGCTCGGCGTGCGTATCGGTGACGAAGCGGCCGTGTTCCATCTTCCGCCGAAAGGTGGAAAGTCGACTTTGGCGCTGGAGTGTCTGAAAGCCGGTTATGAAGTTTTGGGCGACGAGGTGATTCTCGTTCGCGGGGAGTGCGCTCACGCGTTTCCGATCCGGATCGCCGTCGCTTCGAAAGTCGCCGAAGTCTTCGCTCGTGAAGCTCGCGTCTTCCAGCGAAAGTCTTTCGACCAGAAATTTCTCGTCCCGCTCGCTCAGCCTCGGCTTGAGCCCGTCGCCATCGCTTCGATCCTCTTTCAAGCGAAACCCGGGATCGCCTCATCCGCCTCGCGCGCGAGTTTGCTCGAGGCCATGCGTTGGATCGCTTGGACCTGCTTCGGTTTCGGCCTTCCTCAGATGCGCGAATTCGTTTTGCGTCTCGAGGAATTGCCGTGGGTGCCGGTGGTTTTTTTCCGTCGCTTCGCCTTCGCGATTCGTTTCGCGTTCCGCGGAAGACTTCTCTTCAGTCGCGGCGTCGCGCTCGTCGGCTCGAACGAGCTTCGGCCAAGGCTAGAATGGGTGCGCTCATCGTTCGAAGGGACTTCGAGGGTGTCTGGAGAATCCCGATCACGACCCCCATGGGATAAAGCAAGTGAAGAGCGAGCGTGAGCAGAGGCGCGAGTGCCAACGCCCGCAAGCTTTTCGCGCGTAAAGCGATCGCCATTCCATTCAGTGCGACGACAGCGAAATAGCTCCCGAGCCAAGCGATCGGCAAGATCACGACCGCGATCGAAGCCACGATGAGTGCCATTAGAACCAGCCGCGAGCTCGCGACGGACCAACCGTCGATCGCGATCAACTCGCCGCGACCGCGTCCGTAACGAAGAGCCGAGGAAGCGAAACGCGTAAAGTCGTGCGCACGTTCGTGAAAAACCGCGAGACCGGGATGAAAGATCTTCGCTTCCCCCGGAACCTGCGTGTCGAGAAAGTGAAGCATGTGATTTTCTTCCGCGCAGCTCAGCTCCGCGGGAAAGCGATAGTCGGCGAGGGCCGATCGTTTCACGAAGAGGTTACAAAGGATGAGGGCGTGATCGTCGTCGACCGTCGTGATCTCTCCTCCCGAGCGGTACCGGCGAGAAAACGGGCCCGCAGCAAGTCGAGAGCCGAGAACGCGTCCCGCGATTTTTTGAAAATCGGTCATCGTCGGTGCCGTGACGTTGGGGCCACCGATGACGACAAGACCTGGATCTCGAGCGATGGTTGCGCCGAAGGTATCCATGAAATCCTCGGAGACCCACGCGTCGTCGTCCGCGAAATAGATCCAGTCCCCGCTGCATCGTTCGACGCCGGCATTTCGCGCGAAGCCGCACGGCAGGCGTTGGTCCGATTCGACGATTTCGATTTCGAGAGAACCGAGCTCGTTGGCGAGTCGTACGAGCTCGGCAGACGTCTCCGCGTCTTCGCCGTTCACGACGACGATCGTGCGAACGCGCGACGACGCCTTCGCTGCCGAGAGCTCCAGGCTCTGGAGGCAGCGGCGAAGAAGATTCGCACGTCGATAGGTGAGAACGACGATCTCGAGTTTCGGCATCACCGAATCGTAGAACGATTGTGACGTCTTTCGCACGTCGAAATTGGGGCGGCGCACCGCTCCTCCCGTGTGAAAGCAGGTCAAGTGCTGAGGACTAAAACATTTATTCGCAGGATCGCGAGCTTCCGCAGGTCGTTATCAATTAACTTTCGATCAGTCAGACTGACGCTCTCAAACGGAGGAACTTCCATATGTTGATTTACGACGCTCTCAAAAAAGACCACGAAACCGTGAAGGCTCTTCTCGAGCGCCTCGTCGGCTCGGCCGACGCGGACAAAGAAACTCGAAACGCGTTGATCAACCAGATCCGCGACGAGCTGATTCCGCATTCTCGCGCCGAAGAAGCCGTTTTCTACAATTCACTTCGTGAGATCGACGAGGTGAAAGACCTCGTGGCACACGGATATCAGGAACACATGATGGCGGAGGGCCTGCTTCGTACGCTTCAGGTCGCGGACAAAGTCGATATCGGCTGGCAGCAAACCGCGCGCAAACTCCAAGACGCACTTCTCCACCATATCGAAGAAGAAGAAGGAACGATCTTCTCAGCGGCTCGCCAAGTCCTGGCGATCGAAGAAGCCGAAGCACTCGGTGAAGCTTTCGAGCAGATGAAGCCGGAAGTGAGAGAAGAAGGTTTCGTGCAGACGACGATCGACATGATCACGAACATGATGCCTCAGCGCTTCGTCGGCGGATTCAAGAACCTGCTCTCGCGCTCTTGATCGATTCGCCGAACTCGAGATGACCCTAGACGCCTCTCCTCCTGGAGGGGCGTTTCTTTTTCGAGAACCACGTCCTGAGTCCAGTATGATGGATTAAACCCGCCTACTATCATGGGAAGATGATGGTCGACTGTTTCTGGAGTCTCTACAACTCCGCGGAAGATACCCGGATCGACGGGCTCCGCACTTTGCAAGTTCAGGCACTGCTCAAGTGCCTGTCCCGTGCGTCGCTCGACGAGTGGATGCTATGGCAGGAAGGGACCGATTTCTGGCGGCCGGCCTTTGAGGTCCATGAGGAACTCCAGAAATCGTCCGGATTTTTCAACGCCCCTCCGAAGCCCCCTCCCATGGCGGGAAGCACGAAGCAGCAAAAAGCCGACGCTGGTAAACGACTTCAGTACGACTCGGATCCGGATGCGGAATCGCAAATCTCGCTCGTGAACGTCGACAGTGCGCGCGAGACGAACAACGCGGCCGACAAGAGGTCGAGCCCGCGATTCATCCTGCGCTTGCGACTGCAGATGGTGATCGGCGGCAAAATCCATCAGAACGAGTCATTGAACATCTCGATGGGTGGAATCAAGTTGAAGTCTCCGCTCCCCGAGGGAGCGAAAGGCTCGCTGGACGTTCGAATCTTCAATGGCGACCACGAAATGACGCTTCGTTGCCGGACTCTCCAGGCCAAAGGCGAGGAGACCTGCACCCGTCTCTTGATCGAAGCCGTTCCCAAGCCCGACGTCTTCCGGGCTTGGATCCTCGCGGGAACGTGATCAGGTCCGTAATCCTAGTGCGACGATTTCAGCGACGGCGAAGGCGAGGCGACGAGCTTCGCGCTCGAGACTAGCCCGATCACCCTTCGCATTTTTCAGAATCGACTGCATGGTTTCCCACGGCGCTTTTGCCGGCCCTTCGATCGCCGATGCGAAATCGTTTTGGATCTTCTTCAGTAGGATCGGTGCCGCATTTTCCTTTTCGAGGGCGCGAAGGAAGTCCAACGACAGCACGTTCGTCGTCCCTTCCCAAATGGAAAACACCTGGGCATCGCGCAGAAGAGTCGGAATTCCCGTGTCCTCGACGTACCCGGCTCCGCCGAAAAGCTCGACGACTTCGCTGACACCTTCCATGCATCGCTTCGCCGTGAAAAGTTTCACGATCGGAGTCAGCGCGCGCAGCAGGATGCGCTCGTCTTCGCTCGCCGTACCGCACTCGTCTTTACCGAGAAGGTGAGCGACGTAGAACGAGAGCTCGAGACACTTCGCATATTCGTCTTCGAGATGCTCGAGAGTCGCCGCGTGCAGAGGATGATCGACGAGCCTGCGTCCGAAGGCTTCTCGAACTCGCGAATAGCTTTGCGCCAGATCGAGGGCTCGGCGAAAGTGGCCGGTTGCGCAAACGGAGTTGTAGACTCGCGTGATGTTGAAAAGCGAAGAAATTTTTCGCACGCCGCCGCCTTCGCTGCCGACGAGCTTGGCCGGCGTGCCGCGAAGGTGGAGCTCGGCCGTCGCGAGCGCACGAGTGCCGAGCTTGTCTTTCAGCCGGAGAATTTCGATGTTCTTCAGGGCGCCGTTACCGTCGCGAAGCTCGGTGTAGAAAAGACTCAAGCCGCGACTGCCGAGTTCGGCTCCGTCGGGTCTCGCGAGCAGCATCGCCATTTGCGAGGTCGTCGCGGAAGTAAACCACTTCACTCCGTCGAGCTTCCAGTCGAAGCCGTCGATGGGACGACTCGATGGCGACGCGATCGTCGACGTTCCCGAAACGTCGGAGCCCCCGGTCTTCTCCGTCATCCATTGTCCCGAAGTCCAGAACTTCGAAGGGTCACGCGAGGTCAGGCGAGTGAAGGCGTTCTTCTTCAGCTCGTCGTCACCGTAGAGCTCGATCGCGCGTGCCGCTCCATCCGTCATCGCGAGCGGGCACGACACGAATGCGCTCGAGGGATGGAAGAGATAGAGAAGGGCGGCTTGATAAACTCTCGACCGATCGCCGAACTTTCGTTCGTAGCCCGAGGCGACGATACCTTCTGTCGCAGCGGCAGCCTCGAGATTTTTCCAGCCCTCGCTCATGCGGATTCGATCGATTCGGCGTCCCCACGGGTCGAACGTCGTGAGTTCGGGTGGCCGCGCTTCCGCCTCGCGGCTCCATTCGAGCCACTTGCCGCACGCGAGCTCGCCGACGTGATCGAGATGTTTTTCGATGGTGGAAAGAAAGTCGGGAGCGACGTATTTCTTCAACACGTCTTTCAAGTTGGAGTCGGAGAGAAAAGTATTCGAGAGCGTGGGAGGGGCCTGGTGGAAATCCATGCACCCAGTCTAAAAGGAAATCCCCCGGATCAGCAAAGATCCGAGGGATGCGGATAGCGCACCGTGTACCGGTGCATTAAACCTTAGAGATTGAAGGCGAGACCCGCGAGGAGCGAGAGACCTTGGTAGTCGGTCAGGTCGCCACCCGTCGTGAACGAACGGTTGAAAGCCGCATCAAGCTGCAACGAAGAGTTGCGGCCGAGCGGAATCGCGCCACCGATGCCTGCGACACCCATGATGTCGGTGTCTTCGACGTCGCCGCCCGTGCGGAACGGCATCACGCCGGCTTTCAAGAAAACCGTTTCATGCGGTTTACCCGAGAAGTTCATCTTCGCCAGCAAGGGAATGCCCCAGCTATCGACGTCGACGGCTGCCGACGTGTTGTTGTCGCTCGTCACGCCGCGCGACTGAAGGCTCAGGATCCCGGTTTCGAACGTGAGCCAACTCGATCCGAAATCCGCGAGGAGGCCCATCGAGAAGCCGTCGTCGAAACGATCGGTTTTGATGTCCTGACTGCGCGCGAAGCTCGATGCTCCCGCGACCGGAATGATCCGGATGGGTGCGGCCATCGTACGCGGCAGTTCGCCCGTCACCGTCGTGGCATTTTCTTGTGCGTTTGCCGGAGCCATCAGACCGAACGCGACCAGCGCGAACGCCATCAGACTTCCGAAGATACGATTGATCATATGAGTTCCTCCTCCGTAATTATTGCCCGTGAGCCCTTGTTAGCAGCTCTCAAGGGACCACATGGCGCGAGGCGCGTGAAAGGCTCGGGAGCCATGTGAAGCAAACGGAACTCGCGAGGGGCCAACGGTGAAGGGAAGTGCGCACACTCGACAAATCAAGTTGAATGCGAGGCCTGGCGTCACATCCATTTTCTTTGACTCATCGGGGCTCGAGCGGTGGAATGTGCGCTCATGTCACGTCGACTTTCGATCGTCATTCCCTGTTTGAACGAGGAAAATGCCGTTTCCACGGTGCTGGCGCGCGCGCACGACTTTCGCGCGCATCTCCATGCCGCAGGCTTCTCCGATCTCGAAGTCATCGTGGTCGACGACGGTTCGAGTGATCGATCGGCCGACGAAGTCCGAAAGTTCGAATGGGCACGACTGGTGTCCAATGAAGTGCGGCTCGGTTACGGCGGCGCCATCAAGCGCGGTCTCGCTCATGCCACCGGCGATCTGATCGCGTTCTACGACATGGATCACACCTACGATCCGTTCGACCTCGTGCCGATGATCGAGCAGCTCGACAAAGAAAGTTTACACGTCGTCTGCGGGGACCGCTTGAGCTCGTGCGAGAACATGCCGATCACCCGGCGAATCGGGAACACCTTCTTCGTCGCGACGATCAACATGCTCTTCCGTCAGCGCGTTTACGACAGCACGACGGGGCTCAGGGTCTTTCGACGGGAGTGCCGAGAGTTCTTCCGCGGTGACGATCTGCCGGACGACCTCGACTATTCGCTGGCCATGACGATGCACTGCTTGAGCAAAGGCATCCCACTGGGCGAACGCCCGATCCGCTATGACCGCCGCATCGGTCGCTCGAAGCTCAGCGTGCTCCTCGACGGGCCGCGGTTTTTCGCGACCATCATGAGTCATTGGACGCGCTACGAAAGCCGCGATTTCGTTCGGCGTCTCACGACTTTCTGATACACTTTTTCCGATACGTCTCACTGTGAAACGAAGAGCGTCTCACGGGGCTCCACGCTCCCGCGATCTCTTCACTTTCCGGTGCGGGATTCCGATCAGGACCTAGGGCCTGGGGCCGACAGGAGCGACAACATGACGAAGACTTCGAACCATCGAAAAATCCGCAACTCCAAGGGCTTCTCCCTCGTGGAAGTCATGATCGCCGTCGGCATCATGGGTGTCGTCGGACTTGGATTGACGTCGCTTCTCACCGAGATGGGAAAGCAGCAGAACGCCGCGAACATCAAAGCGCTGCTCTCGGCTCAGAAGTTGAAAATCGAAGCTCTCGTGAAGGATTCGATCGCTTGGTCGAAGATGATCAACAACACGGCGAACGATGGAAAACCTGAGTATACCTGCCTTCGGCCTACGCCCATTCCGGCTTTAGGCTGTGCCGACAACAGCTCGACGGTCGATCCTTTCGGCGGCGTCCTCGACACTCTCGTGATGTCCGAAACGAACGGGAACGTCTTTTTTGATCCGACTGGTGCAACGAACGGTTTCTCGGCGAAAGGAACCAACTGCACGACATACTCATCGACAGCTTGCCCGATCCGCTGGTCGATCCGTGTCATCCATCAATGCCAGACGACTTCCCCGTGCCTCACTCCAACTGTCAGAGTCATCGCGAAGCCCGTGATGACGGCCGCCGTCCAAGAGGCACTCAATCTGGCGATCAATCCCGACAACTATAAAGTCGACGTCACTAGAGGAGTCGGAACACGCTTCGATCCGATCTTGGTTACGGAAGTATTGACCGGTGCCGGTGCAGGGCCTTGCTCGGGCGGCAGCGTGACGCGAAACATGAATCGCAGAATTCAAGATCCAGCCAACAACGTGACCATCGCGGGTGGGCAAATCACGTTTCAGCCTGGCAGCTATCAATGCCGGATCACTGCCCCGGCTTTTAAGGTCGGAACTCACTTCATCGAATGGGAAACTAGCGCTGGCGTCGTGTGCACCGGTTGCAGAGGCGGACCATCGAGTTCGCCGCAGAGATACTCCGTTCCTTCGAACGCACAACTCGAGGTGGTCTTCGTCATTTCGTCCACGACGACTTATCGAGTTCGTCACCGCTGCCAATATAGTACCTATCCGAGTCCGGTATTTCCGGGTGAAACGACGCTCACGAGTCAGCAGCTGGGCTTCACGACGGCAGTTCCTGCTCAGTACGGGTCGACGGAAGTCACGTACGCAACCGTTTCGTGCTACCGAAACGGCTGATCAGTAGTTCGAGTCGAACCCGAACAAGAATCTTAAGTCGAGCTTGCGTGAAAGCGCACGTGGTCGGATGGTCGAGAGAGCGAGGCTTTTGCCTTCGCATGGCCACCTGAGCCATCCTTCTTTCGCGAGATCGATTTCTGGGTCGATGAGCGAAACGAAGCCGGTCGAATCGAATTCGAAGAGCTTCACTCGATCTCCTCCGAGCCTTTCGCGGGCGATCGGCCCGAGTTCGCTATGAGCCATGCCGCATTCACCACTCGCGTCCTTCGAAGCCTTTAGCTTCTTCAATTGAACGGCCCTTAGCCATGCGCCGCCGCCGATATCGACATAAGAATCCCCGAGAAAAAACGCGAGCGCAGGTTCGAGCTCGAGACTCCGAGTGACGTAAAGAAAGAGATCGGGCTTCGCATTCCTGACGACAGTCATGATGACGGAATTATTCCGGTCGTTCGGACTGGGAAACGCGAAAATTCGATTGAGCCGTGGGAAGAGCCCGATCGCGTCGTAGTAGTTTTCGATCCGCTCTTCTTTGATGAATGCTTGGAGGGGACGCAAGGTCGCCAGCTGTAGGTCGTTGCCGTTCTCCGTCAGTGAATGGAATGTCGCACGAGCCGCAGTTACGAGACAAAGACTCAGCGTGATCGCCAAAGCCGGAATGAAACGGGAAGACTCGAGCAACCGTGGCCAAAACGCCTTCCATGAATATCCTGCACCGAGAATCAAGCACGGCAGGATCGCGTAGATGAAAAACGGAAGCTTTTGGTTGTGAAGGACGAGCATCGCCGACGCAAAAAGGAAAAGGACTCCGTACGCGAGGCGGTCGCTGGGAAGCTTTCGCCAGAAGCGGACCCAAAGGACCAGGCTCGCGACGAAAATCGAATCGTGAATTGGATTTTGCTCGATGAGCTTCACGACGTGGATGAAGTCTGCCGACGTCAAATAGGAATTCGGTCCCGACAAGCCCGAGAACGAATCGAGGAAATATTCGATCGCGGTTCTGAACGCTCTTTGGATCCACCTGAAACTGGGGACCGAACCTGCGAGCTCGATCGCGGCGACGATCAAAAACGGGGGCATGACGAAGGCCATCGTAACGCCGAGCAATTTCTTGCCTCGATAGAGGCGAAGGGGAGGGTCGACGTGAAGGCGGCCCCGATCAGCAAGAAATAAAAACTCTTAGGGGTCGCGATCAAAAGCAAAAGATTCAGCACCGCGACGGCTGCCGCGTGAAGGATCCATTTTCCGTCAGTTCGTCGCGACCATGGGATCACGATCCAGAGCACGACCAAGGCGATCAACGAAGCCATGTTGTCCGAGCGTACGCGAAAACTCTGCGAGAGATAAAACGAGCAGGAGACGAGGAGAAGTGTGAGGACCAAGGCGCCGAGTTCGTCTCTTACGGAGAGCTTCGCGACTCGATAGAAAACGAAGGCCGTGAAGGCCGCAATCACGGCGAACTCGAGTCTCGCGACGAGAACGTGAGAGATATTGTCCAGGGGCAGTAGGTAAATTGGTTTCAAGAGTCCGTAGAAAAGGAACTTCATGTAGATCGAAGCCGAGACGCCGAACTCTCCGAGTTGGCGAGATGCCGTGATCGCCCAGAACTCGGAATCGGAAATGTAGGTCTTCAAGCTGAGGATCGCGGCGAGCGTTCCCATCAGGACGAAGAGGACTCGGAAATAGAGCTCGACCCGTTGTCGTGTCATAGGTGATTGGATTTAGTTTCGCATGCCCGGATTCGCCATGGTAGCTAAGAAGCGGAGGCTTTGCTCCATGTCGAAACCGAGAGAAAACCTACGGCTCAGCGTCGTCATCCCGACGCACCAGCGATCGGAATCGCTTGCGCTCGCATTGGCGTCGCTGCGGCTCCAAGATTTCCCTCGCGATGAGTTCGAAGTGTTGGTCGTTTCGAATCTGGACGACGCCCAAGTGAAGTCGCAAGTCGAGGCGCTGACGAAGGCGGGTGTGAGCGCGATGTATTTGGGCGTCGGCAGAGTCGGCGTGAATCACGCGCGTAACCTGGGAATCGAAAAAGCGTCCGGCGAGATCCTGTTTTTCCTCGACGACGATTGCCGTCTCTCGAGGCGGGACCACCTTTCCATCTTGTCTCGGCGTTTCGAACGTTTTCCGGAGGTCGGAATTCGAGGCGGCTTTTACAGCGATACGATCGACGCTTCTTCGTCGGCTCGCACCTACAATGCCATCGTCAATGCGTGGCTTCGTGGGCGTTCCCCCGAGAAAGGACCGATGGTCGGAGGGAATTTCAGTGTTCGCTCGGCGCTCATCGGTTCCGCTCGATTCGATGAAGCGATCACTTACGGCGGAAGTGAAGTTTCGTTCCAGCGAGAGTTGGTCGCGCGAAACGTCGGGGTCTCGCTCGATTTCGATCTCGATGTCGAGCACGACTGCGAGGTAGGAGCGCTGACGTTGATCAAGAAGGCCTGGAAGCAAGGTCGGCGAAAGCACCATGATCCCGATGCTTCCCTTGCGAAATCTTTGATTGCTTTGATGTCGAGCGACGCGGGCTCCGCCGAGAACTTGCGCCGCCTTGTCTCGGGCGCTGTTTACGGCGGCATTTCACAAGTCAGCTGGCAAACGGGCCGTCTCACTTCGCGTTTTTCCACCCGCCTCTAGTTTCGCTAGCGCGAAAGCGTTCCCCGTGACGACGATGAGTTCCGCGAGCCACCGGCGCAAAGTGGTCGAAGGAGCGAGGTCTCGCTCGTTTCCGACGGAAACTCCGTACTCGAAAATCTTCCGATAGAGCAAAGCGAAGAATCGCACGCGTCGGCTCCAGGCGAGGCCCGCGTTCTCGGCGCATTCACGAACGGTGAGCGTCGAATGCCAATGACGAGTCGAGCCTGCAGTGGGAGCGAGTCGACCGAAGGCAAGACCTTGAGCGTAAGCACGCCGAGCGAGACCCCACACACTCAGTCGAAGCTGATGAACGACGGAGCTCGAGTCGTCGAGAAGTAAAGAGTGACCTTCTCGAATCAAGCGAGCGAACAACTCCAACTCGGTCCCTCCAAAGGCGATCGTGTCGTCGAAACGGAGTCGCGCGCCGAGGCTATGCGCTTTGAAAGACCAGTTTCCTCCGAGAAGAAGTGACGTCTCGTCGTAACGACGCCTCGACGAACGAAGTCGATGTTCGAGGACGAGATGATAAGCCGTTTCGCAAGCCGTCGCACCGGATCTCAAGGTGTACGGCCCACCGATCGCCAACGAGGCGGGGTGGCTTTCGTGAAGAGCGTGAACGCGTTCGAGGAAATCCTTGTCGGAAACATACGAATCGTCATCGAGGAAGACGACGATGTCTCCGCGAGCGCGCTCGACGCCTTTGTTGCGCGCGAGATTCGCGCCGATGCGACCTGTTTCGAGAAAACGAAATCGTGGTCCATAGGACTCGACGACTTTCTTGAGGCCGGGCTCCGGCAAATTCGCGACGACGATCACTTCGTACTCGAGTCGCCGGCTTTGTCTCTCCAGTGATCCTAAAAGTTCTCGAAGTCGCAGAGTGTTTCGGTAGGTGGGAACGACGACGGAGAGTGGAAGTCGTTTCATCGCGTCGCTCCCGCAATCGCACGAAGGCTCCAGCGGAGTTCTGGAAACCGACCCATCACTGGGAAGAAGAGCCGATAGACGGCGGGGTCGAGAGTACAAAGATAAAAAGCTCGCGCCGACGATGCGATACGTTTCATCTTAATCCTCGTGGAGGTTCTTCTAGGCGAGCGCCCGACGTGTTCGATCGTGAGGTTTCGCAGTTCGAAGCGGTGTCCGGCTCGATCGAGCTTCCATCCGAGGAACGTGTCCTCACAGCCGTACCGATCGAGAGCGGAAGGAAAGCCTCCGACGGCGAGAAAGTGCTTCAACTTCACTGAAAGAGCGAAGCTCGAAACGTACTTCCATTTCCGCTCCAGCGACGACCAATTCGGAGAGTCGTAGAAGCGAGACCAGTACTCCTCGGTTTCGACGTTCTCGTCGAAACGTCTGTACTGGATGACGTCGGAGAGACGATGGGCTTCGAGAGCATCTTCCAACAGTTCTGGCGGCGCGACGGCATCGGCATCGAGAAAGACGAGAAGATCCCCTCTCGCATGAAAAGCGCCGGCGTTTCTCGCGAGACCCGCTCGGAAATCCGAAGGACTCGTGCCCTTTGAATCGAGGACGTACAACGAAATGCAAAAGTCTCTCGGGGCCGCGCGGATCCAGCGTTCGACCTCGAACAAGTCGTCGTTCACGGCGCGATCGACGACGACCACGACTTCGAATTTCGAACGGTTGAGTGTTTGTCGAGAGAGCGCCTCGAGGCACGCGATCGGAGCGACGAGATGAAATGGGACGATGACAGAAACACGCACGGAAATCGCGGCTGGCCGCGCTTCGCGAGGCGTGGCTCGAACGCCCGTTTCCAAGAAGCGCGAGTGACCTTGTTCGACTCCTATCGACGGAAGATCGCGCAGACCGGGACTCGCCATCAGTCCGTAAACGGTGTCGGGCGAGAAGAACCGATCGCCGCTTTCGACCGGAGCCAACAAAGCGACGGCTCCGCATGCTTCGCGAGGTAGCGATTCGACGACCGCTTCGGTATCGATCGAACGGTTGATCACGACCGTCGTCGCTACGACATGGGACGCGAGACTTTGAATTCCGGAGAAATCTTCGGTCGACAGCGGACGATCGATCACGATCTCGAAGCTCGCATCACCGTATTCGAGTGCGGAAACGAGCTGCCGATGTCGAACGATCTGTTGCGGCCTCACTCGGACGATCGCTTCCATTCGACGATTCCTGATTTCGCGAATCATCGAGCCGAGCTCGGGATGCGAGAGCGAGTTCGGTGGGAACACGATGGCCTCCGGAGAGGCGAGTTGGATTTGGTCGAGCTCGGTGAGGAAGGTCTTCCAATCGAGGGGCTCGGGTCTGAGGCAGCCGAGCGTCGCGCACAACCCACATTCGTCTTCGCAAATGTCAGAGATCGTCAGCGGTTGGCGTTGGAAGTGGTGCATCATCATGAGCGTATCGGCCTCTCGCTCGCGATGGCAACTCGTGCTAGCGTTGGAGCGATGAAATCGGATCTCGACTCACGGGTGACGGCTTGTGTCGTCGCTCACAACGAAGAACGATCGATCGAGGCCTGTCTCTCGGCTCTCTTCGAACAAGAATTCGATCGGCCGTTCGCGATCCTCTTGGTCGACAATGCGTCGACCGATCAGACGATCGAGATCGCCGAGCGAGTCGCGTTTCGGTATGCCGAACGTTCTCACATTCGTTTCACGATCCTACGTCGAAAGATGAACAATCTCGGCGCCGCCCGCCAGACCGCGCTCGAAAACGTGACGACTCCGTTCCTGGCCTTCACGGATGCCGACTGCGTCGTTCCTCCTCGGTGGCTCACGACTCTCGATTCCACGTTCGACCTCCATCAGGGACGTGGAGTCGCAGCGGTCGGAAGTTCCAACCAACCGCCGCGAGACGGCTCGCCTTTTCACCAGGCTCAGCGACTCATGTTCTCGAACTTCCTCGGCCACTTCGGTTCCGAACAAAGCAAACGTGGCTCCGTCGACGGAAGAGAAGTTTCGCATCTACCGACGTGTAGCGTTTTGTACGACCGCGAGGCGCTCGTCGCGATCGGCGGCTTCGCCCACTCGCACCGATGGGTCTGTGAAGATGTCGATGTGAGCTACAAGCTTCGTGCTCGCGATGGACGTCTTTTGAAAGTGGATTCGCTCGAGGTCGCGCATCATTCCCGGCCGAGCTTCCGTGATTGGGGCCGCAAGATCTTTCGCTATGGCTGGGGCCAGATCCAGGTGATGCGAAAAGTTCGCGAGCATCGCCGCTTGAAGTTCGTTCTTCCCGCTCTCTTCGCGCTCTCGTTTCCTGCGGCCGCTTTGGTCGACATGAAGTTCCTGTTGGCGTGGTCGATCGCATACGTGGCCGGCATCGCGACCTGCGCGGTCGTTCTTTCGCTCCAGGCGCGGCGCCCTCATCTTCTCTTCCTCATGATCCCGCTTTATGCGATCACGCACTTCAGTTACGGTGCGGGATTGCTCGCGGGGGTCGCGGGCTGGAGTGGCGGCCGAGGCCCTCGTGGCTGAAATCTTCGAGCGCCATCATCGTTGGTACACGGTTCGGGTCTTCAGCACGACGAGTGCCGCCGATGTCGATCGCGCGTTTCAATATGCGAAAGAATGGAATTACGACGCCGTCGAATTCGATCTCGCGCGCGACGTGACGCCGACTCGTGAGCTCGTCGTTCGCTCCGCTCTCGCCGCGAGCTCGCTCGGAGAGTGGTCGGGTCCGCTCATGTTCCGTGTCGCCGCCTCCGAAGCGACCGAGTTCTTGCCGAAAGACAAAGACGCTCTCGCTTACTGGAACATCGTCTTTCATCTTCCGATGGAAGAGCCGCTCGCTCGCGCGCAGACCGGAGGGCTCAAACCGCTCCCGATGCGCGCGATCACATACCGGCTCTTGCCCGGAACCGAGCTCTCGCGCTTACGAATCGCGTTCTCAGCGCTTCGCGATGCCGGTCATCGCTCAGTTCATCTCGAATTTCCGTTTCAATCTCCGCGGGCCCGGCACCCGTGGCGCGAGCCGACGATTCGCGCTTGGGTCGACACGCTTCGCACGGAGTTTCCCGAAGTTGACATTCGCCCTCCGCTCGGGTGGGGCATGGACGATTCGAACATGCCATCGGACGAAGTCATGTTTCCCGATCCGGCCGTCGTTCATTCGCGCGAGTCGAACGAAAAGAACGAGCCGGTGATCTCGGTCGTGATCCCGACTTTCGAGAAGACGATCGAGCTGATGAACACTCTCAGACATCTCTTCCGTCAGCGTCTTCCGCGATCGAAGTTCGAGATCATCGTCGTCGACTGCGGAAGCCACGACACGACCGTGAAAGACGTCGAGAAATTGATGGACGGGGATGGTCGAGGCGTCGCGATGACTCTCATGCAGATCCCGCGCACGGTCCGCCGAAAGCTCGGCGATAATCGCTACCGCGCGGGGCTCGCACGAAACGTCGGCGCCTCGGTCGCGAAAGGCGAGATGCTCGCGTTCCTCGACGACGACATGCTCGTCCCGAAGGACTATCTCGAGACCGTCGTCCGGGAGCTCGAGAAGGCCGGAAAATTCCCGCGCGTGTTGATGGGTCGTCGCCACGATCTCAGGGACGACGTCTTCGGAGTTCGCATGGCCTGGGAGAAGATCAATCCTCAGTCCGACGTCCGTCTCGCCGATCGGGGTTTCTGGCGCGACTTCCTCTCACAGGCCGATCGTTGGATGGATCTCGATTATCCGTGGCGCTTCATGCTCTCGCATTCGATCTCGATGAAGGCGTCGCTCTTCAAGTCGGTCGGCTGGTTCCGCGAGAATTTCACGTCGTACGGCTACGAGGATCTCGAGCTCGGCTGGCGCTTCGTGCGTGCCGGGACGACTCTGCAGCTTCTCGACTTGGATCTCTATCATCAGAGCCGCGGCGATTACTCGACCGAGTACGGCGGCAATCACCGCGATAAACTGCGTTTGTTGGGAAGAAGCGCGCGCGTGTTCTACCGGCACAATCTCTCGCCGGAAGTTTACGTGCGAACGCGGTACCTCTTCAGGCGGCCGATTCAGCTTTGGTTGTTGTGGGATCAAGTCGTGACGGGTGGTCCGTTCTGGAGATGGAAGCGAAGGAATTTTTCGTTACCGGCGGCGTTGCCGGTACCGCTCGCGGCGACCGGGGAATCTTCAGCCGAAGAACGAGCGAACGAAGCTCACGAAAAGGACGAAGGTCCCGAATGAGAGAGCAGAGACCAGGGCGACTTCACGAGCTCTGAGGGTCGCGGCTTTTTGCATTCTTCCTCCCGAAGTTTCGACCCCTACTCATCGGCTGACCAAGGTCTGGGGTCGAGCCAACCGTGAAGAAAAACCGACCTTTTCTTGCTCCTAAGCCAACCTATTGAAACTAGGCCCTTCCTTTCGAACCGTATCTGGCGGCGCCTTGAAATGAAGCTCCATCGCTGTTACCTTGCTCAGCTTAGGAAGTGCAGGCGATTGCGAGGTCCGAAAGCGATGCGAATCGTTTTGGGATTTCGAGGAAAGTCCGGACTCCGAAGAGCAGCGCAGGGGTTAACGACCCCCCGTCGTAAGACGAGGACCAGTGGAACAGAGAGAATGTCCAGGGCACTGATCCCACGGCCGGCAAGGGAGGCCGCGGGGGAGCCGCTGGAGTGAAAACAGCCAAACTCTGCGTGGAGCAAGATCAAATAGGGGAGCGCCTCCGGTGGGTCAAACCAACGGAACACTTCGGCTCGAAGTGAGGCTTCCGGGTACGTTCGCTAAAGCTTCGGAGCAATCCGCGGCGTAGAGGAATAGTCGCCTCCCCCCGAGGTGTCGATCTCGTGGGAAGACAGAATCCGGCTTACCGCACATCCATTCGACATTATGAGGCCTCATCCGCAAAACGGATGGGGCCTCGTTCTTTCAAATTCCTGCGACGAATTCCGATACGGAATCATGCTGGTTCACCTGGCCTCCGTCATCTTGGTCGTGCTCTTCGTTTGCGTCTCGCGGAAAGCGAGCCAGATGGAAACGATCGTCATTCTCTTGGGCGGCGTGATCGGAGCCATCGTCCTCATCGGAGAGGAGTCGACTCCTTACGGTTTCCTCGGCATGAGCGCGCTTTTCGCAATGGGTATCCTCAAGACGAGAGCCGTTCCTCGGACTCACGAAGGTGGGGTGACCCTCACGGCACTGACGTATTTTTATGTCTTGAGCGTGATGTCGGACGAACTGAGGCGAATCTTCGTTTGGTTGAGTGCGCCTCTCGTTCTCATCCTCGTGCTCGAGAATGTCGCCTCTTGGGTACCGTCGATCGCGACGAGGTTTTTTCTCGCGATCCTCTCGAGTTTGGCGACCATGGTGATCTGCTTTCACCAGGTCTCGTTCTTCGACGACGTCTTTCGCCTTCGAGAGGCGAGTGGCTCGTGGAACGTCGACTCTTTCATTCAGCTCTTCATGGTTCAAATGACGGTGTTTTGGGGCGTTCTGCATCTCAGTCGGCTTCTCATGTTGTTTCCCG
>JAZKJB010000291.1:0-3511 GCA_040384505.1 Bdellovibrionota bacterium | reverse complement strand
TCCCGGATCAAGAAGGTGTCAGCTTCCGTTTCCGCAACATGAGCGGCGAATGGCCGATGAACTGGAGTCTCCAATCCGTTCGCTTGTTCAACGAGCGAGACGGCGGCCGCGAAGTCTCGATCGACGGCTCGGAGCTCCGCGGTCTTCGTGAGCGCCCGATCGTCCTCGCATGGCCCAACAACGAACGCCAGCCTACCAACGCCCACTAAAGGTGCCATGCACTTTTCCTAGAAGCGCCGCTTCGTGAAAAAGGTGTATGACACCTTTTCTCGGGGGGCTTACCGTAAAACTCATGGAAAGAACCGTCATCCACGACCGGGTCGACAAAGCGCGAGCCGGCGAAAATCCCTACGTCATCTGCAAACTCGAAACGTGCTGGGTCGCGCTCTCCGATGAGCCGTTCACGCGAGGTCATTGCGTCACCTTTGCCGACCCCGTCGTGTTCGGATTGAACGATCTTCCCGAGGACTTGCGCATGCGCTACCTGCGCGACGTCGCGAGAGTCGGCGACGCACTGATCTCGGCACTCGGTGCGTATCGGATCAACTACGAAACGTTGTGCAACGTCGCACAGGCTTTACACTCGCACGTGATTCCTCGCTACAAAACGGAGCCCGACGACAAGCGCCGCGATCGCCCGTCATCCGCTTATCCTGGTCCGAATCGCCTGCGCGAAATCGATCGCCGCGAGTTGATGCTCGCACTGAAAGAGAAGCTGAAGGTCTACTGATGTACTCGCCCGGTCATTACAAAGTTTCGGATGAGGCCATCATCGAAGAACTCGTGAACGCCGAGAGCTTCGCGACCCTTCTGACTCCATCGATACCTGAGCCAGTCACGAGTCATCTTCCGTTTCTCATGGATAAGTCGGATTCCGCGAAGCCGAAAATGCTGAGCCACATGGCGCGGGCGAATCCGCACTGGAAAGCGTTCGCGCAGAACCCGTCGGCCATGCTCATCTTCCAGGGGCCCCACGCCTACATTTCTCCTGCGTGGTACGAGCCTAAGCCGGACAACGTGCCGACATGGAACTACGCCGTCGTTCACGTTCATGGCACAGCGAAGTTGATCGAAGATCGCGAGCGCGCGTTTCTCGCGATGCAAACCATGGTGAACACGTTCGAAACGAAATATCGAACCGGATGGAAGCTGGATGTCCCGGCGAATGCGGGCATCGATGCTTTGATGAACGCGATCGTGGTTTTCGAAGTCGTCGAATTGCGATTCGAGGCGAAATTCAAGCTGAGTCAAAAACACAGCGACGTGAATCGCAAAAACGTCATCGCCGCACTCGACTACGCGGGCCAATCGGAATTAGCCCGCTACATGAAGAGAACATTCGAGACATAACGTGGATCAACCCGCGGCCAAGTGTTCGATCGAGCGGGGAACGATTTTCTTCGCCTTCGGGATCACGTCGAATTCCAAAGAGTAGACGAAAAGGCTCTCGCTTCCGTCTTCGTCGGCACTCGCCGATGAGTAGCTGACTTTGCATGTGTAAGTCGACTTCACGCCGTTGCTCGCCGTCTTCTTGCAGATCGCACTTTTCGATTCGAAGCTCGTCGCGCTTCTCTGGACGACGTCGACACCGAATTCGCCGTCCGTGAAGGTGGTTTTCACTTCCGTGTCGTACCCATGAGCGGGATTCGAACGAGCCTGTTTCACTTCATCCAACATGCGGTTCGCCGATGAAATATGGTAATCGGCTTCCACTCTCCATTCTTTGTTTGTCGAGGGCATGTCCCAATGGCGTTCGAAGATCGAGCGAAACAGTTCCGGCTTCTTCGCGAACTCGACGAGCGCCGCGCGCATGAGTCGAATCGCAGGAGCGCCGGCCGGTTCAGTTCGCGATTGCGCGGTAGCCGCGCCGAGGAAGGACATCGAGACCAGGATCGTTGCGAAGAATTGAGCTTTCATTTTCTACCTCTCGTTTTGAGTTCGTTGCTTCGAGAGGGAGAATAAGCTTTTGGGATAAATGCAAAAAGCAGATTAAAATCGCCTCAAACATTCCGGGCGGGAATAGTTTAAAATTCCCGCGTATTTTCAAATGGATATAGTCAGGACCAAGGTCCAGTTATTGAGCGTCGGAAGCCAGTTGCACGAACGTACGAACCATCGCGCCAGTCGCACCTTTACGCGGGCAGTAGTTCAAACGATCGCCGCAGTTCCAGGCGGTACCGGCGACGTCGAAGTGGGCCCACGGAATGTCGGCATCGACGAACTGCTCGAGGAACGCCGCTGCGGTCGAGGAGCCAGCGCCTTTGCCGCTCGAGATGTTCGAGAGATCCGCGTACGTGCCCTTCATGTCTTTTCCGTGGAAATCGGTGAGCGGCATACGCCAAACCCACTCGCCCGAAGCTTCCGCTGCCGCTTCGACGGATTTCGCGAAGCGATCGTTTCGCGTGAAGTAGCCCGTGTGGAGATTGCCGAGAGCGACGACCATCGCGCCCGTCAACGTGGCAGCATCGCAGATGAACTGCGGCTTCTGCTCGCACGCGTAGACGAGAGCGTCGTTCAGGATCAGACGGCCTTCGGCATCGGTGTTGTTCACTTCGATCGACTTGCCGTTGCGAGCGATGACGATGTCACCCGGCTTGTTCGCATTCGGGCCCGGCATGTTTTCCGTCGCTGGAACGTAGGCGATCGCGTTCACTTTCAACTTCAAGCGCGAGATCGCGAGCATGGTTCCGATGACCGCGGCGCCGCCGCACATGTCGTATTTCATCTCTTCCATCGAGGCCGACGGTTTGATCGAGATGCCACCCGAATCGAACGTCAAACCTTTGCCCACGAAGCAAACCGGCGCTTTCGATTTCGCGGCGCCGTTGTACTCCATGACGATGAAGCGCGGATCTTGCGAGCTTCCGAGCGAGACGCTCAAGAACGAGCCCATTTTTTCTTCTTTGATCTTCGCGCGATCCCAAACCTTCACGCTGAGTTTCGTGCCTTTCGCGGCCTTCACGGTTTCATCCGCGAGGATCGTCGGCGTCATGCGATTGCCCGGGCGATCGCCGAGCCAGCGAGCGAAGTTCACGCATTCCGAAATCACAGTTCCAGTTTCGAGGCCACGGTCGTGGGCTTTCGTGCGAGCCGAAGTGACAAGCGAGACACGCTCGAGAGTGGACGGATCTTTCTTCTCTTTGAAATCGGCGAACGAATAATCGCTGAGGAATGCGCCTTCGGTCAGCGCTTGAACGGTGAGATCGGCGGAGAAGCTGTGATGGGGGAGAGTGTCGACCGCGATCGCAGCCGATTTCACTTTCGCCGCTTTCAGTGCGGTCGTCGCCGCGGCCGCCGCTTGGCGCAGGACCTCATGCGTGAGTTTTCTTCCGTCGCCGATACCGACGAGCAGCAAGTGACGCGCACCGAGGGCCGCATCGCGGAACAAAACCGTCTCGTTCAGGGATCCCGAAACGACACCGTCTTCTGCCGCGGCCAGGACTTTAGCCTGGAGCGCTTTGGAAACACCCTCGACCGAGACTTTCGGCGAGGTCGCTTTTTTATCGTCTTT
>JAZKJB010000290.1:0-3710 GCA_040384505.1 Bdellovibrionota bacterium | reverse complement strand
GAACCGAAGCTGAACACGTCCGCGATGAACGCGAACGGCGACTCGCAAGAGGAACCGGCCGAATCGATCGCGATGTTCGGCAAAGATTTCCTGAAGGCCGTAGGCGTCGGTCGACTCGAAGGCGGCGAATCCACGGAACTCAAAAAACGATAAGTTCTAGTCCCTGAACATTAACGCGATCTAGAACGCCGGATGTCCTCCGGCGTTCTTTTTTTGAGCTTCCCACGAGCCCCGTCTTTCGCGATGATTTCTTCATGACCACACTCATCGAATGGGTTCTCGCGCTCTGGGTCCTTCCGATCGCGGCGGCCGCAGTTCACTTCCATCGTAAACAGAATTCATCGAAGGCCTGGACCGGCGGTCCGATCTCGTGGCCGAAGGCGTACTGGCTCGCGTTCACGCTGTCGACTTGGTTCTTCTTTCCGCTCGTCGCGCTCGCGCACCCCTCGTTCCCGGAGGCCTTTCGCTACGCGATGATCTTTCACCTCGCGAGCTGGTGGCTCCGCGGGATCCTCGAAGGAATCATGATCTACCGCTGGAAGAATTGGACTCCGAACTACGGAATCTCGCATGATGCCTTTCATGTCATCGGTTTCGCGGCGCTCTGCTACTCGGGTTCGGCGATGTGGGGCGAATTGGATCGCTTCGGAATCTTCATCGCCTCGTTCTCGGTTCTGATCGTCTATTCGACTGTCATCGAAGGTGTCTTCGCCTACTTGTTCAAGGCGACACGAACGAAAGAGGAAGAGGAAGAGAACGTCTACTTCGCCTCGGACGACCCGAAATGGCGACTCATCAACCGGATCACGCTGACGTCAGTAATCGTTTGTCTGACGCATCTCGGGGCTCAAGGATTCTGGCTTCTCTTCACCCAGTGATTCGACGGCCCTGAGAGCCTCGATCTTGATTTGACCGCGCACCAAGCCTGCCGTCGTTTGCGCACTCTCGATCGCGTCATAAGATTCGAACGAACGAATTTGCGCGTGACGAAGCTGCCCGAGCTCTCGGGCAAGCACGTAGTGATGATTGGTGTTCAATCGGCCTTCGAGCCAAGCATCGTCGAGAGAAGTTCCGATGACTGCCATCACATAACGACGCTCGTTCTTAACGGCGAAGATGCCGACGGCCTCGACGTGATCGTGGCGTGCGTCTTCGAGGATGCGATTCGCTTCGAAGGCATCGACCTTTTCTCCGACGAGATCCGTCGAGCCGAGCCGCGAAAGGAATTCCAGACAAGGGACCGTGTTGAAGAAACCGGAAACGCGGATCCGATCTTGTAGGGGCATCCTGCGTATGCCGTTCGACGACCAAAGGAGCGGCTGAACCTCTTCGCCCTCTACCAAACGCCATGCCGGTACGACTTCTCCCGTCGAAAAGCGACGGAACTCGAAGAAGTGGCTGGATGCGCACAAGACTTTTCGGTCATCGACCGGAATCGTCACGGGACCTTCGGTCGCCCATAAACCTTTTCCTTGGAACGGCACCCAAGGAAGTCGGCATCGCAATTTTTCAGACCAGATCGTCGACGTCGCCGAATCCCACGAGCTGATCAGCGCGAGGCGAGGCCAGAGAAGCCGGAAGAAATTCTCGTCCTTTGCCGGCAGCGGAGTTCTCCGGATTCGAGCCGGAGGAAGTCCGCGCGCCGCGAGAAAGCTCGCGCCGTCTCGAACTATCTCGTCTCGTCTCTCGCGCAAGTCGTCGAGAAGCCGAAGTGCAAACGTCGGACTCCAAACGCTCATCAGCGAGACAGTCTCGTCGTTCGCGAGATAAATGAGAGTCGCGAACCACGTTTCGTCGAGCGTCGCCAGATTCTGGATTTCGGTCGGAACCGCGAAAATCGACTTCAGAACTTTGCGCTGCCACCAAGGGAGAAAGCGTGAATCGTCGTTGTCTCCCCGTTCACGTAGCTCGTCAGGCAACCACGACAACGACCAATAGTGTGTCCCGTTCAAAATGCCGGGATATCGCCGTCCGAGATCGTCCAGCCAGATCGATGCGACCCTTTGCGTATCGGCACGATATTCGGAGGTATAGGGAACCCATTTTCGACCACCCGTCGAACCCGAGGTCGGCTGCCAGACGACGCCCGAATCACCTTGCCAAAACTTCTCGAGAAGGGATGCCTGTGTGGAGAACTCCGCCATCGGAAGATCGTCCGGGACGTCTTCGTAACGAGCGAAGCGCGGAAGCGCGTAGCCCTTGTCGTTTTGGACCCTCATCAACCGATCGAAAGCTTTTCGCTGCAGAATCTCGACGTCACTCGAGGCCTTCTCGAACGATCGAAGCGCTCGAGAGTGCCACACGTGCGAAGCTCTTTGAACGAGTGTGGTCTTCAAACCAGGCCCATCTCGAAGTCGAGGAGCGCCGTCGACGGCGGGCTCGAGGGCCGGCCTTCCTTCAATACTTCGAACAGCGACACGGGCGTCACCTGTTTGAGCAAACCTCGAAGCTCGGGCGACTTGGCCCAAGCCGCTTCGTGCGCGCAGAATGAAATCATGTGAGAGCGACGATAAATACCGCCCTTCGTGAGCGAGCGAACGAAAGACCGCATCTCCGCCATCGGATCGACGTCGTCACGCCAGTAAGCATGAGTCAGGTAAACGGTCTCGAGGGGCTCGCCGACTCGCGGAGGCGTTCTGCCGAAGAGCTTCAAGAGCGAAAAGCCCGTTCGCGCCGCCCAAGGAGCTTCGTCGACGACCATCTTCTTGAGCGACGTCGGCGACCACGGCAGGCAAACCGAACGCAGTCCCCGGCCATCTTCGGTCAGAAGGAACTTCATACGATCGAGTCCCGGCCACTCGGTGGCCCTGCGATAGAGCTCTTCGGGGAATTTGTATCCGAAGTTCCGCGAGCGCGCTCGTTCCTCGATGAAGGATAGAATTTCGGGAAATTCTTCCGGCCTCATCATTCTCGACTCGGTCCCTCCGCGTTTCGCGAGGCCCCCGATGACGTTCACCATGTGGACGTCGCGAATCGCCTCGTAACGCACGCCGAACGAATGCCTGGATCGCGAGAGCGCCTGGATCGCCGCGAGATTTTCTCTCAAGACCGCCGTGAGATGACGATCGGGACGCCCGAGCTCTTCGCTCGTCTCGATCAACTCGAGAAAATCAGGATAGGCTTTTCTCCACCACCGACTCGCTCGCGTCGAGGACTTCACACGGAGATCGCCGAGGTAACTGACGCCGATTTCTTTTCCGTCGACATATCGTCGCGTCGAAGAAACGCTTGCGGTGAAAACGATGTCTCCCTTTTCGGATCCGACGACCGTCAGGTACTTCGATCCTTGCGCACGCAAGAGCGATTGAAACCGGGGACCACGATCGTATCGCAAACGAATGGGACCCACGACCATCGGCTTCTCGTTGAAGAGACGCGCGACGGATTGCTCATCGGACGCCTGCATTGGACGAATGGGAGAATTTCGGGACACGAATTCGTTCAGATCCAAAACTCACGCTCCCGCGTGAATCGGACCTGGGCCGCGCTCGGTTTCGATTTCACTCCGAGCGCACGAAGGCGATCGATCGCGATATGAAGTTCGTCCGCGCCGGTCGAGAAGAAGCCGTGCCGCGGAGTGAACTCGAACGGCCCACGAAGGGCTTCGAATTTTCTCAAGTTGTCGCCGTGGATCTTCATGATGTCGACGTCTTGCTCGATCACTTGGCGGGTGTAGAAACGCATGAACGGATTCAAGGGCTTCGTGAGTG
>JAZKJB010000289.1:0-1607 GCA_040384505.1 Bdellovibrionota bacterium | reverse complement strand
TCGGAAGCGCCAACGAAGTGCGAACGTGGTTCGTGAAAGAATTGGCGAAGCGCGGAATCGAAGTCGATTGTTTCGGCGCAGGCTGGCCCAATGGGCGCATCGACGCGAAGAAGATGAACCACATCTTCGCTCACAGCCGGATCAACTTGAATCTTTCGAACAGCGTGCCGCAAGACGTCGGCTTCGTCTTGCGTAGCCCGCGAAATCTCGCGCGCTGGTTCGTCTCGAAGAAGCAGTCGGAGCAAGTGAAAGCTCGCAACTTCGAAATCCCGCTCATGGGTGGTTTTCAACTTTCGAAATACGCGCTCGGCCTCGAACGGCATCTCGAAATCGGAAAAGAAGTCGCGGTTTTCAACTCCGTCGACGAGTGCGCAAAGCAGATCGCCTACTATCTGGGGAACGAAAACGAACGGCGCGAGATCGCCGCGCGTGGGGCCGATCGCTGCCGACGCGAGCATACCTATATTCCCCGCCTCGAGAAAATCCTCGGAGAAGTGTGGCCCGCATGAGGTCTCTCGCGGTTTGGGTCTTACCCGCTTATCAGCGTGACGTGCTCTTCGCCGTCGAGAGCCCGATGAATCGCGACGATTGCCTGGCTCCGTTTCACGCCTTGAAACGGGAGCTCGAAGCGAAAGGCTGGCGCTGCCACACCCAAGACGTTTTCATGACTCGAAACGAAGTTCCCACGGACGTCCTCTTTCTCGACATGCCCAGCGAGAATCCAAAGTCGACGATCGGCGCGTGGGGCGCGACATCCCGCTGCCACCTCTTGATCCAAGAATGTGAAGTCGTGCTCCCGAGGAACTGGGACCCTGCCCGTCACGAGGACTTCACCACCGTTTTCACATGGCATCCGGAACTCATCGAGAAACGCAGCCGATATCGCGAGACGAACTTCGCGCAGAAGCTAGTTCAGCCAGGAAATGGTGTGGCGTTCGACGCTCGAAAGTTTTGTACGCTGATCGCGGGCAACAAAGGCAGCTCTCATCCCTTCGAGCTCTACTCGAAGAGAGTCGAAGCCATTCGCTACTTCGAGAAGCACGATCCGAAGTCTTTCGATCTCTACGGCGTCGGCTGGGACAAGCTCGAGCACTCCAATCTCTTGTTCAAAGTGCTCAATCGATTTCCCACTGTCGCGAAGGCGCTCGCGCCGAAATTTCCGTCCTACCGAGGAAAAGTCGCGAACAAGCGAGCGACACTCGAAACCTACCGCTTCGCGATCTGCTTCGAAAACGCCCGCGACATTCCGGGTTACGTGACCGAAAAGATTTTCGACTGCTTGATGGCCGGCTGCGTGCCGGTCTATTGGGGCTCACCCGACATCGCGAGCCGCATCCCCGATGACTGCTTCATCGACTTCCGGAAATTCGACGGATTCGACGACCTATCGAAGTTCATGAAGTCTTACTCATCCACCCAATTCCACGCGTTTCTCGAGGCCACGCGATCGTTCCTCGCGACTCCCGCAGCCCAACGCTACGATGCCTCGTTCTTCGCGCGGTCGCTGACCGAAGGAATCACGTCGAAATGACGAAGCCGAAAGTCATTCGTGTCGCTCACATTCTCAGGGAGCCCGTCGGCGGCATTCGGCTTCATGTCGTTCATCT
>JAZKJB010000288.1:12019-21031 GCA_040384505.1 Bdellovibrionota bacterium | reverse complement strand
ACAGACAAGGTTTCCAAGTCATCACCGCAAACTGCAAAGCCGAAGCCGAAGCGCTCTTTGAAACTCGAAGTCGAGTATCGGAAGAGCTATGGACGCACGGGTGACACGGGTCTCCTGAAGAACATCAGTCTGACTGGCGCATTTCTCGAGCACGCGAACGAAGAGCTGAAGTCGAGCGACAAGGTCATGATCACCTTCAAGGTCGGCGGCCGCGTCCGCAAGATCAACGCTTCGATCATCTGGTCGAACTCGCGTGGTTCGGGTATCCGCTTTTTGCCGACGAACAATCGCGACGTTCAGATCGTCGACGATCTGATGTATTTCGTCGAATCGAAGCGCGAAAACCGCCGCTCGGTTTTGGACGACATCATCAAGCAAGTCGCCTGATCGCACGAGCTTCGAAATCTGGAAATAAAAAGGCCGCTCTAGTCGAGCGGCCTTTTTCGGAGATGTTCGTCTTCGTTCAGACCTGGGTCTGACCGAGATCCATTCTTTTCGCGCGGTTCTTGCGGATGACCACGAAGAGAATCGCGGCCGCGATGAGCAAGATGCCACCGAGTCCGATGATCATCGTCGTGTCCGCATCCATTCCACCGTCCATCGAAGCATCCGCGATCGGAGCTTTCTTGATCGGCTTCGGTCCTTCGTCGACCGGCGGCGGAGGAGGAGGAGGCGGTTCGTTCATGGGCGGAGCCGACGTCGTTCCCGTCGCCGTGGGATCTTCCGGCATCGGGGGGGGAGGAGCGAGCGGATCTGCGCCAGGCATTCCCTGATCCGGCGGCAAGTTCGACGCTTGCGGTTGCGGCGGGATATCGGGTGGCGGCTGCATCGGATCGACCGGCGCTTGCGGCGCGGTTTCCGGGAGAGCCGGTTCCGTCGGAGGAGGCATATTGGTCTGCGCGAGCGTCTGCGTGGGCGCTGCGGATTCCGGCCAGTACTTGAGCTCGGTGCCGGCGGGGATGTCGCCTTTGCTTTCGACGTTCAAGTTCGTCGACCAGACTTCTTTCCACGCGTCGTTGAAACCGAGAAGGTTCTTCGAAACCTTCCTCAAGTTGTCACCCGGCTGCGAGGTGTACGTCATCGGCGGGATGTTCTGCTCTTCGTAATGAGTGAGCATTCGGCCGTCGCTCGGGTTCGAGGGCGACGAGTAATAGATCTTCTTGCCGGTGTTCACGCTTCCCGGATTCCACTTCTTGAGATCTTTCTGGCGGTCGGGCGAACCGTAGAGCTTCGTGCTGACGCTCTTCCAGTTGTCCTTCGGTCGAGCGAGATAAACGCGGTTGAGCGTCGTTCCGTCGGCCGCAGTGTAGGCCGCGTCCTTGATCTTGAGGAGAGGAGAATAAACCGGGGCCGCCTTCGGCGCCGAGTACGTGTCGACGGGCGCCGCAGGTTCTTCGGCAGCGGGAGGCGGCTCGTTCGAAGCCATCTCCGTCGTCGGTTCTTCCTTCGCGGGTTCGTCGAAGACGGGCTCGTCCGTCGGGGGCGGCGGCTCTTCGACGACAGGAGGAGCGTCGTTCGCGGCGACATCGGTCTTCTCCGCGGGCTCTGCGCCGGTTTCGTCGAGAGAGAGATCGTCTTCGGGTGCCGCGTCGGGATTCGCCGCCGGCTCTTCCGCGAGAGCTTGATCGTCTTTCGGTTGTTCCTCGTCGCCGAGGCTGAGGTCGTCGCCGGTATCTTCGACGGGAGCGTCTTCGGTCGATGCTTGATCGCCGGTCGCTTCGTCGGGATTCGAGGCTTCGTCGCCGGTCGCTTCGTCTCCGCCGGCTTCGTCACCGGTATCGGCGAAATCGCCTTCGCCTTCTTCGGCGAACTGCTGATCGTTCGATTCGGCGACGTCGGCTTCGTCTTTCGCACCACCCGACGTGCAGCCGGGAAGTGTCGAAACACCTAAACAGAGGGCGAGGAGAGTCACTAGAAGTCGTTTGGTCATAGCTGCTAATCCTTCAGCCGTATGATCGTTCTTTCGATGCTTTACGACATTAGAGCACAAGCGAGGACCAGGAACAAAATTTCAATCGTGAGGGCGGGCCGAAGGTCGATGAGCTCCGACTTTGGTCTAGTGGCCCTTGCTCGTTTCTTCCGCGAACGAAAAGCGCTGACCGATCTTTACGCGATTTCGCGAGAACCAGTCCTTCGGCATCTCGAGTGCGTACATGGCAGGACGTTTACTCGGATAACTCTTCGGGTGCATCTCACCCATCACGGCCGGAACCATCTCTTGGATATCGACGATTTTTCGGTCCTTGTCGATGTAGGCGATGCTCAATGGAATCAGCGTGTTCTTCATCCAAAACGCGAGCGGCTGCTCGCCGTCGAAGACGAAGAGCATTCCGGACTTTTCGTCGAGTGAGGTCCGAAACATCAGTCCGCGCTCGCGGCGTAGCGGCGTGTCCGCGATTTCGACGGTCACGGTTTTCCCACCCAAAGTAATTTTGCGTTTCGAAAAGTCGACTTTGCTCGGCTCCGATCGAGCACGAGCTTGAGCCGAGGCGAAATTGCACGGGAAGAGAGTCGTGAGAACGAAGGCCCAGGAAACGGCGCCCGTGATCAAGCGTCTCATGTGGCCAGTCCTCCCAGTTTTCGTGCGAGGCCATAGCGAAGTCCGCGTACGGAAACCTCGAGCCCCGTCGCTCCGAGAGCCTCGCAACTCGATTTCAAAATCAAAGCGCCCGCGACGATCACGTCCGCTCGCTTCGGCTCCATTCCTGCGAGCTTCTGTCGTTCTTCGACGGACATCTTCACCATCGTGTCGACGAATTCTCCCAGGCGCTCGAGCGTGAGGACGTGTCCGTCGACCAGATCGGATTCGAAAGCGCGGCCTTGATCGATCGCGGCTAACGTCGTCGGCGTCCCCGCGACGGCGACGAGGTTTTTTCCTGAGACCGAGAATTTTCCGCGGAGGACCGAAACTTGATCGCGAATGAAGTTCGTCATCTTCGTCATTTCGGCGCTCGGGATCGGATGTCGGGTGACGAACATCTCAGTCATTCGGACGCTTCCGATGTCGAGACTGATTCGTTCTTCGATTCCGTCCGGTCCGCCCAAGATGTATTCCGTCGATCCCCCTCCGGTGTCGACGATGACCGCGGGGCCTTTCGGATCTTCGCGAAACGTTCCCCAGAACGTGAGCTCGGCTTCCATTTCGCCGGGAATGATGTCGATCGGAATTCCGAAATCCGCGCCGAGCGCGATGAGCTCGGAGCCATTTTCGACGTCGCGCGCGGCACTCGTCGCGACGGCGCGAACTTTGTCGACTCCGAGTTTCTGGATCGTGTGCGCGAATTCCGCGAAGCACTCTTTCGCTCGCGCGAGCGCTTCCGGGTGCAGACGCTTCGTCTGGTTCACGCCTTGGCCCAAGCGAATCACCCGGGCTTCGTCGTGAAGCACACGATCGATTCGACCTCCCATCACCTCGGCGACCAAGAGGAGGAAGGTGTTCGTGCCGAGATCGATCGCCGCGACCTTCATCGTCAGCCTTTCAGCTTCGTCTTGAGGAGACCATTGACGACGTCAGGACTCGCTTGGCCCTTCGTTTCCTTCATCACTCGCCCGACGAAGAAGCCGAAGACCTTTTCTTTTCCGCCCCGATACTCGGCGGTCTCTTTCGGGTTCGCCGCGATGACCTGATCGATGATCGCCTCGATCGCCTTCGTGTCGGTGATCTGCGTGAGACCTTTTTCCTTCACGATGGTTTCCGCGTCGCCGCCGCTCGCCCACATCTCAGTGAAGACGGTTTTCGCGATCTTTCCCGAGATCGTGCCTTTGTCGATGAGCTGGATCAGGCCCGCGAGCTTCGGCGCGGGAATCGGAGACTGCGCGACGTCTTTCTTCGACTCGTTCAACTCACGCATGAGGTCGGTCATGATCCAATTCGAGGCAGCCTTGGCGTTTCCGCTCTTCGCTGCGACTTCTTCGAAATAATCCGCGAGCTCTTTCTCCTGGGTGAGGACGAGAGCATCGTATTCGGGGATCTTGAGGTCGTCGACGAAGCGCTTCGCGCGCGCGAGAGGAAGCTCGGGAAGACTCGAGCGAATCTTCTCGATGTACGCGTCGTCGATTTCGATCGCGAGTAAATCCGGATCGGGGAAGTAGCGGTAGTCGTGCGCCTCTTCTTTCGATCGCATCGAAAACGTCCGGTTCTTGTCGGGATCGTAGAGCCGAGTCTCTTGGTAGATCGTCTCTCCGGTCTCTTTGCAGTCGATCTGCCGGTGGATTTCGTATTCGATCGCTTTCTCGATGAAACGGAACGAGTTGATGTTCTTGATTTCAACCTTCGTCCCGAGCTTGGGGTCGCCCTTCTTACGAACGCTGACGTTGCAATCGCAGCGTAGCGAGCCTTCTTCCAGATTCCCGTCGCAGACTCCGAGCGCACGCACGATCTTTCGCATTTGCCGGGCATACTCGGCGGCTTCCGCGGGAGAGCTCATGTCGGGGCCTGAAACGACTTCCAGAAGTGGGATCCCCGCCCGATTCAAGTTGATGAGCGTGTAATCGCCGTGATGGGTGCTCTTACCCGCGTCTTCTTCCATGTGCGCACGTGTGATCGAAACTCTTTTCGGCTGACCGTCGACGACGAACTCGAGGTGGCCGTGCTCGCAGAGCGGCTGATCGTACTGCGAGATTTGATAGCCGCGCGGAAGATCCGGATAAAAGTATTGTTTGCGAGCGAAGACCGAGCGCTTGCGGATTTCGCAGTTGAGCGCGAGGCCCGTCTTCACCGAATACTCGAGAGCGGTTTCGTTCAAGACCGGAAGCGCGCCAGGCATGCCTGCACAATTAGGACAGACGTGTTCGTTGTCGGCGCTTCCGAACTCGGTCGAGCTCGAGCAAAAGATTTTACTCTTCGTCTGGAGCTGAACGTGGATCTCGAGGCCGATGACGGCTTCGTAGTCGTTAAATGCCATTCGGCGCTCGCTCTCCGGCTTTCAGGCCCCGCTCGATCGCGAGCGAGACGTCGAAGATCCGTTGTTCGTCGAAGTGCTTCGCCATCAGCTGCACCCCGATCGGCAAACCCGATTGCGAAAAGCCAGCTGGCACCGACATCCCCGGCAAGCCCGCGAGGTTCGTCGACGTCGTGAAGATGTCGTTCAAATACATCTCGAGAGGATTCGAAGATCGCTCGCCGATTTTGAACGCCGGAGTGGTCGCGACGGGAGACAAGATGACGTCGCAGGATTGAAACGCCCGGAGGAACTCGTCTCGCAAGAGGCGGCGAACTTGACCGGCTTTCTGATAATAAGCGTCGTAGTAGCCGCTCGAGAGAGCATACGTGCCGAGCATGATCCTTCTCTTCACTTCGGTTCCGAACGCCTCGCCACGGTTTCGCGAGTAGAAATCCTCGAGATCCTTCACGGGGTTCTTTTCGAAATCGGAGCGATAGCCGAAGCGAACGCCGTCGTACCGCGCGAGGTTACTCGAAGCTTCGCTCGTCGCGATCAAGTAATAAATCGGGACCGCGTGTTTCACCATCGACAGCGAGACGTCGACGAACTCCGCTCCTTGAGCTTTCAAAACGTCGATCGCTTCCTTCGTCACTCGCGTCACGTCGGGATCGATCGTCTCGGCGAAGTATTCTTTCGGAAGTCCGATCCGGACCCCTTTGAGATCTTGGCGAAGATCCTTCGACCATTGCGGAACGGCGACCCGCGCGGTCGTCGAGTCGTTCTTGCAATGTCCCGAGATCGCTTCGAGCATGACGGCGCAGTCTTCGGTCGAAAGCGCCATCGGCCCCGCCTGATCGAGGCTCGAGGCGAACGCGATGATGCCGTAACGGCTCACGCGACCGTAAGTCGGCTTGATGCCGAACACGCCGCAAAAACTCGCGGGCTGACGAATCGAACCGCCCGTATCGGTGCCGATCGCCGCGGGAGCGAGACGAGCCGCGAGCGCCGCGGCCGAGCCACCGCTGCTTCCACCCGGTACGTATTCGCGATTCCACGGATTCTTGACCGGACCGAGCGAAGAGTTTTCGTTGCTGGAGCCCATGGCGAATTCGTCGAGGTTCGTCTTTCCGAGCACGATCGCGCCCGCCTTTTTCAAGCGCATCACGACCGAGGCATCATAGGGAGGAATGAAGTTCTCGAGGACTTTCGAGCATGCCGTCGTTCGGAGCCCTTCCGTGCACAAGAGATCTTTCACCGCGACGGGAACACCCGCGAGCGGACCGGGGTCGCGGCCCGCAGCGATCTCATCGTCGATTCTCTGCGCGTCTTCGAGGGCTTTCGGATTCTTAGCGACGAAGGAATTGATATCGCCATCGAGCTTCGCGATTCGCGCGACGAAGTGCTTCGTGACTTCGACCGCGGAGAGCTTCCGGGCCTTGACGGCCTCGCGAATCGCAACGATCGACGCTCGGTTCAGATCCACTCTCACTCCTTAGGACTCAGACGACGGGAGGAACTTTGAAAAGGCGGCCGGATTTGTCGGGGGCATTCGAAAGCATCTTTTCGCCATCGGTCGCTTCGACGACGTCGACGCGCAAGTGCACCGCCATGTCCGTCGGAGTGACGAGCGGCGCGACGCCGTTCGTGTCGACCTGCGAGATCTGTTCGAAATTCGCGAGGACGGCCGAGAGCTGTTCACTGAACGCGCGAAGCTCGTGTTCGGTCAGCTTGAGGCGCGCGAGGTGCGAGACTTTTTCGACGGTTTCCGTGGTCAACATAGGTGTCCGACACTACAAGATGCCTAGGGAATCTTCAATGTCGCGACCCAGGTCCCGCAGTGCGTTGCCCTTGACGGCCTTCGATCCGGCTTCCTACTCTGGGCCCCTATGGGCGAATCCAAAGACCGCGCGTCCGCGAAGAAGAAAATCGAGAACCTTCGCTCGGAGATTCGCTCGCACGACTACGCCTATTACGTCCTCTCGCGGCCGACGATCACCGATCAAGATTACGACCGCCTCTTTCGCGAACTGACCGATCTCGAGCGGGCTCATCCCGACCTCGTGACCGCCGATTCGCCCACTCAGCGCGTGAGCGAAATGGCGATCGACGCCTTCGAGAAAGCCGAACACCGCCTTCCGATGCTTTCTCTCTCGAATTCGTATTCTCCCGAAGACATCTGCGCGTTCGACGAACGCGTGAAGAAGACCCTCGAGCGCGAGGGAGAAGTGACCTATTTCTGCGAGCCCAAGTTCGATGGACTCGCGATCGAGCTCATCTACGAGAATGGCCTACTCACCGGCGCTCTCACTCGTGGCGACGGAGCGGTCGGCGAGAACGTGATCTCGAACGTGAAGACGATCCGCGCGGTCCCGCAGCGCCTGGAGACGGAAAAGCCACCGAAGCTTCTCGAAGTGCGTGGCGAAGTGTTGATGTTCAAATCGGATTTCGCGGCACTCAACGAAGGCCAACAAGAGCAGGGCGTGGTCCCGTTCGCGAATCCTCGCAACGCCGCGGCCGGCAGCCTTCGACAACTGGATCCGAAGATCACGGCGTCGAGAACGCTTCGCATGTTCGCCTATGCTCCCGGCGTCGTCGAAGGACACGAATTCAAATCCCAGAAAGAGTTCGAAGACTACATCGGTGAGCTTCGCTTGCCGACCGTCGGGACCGCTGACGAAAGCGAGTCGTTCGAGAAGTTCGCCTCTCGTACGGAAAAAGAGCTCAAGGCTCACCTCGCGGGAAAAGCCGCTCGTCCCGCCCTCGCACGAGTCTGCAAAGGCGCGGACGAGGCCGTGAAGTATTATCACTTCATCGAAAAAATCAGGACGCATCTGCCCTTCGACATCGACGGCATCGTGACGAAGGTCGATTCGTTTCGTCTTCAGCGCGAGCTCGGCTTCGTCGCGCGAAGCCCCCGCTGGGCGACGGCCGCGAAGTTCCAACCCGAGCAGGCCGAAACCGTCGTGAACGACATCGCCGTGCAGGTCGGACGTACGGGGGCGCTGACGCCCGTCGCGATCATGGAGCCGGTTCGCGTGGGCGGAGTTACCGTGACGAACGCGACTCTTCACAACCAAGACGAAATCGATCGTAAAGACATTCGAGTCGGCGACACCGTCGTCATCCAGCGTGCGGGCGACGTGATCCCCGAAGTCGTTCGCGTGATCACGGAGAAACGAAAGAAGAGCTCGAAACCTTTCAAGCTCCCCGACAAATGCCCCGTCTGCAGCCACAAGGTCTTCAAGCTCGAAGAAGAAGTCGTGCTTCGCTGCGTGAATCTCTTGTGCCCGGCGATCGTGAAGGAGTCGCTCAAACACTTCGTCGCGCGTCGAGCGATGAACATCGAGCGCTTGGGCGACAAGATGATCGAAACTCTCGTCGACGAGGGCCTGGTGAAATCGTTCTCGGATCTCTATCGATTGAAGTTCGATCGCTTGGTCGAGCTCGAACGAATGGGAGAGAAGTCGGCGGCGAACATCATCGAGAGTATCGAAGGCAGCAAAGACAGCACTCTCCCCCGCCTGATCTTCGCACTCGGCATCCGTTTCGTCGGCGAAACGACCGCGAAGAGCCTCGCGAAACATTTCGGAACGATCGAAGTATTGATGAACGCCTCGCTCGAGGAGCTTCTCGAGGTCGAAGACGTCGGCGAGAAAATCGCTGAGTCGCTAGCGAAGGCGCTCGCCGACAAGACGCTCAAAAAAGAAATCGTGGATTTGCAAAAACTCGGCGTTCGCTACGAGGCGATCGCGAAGTCATCGAAGCCGTCGTCGACCGTTCTCGAGGGAAAGAAGTTCGTCGTGACGGGAACACTACCGGTGCCTCGCGACGACGTGAAAGATTTGATCGAAGCCAACGGCGGCCAAGTGTCGGGCTCCGTCAGCAAGAAAACGGATTTCGTCCTCGCCGGCGAAGAAGCCGGCTCGAAACTCCAAAAAGCCATCGAACTCGGCGTCCCCGTCCTCGACTGGAACGGCTTCCAAAATTTACTGAAACCCTGAACGCGAGCGACACCCGCAAAAGAAAACGGCCCAGTTTTCACCAGGCCGTTTAGAAATTGATCTCAATCGGGATTCTCAAGGGCAAACGCCCTTGAGCATTCGCGGGGGCCCGCAGCGAAGCGAGGACA
>JAZKJB010000288.1:0-12009 GCA_040384505.1 Bdellovibrionota bacterium | reverse complement strand
TCCCCGTCCTCGACTGGAACGGCTTCCAAAATTTACTGAAACCCTGAACGCAGAAGAGACAAAAAAAGAAAACGGCCCGAGTCACCCCGAGCCGTTAAACGTTTTCGCATTCGGATTCTCAAGGGCGAGCCCTTGAGCATTCGCCGGGGCCCGCAGCGCGCGCGAAGCGCGGCGAGGACACGCCGGGAAAGCAGCGCCAGCGGCGCTGCGACACTTACAGATGATCGATGACGATGTCGCGCGCCATGACCGTCTTGCGACCGTCGGCTTTCGCGCTCTCCATGCCTTTTTCGCAGAGGGCTTGGACGGCCTTGCTCAGCACTTCGATCGTTTCAGCGGACGTATTGCAGCCGCCTTTTTCTTTGATGAACTTTTTAACTTTGCTGGTCACAACCAAAACTTCGGCCATGAATACATCCTCTCTCTTCCGGGAATAGACGTCGGCTTGGAAACTCGGCCAGTCTAAATCTAATAAAATGGAGATGACAAGGAGGCTTCAGGTTCATGACGCGCGCGAGCGATTGGGCCGCGGCGCGTTTAGTTCGCGATATCAGGCTTTTTTCTGCCGATCGCCGCGACGAGGAGGATCGAAATCTCGTAAAGCGCCATCAGTGGGACCAAAAGCATCAACATGCTCAAGATGTCGGGAGGAGTGACGACGGCCGAAATCGCGGCGAGCACGACGACCGCATAACGACGCTTCTCGCGAAGGAATTTCGCGTCGACCAATCCGATCAATCCGAGAAGCACGAGCACGAGCGGAAGCTCGAACGCCGCACCGAAAACCAAGGTCATCGTGATGAAGAACGACATGTACTCCGGCAGCGTGATCATCGCTTCGGCCGACGACGACATCGTCAAAAGCGCCTTCAAGCCCACGGGCAACACGAAGAAATAAGCGAACGCCGCGCCGATCAAGAAAAGGATCGACCCGGATCCGATGAAGACCGCCGTGTACCGTTTCTCTTTCGAATACAAACCCGGCGCGACGAAGCGCCAGACTTGGAAGAGCCAGAACGGGCAAGACAAGATCACTCCGCCGGTGGCGGCGATCTTCAGGAAAACCATGAAGACGTCGGTGGGATTCGTGAATTTGAGTTTACCGCCCGGCATGTACGGGAGGATCGGCTCCGCGATCATCGTGAAGAGCTCTTCGCGATAGATCCAGCACAAGATACTCGCGAGGAAGACGCCGTAAGCGCACTTGATCAATCGATCGCGAAGTTCTCCTAGGTGATCCGTCAAAGTCGCGAGGCGCTCGTCATCGATGGCCGACATCAAGTCTCTTTCTTCGTGGGTGTCGGTTGATCGAGAAGCGAAAGCTGCTCTTCTTCGGGCTCTGGCGTCGGCATGTCGGGCATCGCGACGGGTTCATCGAGGTGCGGTTGATCTTGATGATGTCCCGATTCGATCTTCACCGGTTCGATGAACGTGTGTTGAATCGTCTGGGCCGTTTCTTCGAAGGGAGACTTGAGTCCCGTGAAGATCTCGTTCGTCGAATCGCGTGCGTCGATCACGGTCTTCGTGAGGTCCCCGGTCGCGCGCTTGAGATCGTTCAGCAGTCGGCCGACGGTGCGAGCCACCTCGGGCAATTGCTTCGGGCCGATCGCGATGAGTGCGATCGCCGCGAGCAGCAACATTTCTGAGAAACCGATGTCGAACATGGGGTCAGTTTAGCTCTCGCGTGGGAGGACTGTCCATCAATGCGTCGCTCAATGTGTCGCACCTCACTGCGGCTTCTTGGATCGAACCTGATCCGTGGGCACGAGGCCCTTTTCGATCAGTTTCTGGCGAGCGACTTCGGACCCGGTGCGGGCGTAGAGCTCGTAGAGCCGCATGAGGTTTTCCTCATTCTGCAAATGAGCTTGCGTGCTGATGTACGCCAAGACGTCGGCGAACTCGAGGAAGCGGCGGGCGAACTCGGAATAAACTTTCGAGAGAGTGTCCTCTCTCACGGATCCTGCGAGTGCGCTATAGGCCATGCCACCCATGTCGGCGTAATAGTCGACGTCGATCAATTTACGTTGGAGGGAGTCGGCGAAGAAGCCGCTGATGTAAAGCGAACGGTCGCCGAGCTTCTTGAGCAATTCGATTCGCACCATCGGCTCGGCGGTTTGCGAGCGAAGGAACGTTTCGGCGAGAGTTTCGCGTGTCTTGCGTCCCGAGGAGTCGACCTCGTCGAAGAGATTCGCCGTCGGAACATAGAATTCGAGGAGGTCGACGATGTAGCCCCGCACGGGTGCGAGAGTGACGATCTTTCGGCGGTCGAACGCGTCGGTCACGATCTCTTGGAAGAAATCACGAGAGGAGACGACGAGAGAAGCGGCCGCTTGGTCGTTCTGACCCATCCTTCGAGTTTACCAAATCTGTCCCTAGACGCGAGTAGGGGTTCGCAAAAGCTGGCCCTCCGGCGGGTAAAAGCGCCCCAGAATGAGGCGCTCGCCCGCTTACGACCAGGGTTCCACGGGTCCGACCGCACACGTGATGAAGGGACGCGCGAAAATTTCGGCCGCGATCTCCCTCACCATGTCGGGCGTGATGTCGCGAAGTCGATCGGCATATTGGAAGGTTTCTTCGGCCGGAATCCCGTAGATCTCGTTGAAAAGGATCGACGAGCTGATCGAAGAGCTGCGCTGCAAATCGATGTCGTGACGGCCGATCAGATAGCGCTTCGCGCGCTCGAGCTCAGGCAGCGGAACGTTCGTATCCGCGAGCTTGCGGAACTCGATGTGCAACATCTCGAGCGCCTTCTTGCCCTTTTCCGGCGAGCACCCGATGTAGGCGCCGAAATAACCCGTGTCGACACCTTCCATTCGCATGGGCGAAACCGAATAGGCGAGCGAGGCCTTGTCACGCAGCTCGAGGAAGAGACGTCCGCCTTGGCCCGCGAGAATCGATTGCATGACTTGCAACGTGTAGCGGCGGGGATCGTCGAGCGTGAGTCCCTTCGCGCCGATGATGATGTGAGACTGTTCGCGCTCGAGTTTCTTGAACTCGAACTGATTCTTCTTCGGACCTTCGTGAGTGAAGTTCGCCGTGAGCGGCTTGCCGACCTCGAGTCGCGCGGTCGCTTTCGTCAGTCGCTCTTCCCAGAGGTCGACGTCGACGGAGCCCGCGATCGAGATCATGAGGTTCTTCGACATCAACACCGACTGCAGGTAGGTGTCGACGGCGCCGCGCCCGAGCGTCTTCACCGTCTCCGGAGTACCGTAGGTGTCGCGCGCGTAGGGATGACCCTTGAACATCGTTTGCGAGAAGAGCTGAGAGACGAGGTGAGAGGGGTTGTCTTGGCGAGAGCGAATCGCTTCGAGCATGACGACTTTCTCGCGCTCGACGGCGGCTTCGTTCACGACCGGTGCGACCAAGAGCTCGTCGAAGAGCGAGATCGCGTCGGCTTCGAATGGTGAGATCGTCTGCATGGAGAGGCCGACGGAATTTCGGCCGCCGAACGCTCCGAGTCCGCCCGCCATGTTCTCGATGCGTCTCGCGATCTCGGCTTCGTCCAAATCCTTCGTGCCGGTCGTCCACGTCCTCGAGACGAGCTCGGTCAAACCACCTTGCGAATTCGATTCGTGACGGACGCCTCCGAGGAACGCGGCCTTCGCGCTCAAGACCGGAGTCGCGCGGTCGACGCGAGCGAGAAGGATCGCGCCCGAGGGAAGCACGCGTCTCTCGATCGCCGAAGGGGCTTGTGAGCCTGCGGCGAGCGTCCACTTGACCTTGTTCAGCTTCGGTCGCGCGCTCGGCTTGGATTTCGCCTTCTTCGCGACGGCGAAATCTTTCGCGTAGGCCTTCGCCCACGTCTTCACGAGCTTTTCAGCGTCTTTCTCGTTTCGCGGAGTCATCATGACGAAGGAGAGTTGGTCGAGAGCGAGATACTTGCGCGCCGTCTTCATGATGTCGTCGGGCTTGAGCGCGTAGATCTGCTTCAAGAATTTTTGAAAGTACGCGTAGTCGCCCATCAAGTTCTCGAAACTGCCCGCCTTGCGTGCGACGCCTTCGATCGTTTCCATCGCGTAGAACTCTTCGCTCTCGAGATTCGTGACGGCCCTTTTCATTTCGTCGGCCGTCGGAGGCTCGGAGGCGATCAGCAAGAGCTCGGCTTTGATCGCTTCGAGAGCGGCCGGCAGTTGCTCGGGATTCAAAGAACCCGAGACCGTGAAGAGGCCGGTGTCTTTCGGAGTGAACGTGCCCGCGCCGATCGAATTCGTGAGCGCGGCCTCGAGACGGAGTTTTTTCGTCAGACGCGAGCTATCGCCCTGACCGAGAATCATCGCGAGCATGTCGAGTGCGGCGACGTCTTTGTGATGCGCGCCCGGAATTCTCCAGGCGAGATGGATTTGCGCTTCTTCGAACGGGGCCTTCGCGACTTTCACGCGGAAGCCGGCTTGCTTCGGCTCGGTCTTCCGTTTCACGCGGCGAAGCTTGAAAGGCTTCAAACGACCGAAGCGTTGATCGATCGCCTCGTGCATTTCCCGCGAATCGAAGTCTCCTGCGACGACGAGATGCATGTTCGTCGGGATGTAGCGGCTCTGGTAGTAGGACAGGAGCGTCTTGCGCGTCACTTTTTTGATGATGCGGTCGTAGCCGATGACCGGAATTCCGTAGGGATGATTCTTGTAGACCGTCGAAAACAACAACCGGCTCGCTTGGCGCCCCGGGCTGTCGTTCGAACGTTTGATCTCTTCGATGACGACTTCGCGTTCGTTGTCGATCTCGCCAGAGTCGAAGCGCGGGAAACCCATCATTTCGCTAATCACGTCGAGTGCGACCTCGGAGAACTCTCTCGAGATGTTCACGTAGAACACCGTCTGATCGAAAGAGGTATAGGCGTTCAACTCTCCGCCGGAGGCTTCGACGGTCGACGCGATCTCGCCCATGCCGTACTTGTCGGTTCCCTTGAACACCAAATGCTCGATGAAGTGGCTGATGCCCTCTTCGCCCTTGCCCTCGTCGGCCGAGCCGGTCTTCACCCACATTTGCACTGAGACGACGGGAGCCTTATGATTCTCGATCAGGAGAACAGAGAGACCGTTTTTCAGTTTCACGCGTCGGATCGGGTTCTTGTTTGCGCCTTTGGCCGGTACGCGTGCTTTTTTGATGGTCATCTCAACTCACCCCATGGCTTTCGGAATTTACGTTCACGTTCCCTATTGTCTGCAGCTCTGCCCGTACTGTGATTTCACGAAGTACGAGCTCGGCCCGAAGAACACTTCGGGGGTCGCCCCCGAAGCATACGCCGATCTCGTGCGAAAAGAGATTCGTTCGAGAGCCCGCGGAGTTCCGCGGCCACAAAGCGTGAGCACGGTGTATTTCGGCGGCGGCACGCCGAGCCTGCTCGAGCCCTCGAACATTCTAGCGATTCTCGGCGAGCTTGCAAACGAGGGGCTCCGTCTAGAAAGCGGCGCGGAGGTCACGATCGAGATCGATCCCGCGACGTGCGATCAAGCACGACTGGACGCGTATCTCGCCATGGGGATCAACAGGTTCAGCGTGGGCGCTCAAACGTTCAATGAACGACTGCTGAAGATCGCGGGACGAAAGCACACATCGAGAGAAACGATCGAATTGCTCGATCTCATGCGTCGCAACAACGTGAACTATTCGTTCGACCTGTTGTTCGCTTTGCCCTCGCAAACTCTTGACGAGCTCCGAGACGATCTCACGCGCGCGCTCTCGTTCTCGCCGTCTCACGTGAGCGCTTACTGCCTCACGGTTCCCGAGGGCCATAAGCTCTCGGTCGGGCGCGCGCCGGAAGACGAGCAGATCCAGATGTTCGACATCATCGAAGACACGCTCGCCACCGGCGGAATTCATCGCTACGAAATCTCGAACTTCGCCAAGCCCGGTGCGGAGTCGAGGCACAACATACTTTATTGGACCGACTCGCCCTACTGGGGAATCGGCTTGAGCTCTCATAGCTACCTCACGAGAGACGCGCTTGCGGCCGTCGGCGAATCCGCGGAATGGGGCGCGAGATTTTGGAACACGCGCTCGATGAAAACCTACGCGGATCAGCTTTCGACGGGCCAGCCGACGGAGTGGAGCTTCCTCGAAAATCTTCCGGGGTCGCAGTTCGAGAAGCTCGCGAAGCACCAGGCCCTCACCGATTTTCTTCACACGGGTCTTAGACCGCTCGTCGGCTTCGAGGAAAACGCCTTGCGTCTTAAATTCGGAGACGAGACGTCGCAAATCGTACTCGCGCGCCTCGAAAAACTTCGCACAGAAAAGCTCGTCGCACTGACGAAAGAACGACGTTGGTCCATGACGCGCGAAGGCCGCCTCATCGCGAACGTCATCTTCGAAAAACTCACGTTTCTGCAGGGTGAGGAACACGAATAGCGCGTGGTGGCGAATTGACAACCTCTCTTGCGACCTCATAATGAAGACACTTTCGCAGACACTTGGTGAGGACTCTCGGCATGAGCGGCGACGACGATCAAAAGAAGCAGGGAAGCGGCGGCTCGGGGCAAGAGTCGGGGCCGCAGCGTCTCGGCGATTTCGAAGAAGGCACCGTGAAGAACGCGGATCCGGTCGCGGAAGCGAAGTCGGAAGCCGACAAGTTCAAGAACGAATATCTCTACCTTCGCGCCGAGTTCGAGAACTTCAAGAAACAGGCGATCAAAGAGCGCTCGGACCTCCGTCGCTACGGCACCGAACGCCTCGTCTTTGATCTGCTGAACATCCTCGACATCTTCGAAACCGCGCTTGCGACCGAAGTGACCCCCGAGAGCGTCGCGAACTTCCGAAAAGGAATCGAGCTCACCGCGAGCGAGCTGAGGAGCGTCCTTCAGCGCCATGGCGTCGAAGAGATTCCGTCCGAAGGAAAGCCGTTCGACCCCGCTCATCACGAAGCTCTCAGCAGCGAAGAAGTCGATCATGTTCCCGCGGGACACGTGACTCGCGTCTTCAAGAAACCTTACAAGCTGCACGACCGCATCGTTCGCCCGGGCCAGGTCGTCGTCGCGAAACCGAAATCGTGAACGTGCGACTTCTCGAGGAGCTGCTGTGAGTAGTAAGCGTGATTACTATGACGTCCTCGCCGTCACTCGTGCCGCGACGCCCGACGAGCTCAAGAAGTCGTTTCGCAAGCTCGCGATGCAATATCACCCCGATAAAAATCCTGGCGACAAGAAGGCCGAAGAGCGTTTCAAAGAGCTGAATGAGGCGTACGAAACTCTTTCCGATCCTCAGAAGCGCCAGGCGTACGATCAGTTCGGGCACGCGGCATCGCAAGCCGGCTTCCGCCCCGGGCAAAATCCCTTCGAAGGATTCGCGCGCGGCGCTGGAGGCCCCGGAGGGTTCGGCGGTTTCGGGAATGCCGGCTTCGGCGGGCAGGGACCCGGCCAAGAAAACTACCAAGACATCTTCGGCGATATTTTCGGCGACTTCTTCCAGGGACGCGCTCGTCCCGGAGGCCCTGGCTCGGGACCGCGGGGTGCCTCGAGAAATCGAGGCGCGGATCTTCGTTACACGCTGAACATCAGCTTCGAAGAGGCTGCCGCAGGTGCCGAGAAAACCATCAGCTTCATTCGGCAGCGCGCAGGCAAAGAAGAGACGGCGAAACTCGCGGTCACGGTTCCGGCGGGCGTGAAGGCAGGACAGCGGCTGAAGTTGCGAGGCGAAGGCGATGCTCCCGCGAGCGGCGCCAACACCGGCGATCTCTACGTGATCATCAACATTCAAGATCATGCGCTCTTCAAGCGAGTCGAGAACGACGTCCATATGGATCTTCCGCTCTCGTTTCTCGACGCGGTCACGGGCACGACGGCCGACATCCCGACACTCACGGGAAAAGCGTCGCTCAAGATTCCGGCTGGTACGCCGTCGGGTCAGATCTTCCGCTTGAAGGGAAAAGGCTTTTCGTCGGTGGGAGCGGCCGGCGGCGGCGACATGCTCGTTCGAATCGTCATCGACGTTCCGCGCGACCTCACCGACGAGCAGCGCGAGCAACTCAAGAAATTTTCCGCGAACCTCAAGCCGAGCCCTCTCGTTCAAGCTTATAAGGAAAAGGTGGATCGGATCCTGAGGTCCAAAAAATGATCGGACTGGTATGCGCACGCTTTTAGTTTCGCTTTTGACCGCCATCACTTGCTGTGTCTCCTGCTCGGCGACACTTCCCACGAAGCGCGAACCGAGGAAGGCATCGGCGCAATCGATCCAAGAGCTCAAAGCCGCCGAAGCGAGCGCGAAGGCGGGCGACACGAAAAAAGCGACGGCTCGCCTGAAGAAGATCATTCAACAAAATCCCGATAGCGACGTCGGCGACGACGCGCATTTCATGCTGGGGAACATCCAATACGGCCAAGGTCTATACACGGATGCACTCGCGAACTACCGGGCGGTCGCGGATTCCGAGTACGCGAGCCCGATCGAAAACGACGCGAAGATTCGCGCCGCACGCTCTTACTTGCGGCTGTCGAAGCCCGACGATGCCGAAAAAATCGTGACCGGTCCCTGGCGCGAACCGACTCCCGAACAGGCGACGGAGATCGAGCGCGTTCGAGCCGAAACGTTTCTCGCGCAAAAAAAATCGGTGCAGGCGATCGAAGCTCTCGTCGCACTCGCGGACAAGACCGAGAGCACGAGCGAGAAAGAGAAGATTCGCGAACAGGCTCTCGAGCTCCTCGACTCTCGCTTGAGCGAAGACGATCTTCGTGAGGTCTCGGGCAACTCGAAGTTCGGCTTCATGCGGGCTCCCGCGAAATATCGCTACGCCCTCGTTCTCGCCGATCAGCGCGATTATTCCCGCGCCCGCTCCGCGCTCGCCGACGTCATCGATCTCGCTCCTCAGTCCGAGCTCTCCGAGCGTGCGACTCGCCTGATCGCGCAGATCGATGCGAGAAACCGGGTCGATGCGCGAACGATCGGCGTTTCGCTTCCACTTTCCGGCGAACAGGCCGCGACCGGACAGCGTGCACTTCGCGCGATTCAACTCGGCTTGGGAGTTTACGGACCGAAACAGTCGAACTTCCGTCTCGCCGTCGTCGACAGCGAAGGCACCGCGGACGGCGGTCGCCGCGCGATCGAGCGCCTCGTCCAAGAAGACAACGTCATCGCGATCATCGGCGGCCTCACGAGCAAGAGCGCGACGGCGGAAGCCGCGAAGGCCCAAGAGATGGGCGTCCCGACGATCGTCCTCTCGCAAAAGGCCGGCATCACGAAAGCGGGCGATGCGATTTTCCGTAACGCACTCACGAGTCAAATGCAGATGCAGCAGCTCGCCGATGTCGCGATCAAGAATCTCGGACTCAAGCGCTTCGCGATCGTCTACCCGAACGACGCTTACGGCGTCGAGTACGCGAATCTCTTCTGGGACGAAATCAAAGCACGCGGTGGCGAAGTCGTCGGCGCACAAACTTACGATGCCGACACGAAGGACTTCAGTCCTCAGGTGCAGCGGCTCACGGGAACTTTCTATCTCGAAGATCGCTCGAGCGAATACCAACAACGACTTCGCGTCTATCAAGAGAAGAACCCGAAGCGCTCGTCACGCACGAGCGCGCCTTCGGTCGAAGACATCCTTCCGCCGCTCGTCGACTTCGATGCCGTCTTCATTCCTGAGACCGCCGTCGGGGTCGGACAGATCGTACCGGCCTTCGCATACAACAACGTTCGCGGCGTTCGCTTTCTCGGCACCAATGCCTGGAATAGCGACGCGATCGTCAGACGCGCCGGCAAGGCCGTCGAGGGCTCGGTTTTCATCGACAGCGTCCTGACCACGGACCCGGCTTTCAGATCGTCGGAGTTCTATACGTCCTTCAAAGGGACGTTCGACGAAGAGCCCGGTCGAAACGAAATTCAAGCCTTCGACTCTGCCGTCATCCTCCGCCAGCTCATCGGAAGCGGAGAAACGACTCGCGTGGGCCTACAGAGCCGACTCGCCTCTCTACAAAATGCTCCGGGCGCCCTCGGAAAAATCTCCGCCGCCGGCGAACGTGAATTCCGTCGTCCCACCACGATCCTCACCGTCTCCGGCGGTAAAATCGTTCCCTTGGTCTCAATTCAAAAATAGACCTCCCCTGCCCTCGCAAGACTTCATGCGAATACGCCCCATCAAAACATTTGATGGGGTTTTTTCGTTCAGGACCTAACCGAAGTCGTGTCGCTCGCTGTCAACAGGACACCAACGCCGACGAGCCGGAAGGCTAGGGCGGGGGTCGATTCTCAAAGGATGAGAATCGTCGCAAGACAGAGGGGAAGGGCCATGGATGGCCTTTCGTCGAAGAAAGATTCGCCGAACGAAGTGCAGGAGGGCACATGACTACGAACACGACGACCAGACTCAACGATTCGACCATTCGCGAGTGCAAGATGGCGCTGCTGGAGACGAAGCGCAACATCATGAACCGCGTGATGCGATCACGAGCCGAGTACCAGGCGCTGGATAAAAACGGCGGTGACGAGGCTGACCAGACGATGGCGTTGTTGGCGGAAAACGACTTCCTCACTTCTCAATCGCGGTTGAAGGAGCAGCTCCTGGAGATCGAGCTCGCTCTCGCCCGCATCGAGAACGGTCGTTACGGAATCTGCGAAGAGACCGAGGAGCCGATCGAACAAGAGCGTCTCAGGGCCCTTCCTTGGACGAGACTCAGCATCGAAGGTGCTGAGATCAGAGAGAGCGTGCGACGCAAGTTCGCTCGCTAACCGGCTCTGACAGATTCACGAAAGCGAAGAACAAGGACGTTCTTCGAAGATGCGCTCCGGTTAGGTTTCTCACGGATGAGAAACCGGAGGAGCGCAACGCACGGGGGCGAAAATTCCCAAACGGTTCTCAAGGGGTAGATGCACTTAGGGATTGAGTGCGGAACCATTAGGCATCCGAACTTTTTAGATGACAAGGTCTAGCTCCCTCTTTAGAAGCTTACAAAACCTGTTGCGACCCCCTCTTTATTCAGAGGGGCGCGTGCTGAAAAAATCAGCAGGCGCAGAGTGTGGTCGGGGAAAGTGACAGGAATTTTGTAAGAGGAGGAGATACAGATGAAGGCTAACGAGCTTCAGAACTTCAAAGAGCTTTTGCTCAAGCAACGCGGCGACATCCTGAATAAGACGGATGCATTCAGAAACGAATCCGTGATCGAGGCCACTTCATCGGGTGATGAAGTCGATCTGGCCGTTTCGGAGCTCTCGCTTTCCCTGAGCCTCCGGCTCCGCGAGCGCGAAACTCAACTTCTCCAAAAGATCGATCGCGCACTCGCGAAAATCGAAGAAGGTTCCTTCGGTCTATGCGAACAGTGCGAAGAGCCGCTCCAGGTTCCGCGCTTGATCGCTCGCCCGGTCGCCACTCTCTGCATCGCCTGCAAAGAAGAACAAGAAAGCCGCGAACGCGTCTTCGCCTAAAAGGTACGGACACACTTTTGCGACTCAGCAAGCCGCCTCTCCGGGCGGCTTTTTCTTTTTATGGTTCGGCGGGTCGCAAAAGTGTGTCCGTACTTCAGTCCTGTCTCCCGCACCTAGAGCTAGTTTCCAGGCCTAGCTTCGAGCACTTCGCTTTGAAAGACGCGACCAACGCCCTAGGTATTCGGTCCTGTGTGCGCAATCTCACACACCGCCCTTCGCTCAGATTATGGGTAACTACGCTCGAATTGTGGGTTTTCAGGACCATTTTGACGTCTCTCGACCTTAAAGCCGCAGGGAAACGGTACCGACAAGTTCAGTACGTAAAAGCTCCCTTTCCCGCTTATGTGCGGAGGTTTTAATGGCGTTCGACGATAAAGCCGCTGGTACCACCGATGTCCCCGAAACTCTGCCGATGCTGCCGGTACGAGACATCGTGGTCTTCCCCTACATGATTCTTCCGCTCTTCGTCGGACGAGAGGCTTCGATCCGGTCGGTCGAAGAAGCTCTGGCGAAAAATCGCCTGATCTTCCTGGCGTCGCAGAAGGAAATCACGGAGGAGAACCCCACCGAGGAGACGATCTACACGGTCGGAACCATCGCGAGAATCATGCGCATGCGCAAACTCGCCGACGGCCGCGTGAAGATCTTGATCCAGGGCGAATCCAAAGG
>JAZKJB010000287.1:0-3041 GCA_040384505.1 Bdellovibrionota bacterium | reverse complement strand
ACGGCGGTCCGCAGCTGCGCGAGTGGATCGACGACTCCGCATCGAAAGCCAGTGACCTCGACGCGATCTGCGTGCCCGACGAAAAAGAGTGGACGTCATCACGCCGCGAATTCTTGCTCTATCCGGGGTGATCAGCGCTTTCGCGACTTCATTCGCCAGTGGATGATGAGGACGGCGCAGGCGACGAGAATTCCTGCGAAGATGGTCGCTGCGTTCCAACCGATATGCGACAAACCAAACAGAGCGATCGCAATCAACAGGTACGGGCGGAGCTCATACAAGATGGGTTCGAACTTCATGGTGTCTCCTGACACCATGATGCCACTCAATCACGAATCAGTGAATTCGGACTTGGAGGTTGGTCCAGGTCAGTGGCGCCGGAGTTGAACCGCAGAACGATATTGGTAGCGCCAGTACATCAAGACGAACGAGGAAATCGCGAGGAGCCCGATGCTCGCCTGTCCCCATCGTGAGATCGATTCGCCTGTAAGCGAGGCGAGAGCGATGAGCAAGCAATTCACTGGGCGAGTCTCGTAAAAGAACTTTTCGAAGCCGATCATTTCGAGTGTCCCCCGTTTCGAATATTTCATCATGGGAAACGATCGAAGATCGTCGAGCTTCGCTCACATTCCGATTTCGTATGTCAGCTTCAGAGTTCACCGTCGAAAAGTTCGACAGATTACTTGGTGGCGGAGCTTTCTCGCTGGAAAACCACGCTGGACGCGAGGCTCAAGAGAATGATGGCGGCGCCGGTCGCGGTCATCGTCGTCAGCCGCTCGTTCAGGAACAAGATCGCGAAGAATCCCGCGAACGGTGACTCGAGCAAGAAGAGTAAGCTCGCGAGGCTCGGTGAAATTTTCTTCTGGGCGCGAATCTGAAGTGCGAAGGCGATCAGTGTCGAGCCGAGCGCGAGCATCAAGAGTCCGACGATCGTCGTCGGCTTCGGGAACGTGGGCAACGGCTCGAAGAAGAACGAAGCGATGAGGGGAAGGACTCCCGCCCAAAACGATTGATACAAATTGAAGACGAAAGAAGAACCGATGCGGTCTTGTATGAAGCCGTACCAAATGATCTGCAACGCCGCGAAGACCGAACAGAGCAAAGTGAGAGCGTCACCGAAATTGAGTTTGTCACGCTCGGCTTGGCTTTCGCCGCCGAAGAAGACGCTCGGCAGATCACAGATGAGTGCTACGCCGATCAATGCGCCGAGAACGTAAACCACGTGGAACCGGGGAACGTTTCTCCCCAGCCAAAGACGCTCGAGAAACGGCACGATCAGTACGTACAAAATCGTTATGAATCCGCTCTTTGTAGCGGTCGTATATTCGAGTCCCCAAGTCTGCGTGATCAAAGAGAGACTGATGAACAATCCGGGAGCCGCCGCCGCGAGGAACGACGGCATGTTCAAACTCCTCCGCATGTCCTTGCGCACGAGCACGATCGCGCCGCCCACCAAGAGCGCGATGACGAAGCGCCATCCGGTGATCGCCAGGGGTCCCATTCCTTCGAGTGCCCAAGTCGCGGCGACGAAGCCGAAGCCCCAGAGTGCGGCTGCCAAGATGAGTTCGGTGACGCCGACGAGCCGGGCGCGATCCATGATTCGAAATCCTCTTCCGTCGAGATGGTTTCTCTTTGTCGTCGATCTAGGACGCGAGTGCAAGCGTGTGCTTCGGCTCTACCGAAGGAAGCGTTTCGAATGGCTCCGTCGCCTGGCGCAAGTTTCAGGCATGCACATGTTTAAAGCTCGGATGCGCATGATGGGTGCGTAGGAGGGAAAAAGGTATGCAACGTAGTTATAGAACACCAAAAGGAACCGAACTTCCGCTGCTGAATCTGCGCGGACGCGAGTACCTCGAAGTGAAATATCGTCTTGTGTGGTTCCGTGAGGAACACGCGGACTGGGCGATCGAGACCGAGCTCTTGTCGGTCACGCAGGAAAGTGCGTACGCTCGCGCCGTCATCAAAGACGAGAAGGGGCGGGTGATCGCGACGTCTCACAAGTTCGAGACGAAAAAAGGCTTTCCCGATTTCATCGAGAAGGCCGAGACCGGCTCCATTGGTCGCGCGCTCGCTCTCATCGGCTTCGGAACTCAGTTCTGTGCAGATGAGCTCGACGAAGGCGACAGGATCGTCGATGCGCCCGTCGATCGCGCTTCACGAAGTGAGACCTCGCAAGTGGACGCGGAGGACGACCGGGCCGAAGCTTCGGCCCCGGTGAGCGAAACTCCCGCGAGCCAACCGAGCTCGAGGGACCCGGCAGACTATCGGATTTCGTTCGGGAAGAAGTACAAAGGTATGAAGTTGCGCGAAATTCCGCGCAACGAGCTCGAAGGTTACGTCGAGTGGTTGGAAGACAACGCGGCAAAGAAAGGCCTGCCGTTGTCGGAAGAGGCTCGATTTCTGAAAGTCGCGGTCGGTCGCTACTTGAACCAGAGCGAAGGTGCTCCTTCGAGTCACTGAAGCTCGCGCGCGCAACACGCGTGAGGAGCTGCGGATCGAGCGAACGTTCGTCCGCAGCTTTTTTAACGAGCTTGAGTTGCGGTCTTCGATCGGATTCAATTGAGGAATGAGGAAATCGGAAGTCGATTTGTTGCTCGAGCGACGAAATCGAGCCTACATCCCGCCGGTCCCGAAGGGTCGTCCGCAGAAGGACGACTTCAACTTGAATCCGTTCTCGTCGAAAGGCGGGATCGATACGCTTTCGTTCCTCGCGACCGTTCTCTTCCTCGTCGTCTTGATGTATCTCGTCCATTACGTGATCCGTGGTCCGCTTCAATACGCGCGCGCATCGCTCGATCTCGAAAAAGGGGCTCAATGGCACGCCGTGAAGATCGCGGCGAGTCTGTTCGGCTTCTGGTTGATCACGAACGCGTTCGTCAAGCGCTGGAAGTTCATCTTGGGTCAGCCGGTCGGTTTCTTCCTCAAGACATTCATTCGCCTCTTCTTGCTCAGCCCCATGCTCTCCGTTTGGTTCACGGGTTTCACATTGATCAACGGTCGACAATTGCGAGGCGCTCGCTTCGTCGCGGCCGTCGCTGTCG
>JAZKJB010000286.1:0-22833 GCA_040384505.1 Bdellovibrionota bacterium | reverse complement strand
CAAACTCCGCGGAGTTTCGATCGCGCCCCACACGGTGGAAATGGCGGCGATGTGGGCGGTGCTCACGCGCCTCGAGAAACCGAAGAAGGCGAACCTCACGCGTCTGCAGAAGATGAAGCTCTACGACGGCAAGTCGCTTCCGAACTACACGGAAGACAACGTCAAAGAACTTCGCAAAGAAGCGATTCGCGAAGGTCTCGACGGGATTTCTCCTCGTTACATTCAAGACAAGTTGTCGAACGCGCTGGTGACGGCGCAACAGAACAACAAGGGTTCCGTGAACCCGTTCATGGTGATGAACGAGCTCGAGAGCGGCCTCAAGCATCACTCGCTTCTCGCGAACGAAGAGCTCAAAGGCGAATACCGCGAGCTTCTCTCGGTCGTGAAGCAAGAGTACGAAGAGATCATCAAGGGTGAAGTTCAGCGCGCGATCTCGGCGGATGATTCCGCTCTCGCTCGTGTCTGCGGCAACTACATCGACAACGTGAAGGCGTACACGCAGAAAGAGCGAGTGCGGAACCAGTTCACGGGCCAAGACGAGGAGCCGGATGAGCGCCTCATGCGCGGGATCGAAGAGAAGATCGAGATCCCCGAGTCGCGCAAGGACGATTTCCGTCGCGAGATCATGAACTACATCGGCGCGCTCTCGCTCGAAGGCAAAAAGTTCGACTACAAGACGAACGAACGCCTGCACAAGGCGCTCGAGTTGAAGTTGTTCGAAGATCAGAAAGACTCGATCAAGCTCACGTCGCTCGTCTCGAGCGTCGTCGACAAGGACACGCAAGAGAAGATCGAGATCGTGAAGACTCGCTTGATCAAGGATTTCGGTTACGACGAGATCTCGGCGACGGACGTTCTCCACTATGTGGCGAGCATCTTCGCGCGAGGCGATGTGAAGTCGAAGGGTTGATGTAACGGAGGAGCCTTAGTGGCCATTCGCGAAGATCAGAACCGGTTCAAGGACATCATCCGCGGCCGGATCAAGGAGAACTTCAAGAAGTACGTCACGCACGGCGAGATGGTCGGTAAGCGTGAGAACGACTTCGTGAAGATCCCCGTTCCCTCGATCGACATCCCACGATTCAAATATGGAGCGAAGCAAAGGGGCGGAGTCGGTCAGGGGCAAGGCCAGCCTGGCGACCCCGTCGACGGACAACCGTCGGAAGAGGGTGCTGGCGAAGCTGGGAATCAATCCGGTCAGCACCAGATCGAAGTCGACATTTCGATGGACGAGCTGGCGGACATCCTCGGCGAAGAGCTCGAGCTTCCGCGCATCGAGCCCAAAGGCAAACCTCGCCAAGACGCCCTGAAGAACAAGTACAACGGCATTGCTCCGGTCGGTCCCGAAGGTCTTCGTCACTTCAAGAATTCCTACAAGCGTGCGCTTCGCCGCTACATCTCGAGCGGAACGTACACGCCCGACGATCCGGTCATCATTCCGATCCGCGGGGACATGCGATATCGCTCCTTCAAAGTGAAGAACCAACCTCAGGCGAATGCCGTCGTCATCTACATGATGGACGTGTCGGGTTCGATGGGTGAGGAGCAAAAGGAAATCGTTCGCCTCGAGAGCTTCTGGATCAACACGTGGTTGAAGAAGCACTACAAGGGTCTCGAGACCCGCTTCATCATCCACGATGCGTCCGCGAAAGAAGTCGACGAGAAGACGTTCTTCTCGACGAGCGAATCCGGCGGAACGTTGATTTCTTCCGCCTATAAACTGTGTCAGCAGATCGTCGAGACGGACTATCCGTTCAACGACTGGAACATCTATCCGTTCCATTTTTCCGACGGCGACAACTGGTCGGGCGAAGACACGCGTCTTTGTATGAAGCTCCTTCGTGAGTTCTTCCTGCCGAACGTGAACATGTTCGGTTATGGCCAGGTCGAATCGAAATACGGCAGCGGTCAGTTCTTGAAGGATCTCGAGCGTGAGTTCCCGAGTGAAGAACAGCTCGTGATGAGCAAGATCGAGAGCCGCGACAAGATTCTCGATTCGATCAAAGACTTTTTGGGTAAGGGGAAGTGAGCTCATGGCGAATCTGACGCCCGAACTCGAAAAAGCGAGAGTGAAGATCCTGAAGATCGCCGAGAGCTACGGCCTCGACTGCTTCGAGACGATCTTCGAGTTGATCACGTACGACCAGATCAACCAATTCGCCGCGTACGGCGGTTTTCCAGTGAGATATCCACACTGGCGCTTCGGGATGGAGTACGAACAGCTCTCGAAGTCGTACGAGTACGGTCTCTCGAAGATCTACGAAATGGTGATCAACACCGACCCTTGCTACGCCTATCTCATGGAAGGCAACCGCATGGTCGATCAGAAGCTCGTGATGGCCCACGTCTATGGCCACTGCGACTTCTTCAAGAACAACCAGTGGTTCTCGCCGACCAATCGCAAGATGATGGACGCGATGGCGAACCACGCTACGCGCATTCGCCGTTACATCGATCGCTACGGGATCGAAACCGTCGAGAATTTCATCGACAGCGTTTTGTCCCTCGAGAACTTGATCGATCGCTATAGCCCGTACATCAAGAAAACGACGGGTAAAGAGGAGCCGGAGCGGAGCAAAGAGCTTTCGCTACTCAAAGTGAATCGCGACTACATGGACGATTACATCAATCCTCCCGACTTCGTTCAGTTCCAGCGCGAGAAGAAGGCGCAGGAAGCGGCGAAGCAAGCGAAGTTCCCTTCGTCACCCGACCGCGACATTCTCGCGTTCCTCATGGCGAACGCGCCACTCAAGAACTGGCAGCAGGACATCATCTCGATCATTCGCGACGAGGCTTATTACTTCGCACCCCAGGGCATGACGAAGATCATGAACGAAGGTTGGGCGTCGTACTGGCACGCGAAGATGATGACCCAGAACATCATGAACGACAGCGAAGTCATCGATTTCGCAGATGCGCACTCGGGCACGATGGCGATGTCGCCGAATGGTTTCAATCCGTACAAGGTCGGCATCGAGCTCTTCCGCGACATCGAAGAGCGATGGAACAAGGGACAGTACGGAAAAGAATGGAACGAGTGCGACGACATCAAGGCGAAGAACAACTGGGATCGTAAGCTCGGCCAGGGCCGCGACAAGATCTTCAGCGTTCGACGCTCGTACAACGACGTCACGTTCATCGACGAGTTCCTGACGGAAGACTTCTGCATCCGTAACAAGATGTTCGTGTACAAGTTCAACAAGCGCACGGGTCGCTACGAAGTCGACACGCGCGACTTCCCGTTGATCAAAAAGCAGCTCTTGTTCCAGCTCACGAACTTCGGTCAACCGATCATCCAGGTCGAAGACGCGAACTTCGAGAACCGAGGCGAGCTCTTGCTCACGCACATGTACGAAGGCGTCGAGATGCAGCCGGATTACATGCGGGAAACTTTGAAGAACCTGCAGATGATCTGGACGCGCCCCGTGAATCTCGCAACCGTCCTCGATCAGCAATCGAAGCTGATTCGTTTCGACGGCACCGAGTTCAAGGAATTCTCTCTCCAAGAAGGTCCGACGCCGCCCGCGGCGAGCTCGGAGTAAGAATCAATCTTCGTCGTCGGCGAAGTCGTCGTCGACCGAGAGATCGAGCGTATCGATCCGCTCGTCGCTGGTGATTTGCCAGAGCTCCGCTGGCCGATTCAACTCTTCCGCCATGCGAACGAATTTGAAACCGAGTTTCTCCGCCAGGGCTTTCGATGGTTCGTTGTCCGGTGAAATGAACGCATTCACGTGCGGTTTCTCGAGCATGTCGAACGCGAATCCGATCAAGCATTCGGCAGCTTCGAAGGCGTAGCCTTTTCCACGGAAGGCGATCGGGTAGCGCCAGTTGATGTCGAGGCCGTCGTCGATCTTCGGCGAGCGAACGTACATTCCGGAGATGCCGATCAGTTGCCCGGTCTTCTTCAAAACGATCGCGAAGCGGCAAGTGCCGACCGCGTCGTAAGACGCGATTTGCTTTTCGATCCACGCGCGCGCTTCGTCCGTCGAGAGATTCGCGTATTTCTGTATTCCGTATTCGCCGAGACCAGGATTCCAGGAAAGTTTCGCGAGCGTATCCGCGTCGTCGAGTTCCCAGGCGCAAATCGAAAGTCGCTCGGTCGCGATGATTTCGGTCATGTCGTCAATGAGTCGTGGGCTTGCGAATGCGCAAGCTGACGTGGATTTCGTTCGCGGGGAAAATCCATGCGAAGCGCTTCTCGTAAGTCTTCTTCGACATCTTGTAGATCAGCCAACCGAAAAGATCGAGAAGGCCGCCGGTCCACTTGAGCTTCGAGAGAGTGACTTCGAAGGAATCCTTCGGGAGCTGCATTTCGAAGAGCTTCGGGATGCTCGCGAGAGCGAAATGCCAGTAGTGGGTCGGGTCGCCCCAGCTTGCGTACGAGCTGTAGTGAGGAGTGATGAAGTCGATTTCACAGCCGTCTTTCGCGACTCGATACATTTCGCGAGCGAGGACGTCGGTGCGCTGAATGTGTTCGATCGCGTGTTGGCAGCGAATCTTCTTGAAGTGATCGTCGGGGATGGGCCAGCCACTGGTGTTGAGATCGTGAACGACGTCGACGCCCTCGAGCTTCAACATGTCGATCCCGATCGCGTTCGGGAGTTTGTGTGGGCCGCAGCCAACGTCGAGAGTCGTCGTGTGTTCGAACATGCGGCTATTTAAGATACATAATGTCACGAGGTCAAAGCTTGCTTGAGGATCGTGGCCGCCGGTTGACGCTCGATTTCCGATCGGCCACGCTAGAGGGGTGATTCAAGACTATGCTCCGCTTTCCATTTCGTTCATCGTCCTCGTCGCGCTCCTCTATTCGGCGCTTATCATGGGCGCGTTGTATGCGAACAATCGCGTGGACGAGACGAAGAGGTGGCCGGTCCGCCTCTTGCGTTTGACGGTCGGCGGCTTTCTTCTGATCACGGGAATATTCGCGCTCGATCGTTATTTCACCGACTTTTCGGGCTTTCCCCCGAGGATCATGGTCGCGATCTCGATTTCATTCGTTGGAACTCTGATCCTCGCGTTCCGGCCGATCATGAAGCGGTGGCTCGAGGAGTTTCCGCAGGCCTGGCTGATCGGTTTTCAGAGTTTCCGCATCATCGTCGAAATCCAGCTCTACTACCTCGCGATGACGCCACTGTTCCCGAAGATGATGACTCTCGAGGGAGCCAACTTCGACATCGTCACGGGCGTGATCGCGATTCCCGTCGCTCTCTGGGTGTCGCGGCTCGAGAAATCGGGCAGCGTGGCGCTCGCCGGAAAGGTGACGGCGTTCTTCAATGTCATCGGCCTCGCATTGTTGATCAACGTCGCGGCGCGAGGTTTGCTCTCGGCGCCGACCGAGTTGCAGGCCATTCACGTCGATCCGCCGCCGATCGCGATCGGTGCGTTTCCGTTCGTTTGGCTCCCGACTTTCGTCGTCCCCTTCGCCGCACTTCTGCATATCCTCTCTCTGCGGAAGCTCGCGCTGCGGAAATGAGCGTCTCGTAACGAGACGCACGTCCTGCTCAAACCGAAAATATCGCCGATCAGAAGTAAGACGATGTCGAAATGTTTCGCCCTCAATTCATTGTGCTTACAATAGGGCTGGCTCTCACCTTGCACTGTTTTGATCATACTCCGTCTGCTCCAGGCGGAGACGTTCGCGATCCGGGGGGATCATGAAACTGCAACTTGGATTTCTCAAAGCGCTCGGCGCCGTCGCCACCATCGCGCTCCTTCTGTTCGCATTCCAGAACTGCTCCGAAGTCGATTTCGCGATGGAGAAAACCAAAGGAAATTTGATCGCCGGTCAGCCCGACGACGACATCGTCGACGATGGTGGACGCCCACCGGGACCGCCCGATGATGATGACGATGACGATCAAGGTGACGACGACGATTCGTCTCCTACGCCGACTCCTACGCCTTCGCCCACTCCGCCGACGACGTCGACGGCTACTCCTACGCCTACGCCAACACCAACACCGTCCGCTACACCGACGCCCACGCCCACGGCAACTCCGCCGACAGCCACGCCGACGGCGACACCTACTCCTACGCCCACACCGACTCCTACGCCGTCACCAACCCCCACTCCTACGCCGCCGACGGCTACTCCTACACCGACCCCCACGCCGACCCCAACTCCGACGGCTACTCCCACGCCGACTCCGACACCTACACCTACGCCGACTCAACATGCGGGTTGTGGTTGCGCGGATACGACCGGCGCGAAGATCTACTTGCAAGTGAAGCAGGTGGAGATCGATACGGGTAAAGGCAAAGACAAGCACACGGTCGTCGTGAAGGGCGGCTCGATGGAGCTCTCGACGGTGCAGAAGTTCGTGAACGATGCGATCGCGCAAGCCGGTGGAGACGACAAAGTTCGAGTCGTTCTCCGTGAGGGTAGCTACATCAAGTGCGGAAACGAAATGCACGCGCTCGATACTCCGAGCGGTATGAGCTCGGGCCTCAAGGTCAACCAAGGGAACTCGGTCGGTCACGCACTCGGCGCTATGGGCATCCATATCGACGTCGGCGGTGTCGAGGCGAACATCCACGAGACCGGTAATGGCAAGTGCATGCTCCATCCGCACATTTCGGTGAAACTCGATGGAGTGACCATCGATCTCGACTGATCTCGTATCGAAATGAGACGAACGATCGAGAAGGGCTTCCGCGAGGAGGCCCTTTTCATTTCGTGGCCTCGCCAATCGTCGAGTGAACCGTCATGTTCCGGGACGCTCCAGATCGAAACGAAGCGCGATCCGCCGTAAACTAAATGGACGATGTCCAAAAGTTTCGACGTCAGTTCAAAGATGCGACACCCTGGGGTGGCTCCGACGTTGCACTAGTATCCGGGTATCCAAACGTCCCGGGGGGGTCGAATGAAACGCATCATGAATCCTAAAGCCGCAGTAGCAGTCATGGCACTTGGTTGCCTGGTCGTCGGCTTTCAGAATTGTTCGCGCGTCGATTTCGAAGCGACCGATGCCTCCGCTTTCAAAGGTAACGGCACGACCGATCAGATCACCTTGATCGACGAAGTCGAAGTCGTGGACGATACACAAGACACGCCGGACGACACGCAGCCGACTCCGACTCCGTCGCCGACTCCTTCCGATGACGACGACACGACTGCACCGACACCAACGCCGACTCCTACGCCCACACCTTCGCCGACTCCTCCCTGGAGCGATGATGTCAAAAAAGCCTGGGCCGAGTGCGAGGCGAAAGCGAAGAAAGGTGCGCTCCCGATTTCTGCGGGCGGCAACATCGAGAATCTTTCGGGTTCGAAGGCCTTCTCGGCGCCGAGCTTGAACCGAGTGAGCAACATCAGTGGCAACACGACTCTCTTGAAGTCGGGTAACGCAGCTGGCGCGATCACCTCGATCTCGAATGTCTCGGGTGGAACTTACATCTGCGGTTTCGACATCAAGAAGATCGAGAACATCTCGGGCAACTTGACGGTCGTCGGTGGGCACATCGATTGGATCGACAGTAAATCGGGAACCGTGCGCTTGATCGGCGGAAGCGTCGGAACCGTGACGAACTCCAGCGGCAACTTCAAGTTCCAGGAGCTCAATTAATCAGACGCGGCGAACGCTGCAGGTTTTGTCGAAGTAGACCTTGAGGCCTCGGCCGATACTTCGAACGCGGAAATCGAGTCCACCCGGTTTCCGCGGATCGCTGTCGATGACGACGAAATTGTGATGCCAAGTCGAGGTCAACCTACGCGGGTTGACCTTTTTCGTATCCTGGATCGGATTCGTCGTGCTCAAGAGCGAGCTCGACGTCACTTCGAAAGTCTCGTAACCCAACTGCGCCTTTTCGATCGTCATCAGCTCGCTGAAATGAACGTCGCCGGAGACGAGCACGGCGGGGGCTTCGAGCTCCCTGAGCGTTTGCGTGATGCGTGCGAGTTCTTGCGGGTGATCATACTCGAACGACTCTTTCCCGAGATAACCGCCGAAGAACTGACCGCCATTCATGATCCAAGTGGGAGTCGCCGAGGACGAGATGCTCGTCATGAGCCAATTCTCTTGCGACGGGCCCCACTGATTTCCGCTCGACGTCGCAGCGGAGTCACGGAAGAAGCGATCGTCCATGAGGTAGAACCGCTGTCCGCAGAGCTCCACATGGCTCGAGACTCCGTGGCCCGTGAGCGCGGTTCCGCGCGGAGTCCAACCCCACATGGCCTTGAACGCTTTCAGCGATTCGACTTTGCGGGAAAGAGTTCCATCCATGTTGTTGCCACCGAAGTCGTGATCATCCCAGGTGGCGTAAATCGGAACGAGTCGCTTCCATTTACCGAAATTGAAAATGCGGCGGCTCTCGATGTGCCGGCGCCAGTTGTCGGCGACGTTGTTGCCGCCGCCGATGTCGGTGTAAGTGGTGTCGCCGATGAAGAAGATGACTTCGGGCTTCGACTTTTGGACCGCATCGAACATCGCATCTTGAAACGCCTCGAGGACGTCCATCATGCACGAGGCCACCACGAATCGAGCGACGCGCGGGCGAGTGTCGAGCGCGCGGAAAATTCGCTCTTCGACCTGGGCTCCGGTTTTTTCGTCGTAGGCTTTCAAGAGATAGTCGCGACCGGATTGCAGACCTTCGACCAAAACGTGATCGAGGGCTTCGGTTCGGACGAACGGATTCACGGTCGACGAGAGAACGGCCAATGGCAGCGGCGTTCCGTCGATCGTCGTCGCTTCGTAGATGGTCGGGCGGAGCGGATTCACCAGGAGTCGAAACTGAGCGGAGGTGTCGTCGGTATGAAGTTGAACGACGGGAAAACCGTAAGGCGGAGCGCCGACGGGAACGGCGCCTTGCGACCAACTCTTTCGACCGGTGAAAGCGACAGTGGCGACACCTGCGGACAGCAGGAATTTTCGACGACCGATTAGCATGACCCTGCCCCCCCGGGAGACTCGCAAATCGGGCTCAGGCTATTCGGGGTGATGAGAAAGGGCAATCGGCCCCAACGGGCCGTGGGACTGGGCGTCTGGGTTTTGAAAAGATTATTCGTCGTCGTCATCGTCGACGCCAGCGAGGGCGTCGAGATCGTCGGGATCGTTGGGTTCCACGCGGAAGAGCCAGCCGTCGCCGTAAGGATCTTCGTTCAGAAGAGCGGGGTTTTCCACCACGGCGGCATTGATCTCGACGACCTTGCCCTCGACCGGGGAATACAAATTCAGCGGTCCTTCGTCGGTTTCGATCTCACCGCAGATCTCGTCGGCGCCGACTTCTTCACTTTCAGCAGGAAGATTGATGGCCGTGATTTCCGTGAGCTCGCTCAAGCCTTCTTCGCTGATGCCGATCGTGACGGTTCCATCTTCGATCTGCAGCCATTCGTAAACCATGAACGGAATGAATTCTTCTTCAGCCATCGCGCAAGAGCTCCTGACAAGTGTTTCGCCGAACCAGCCTAAGCCGAGGTTTCGCAGCGGAGCAAGTCAAAGCTCCGTGCAGGGGCCCCCGTTCCGTGAATTCCGCGCTTGTCGATTCTAGGGACGCCGCACAGACTGTGGGGCCGCCTGAAATCGTATTTCAAAAGGATGGAACATGGAGAAGTCCGTGGACACGGACTTCGTCAAAGTCTTGCAGATCAAACGTCCTGAAGAGCTCTTGCAAGAGTTGGTTCGCCAATTCGAAAAAGCGGAAGGGAATGTCTCACGGTTTCCCTTCGTCACCGTGACTTGTGGCATCCATCGGCATTTCGGGATCCCCGTTAAAATCGAGTCGATCAACGGCGATCCGATGTTGGCGCTGCTCGAGCCCGAAGCGGGGATGAACCAGCGCGATGCTTTGACCTTCCTCAAGGTGAAGAGCGTCGAAATCGTCACCATCATGAATCTGAGCAACGTCGTCGACATCCTCACGGGAGGTCGAGATTCCGTGACGGCCGATGCTCCGACCCAGCTGATCATCGAGAGAGAGGTCGCCCGCTTGAAGGGTGTCGTGGAGGCCAAGGTCGGTCATCCGGTCACGATCGCGGTCGAATGGAATGGTGCGAGCGATGACCCGAAGGCGCGCAACAGCATCTTCGAGTTACTTCTGAGCTTGAAGGAATGTATCGCTCACATCTCCGCGGACCCGGTCGGCTTGGATTCGCTTCGTGCCATTCAAAGTTGGATTCTTCGCTATTCGCCCGGCGTCCCGTTGGCCATCGAGCGCGTCGGCGAGAAACTCGTGATCTCTTTCGGTGCCGCGACGAAAGCGAGAGTTCTCAAGGACGAGCTGAAGGTGGCCATCGAAGCTCAGCTCTGAGTCGCCGAACGCCAAAATGAAAAAGCCGGCTCGAGTGAGCCGGCTTTTTTCGTTCGAGTCGAACGAATCGCGGATTACAGATCGAAGTACAGATAGAACTCGTACGGTGACGGGCGCATCTGGAGCGGGATGATTTCCTTGGTCCATTTGTAGTCGATCCACGTTTCGAGCATGTCTTCCGAGAAGACGTCGCCTTTACGCAAGAACGCCGAGCCTTCCTTGAGGTTCTCGAGAGCGCGGTCGAGAGTCGCCGGCACTGCGGGAACGTTCGCGAGCTCTTGCGGGCTCAAGCCGTAGATGTCCTTGTCGAGCGGATCGCCAGGGTTCGTCTTGTTTTGAATGCCGTCGATCGCGGCCATCAAGATCGCGGACAAACACATGTAGATGTTCGCCGACGGATCGGGGGTGCGGAACTCGATGCGCTTCGCTTTCGGATTCGCGCCCGTGTTCGGGATACGAATCGCAGCCGAGCGATTCTTGTACGAATAAGCGAGACGAACCGGAGCTTCGAAGCCCGGGACGAGTCGCTTGTACGAGTTCGTCGAGGGGTTCGTGATCGCGCACATCGCCGGAGCATGCTTCAAGATCCCGCCGATGACGTTCAAGCCGAGATCCGAGAGGCCCGCGTATTTGTTGCCGGCCATGAGGTTCGTGCCGTCTTTCCAGATCGAGACGTGGCAATGCATGCCGGAACCGTTGTCACCGAAGATGGGTTTCGGCATGAACGTCGCCGTCTTGCCGTGGCGGCGAGCGACGTTCTTCACGACGTACTTGAACCACATCATCTTGTCGGCGATCTCGAGGAGCGAGTCGAAGCGGAAGTTGATCTCACCTTGCGCGCTCGCGACTTCGTGATGCTGGCGCTCGACGACGATGCCGAGCTTTTCCAGCTCCATGCAGATCTCGGTGCGGAGATCGTGTTGCGTGTCGTGCGGGAGAGCCGGGAAGTAGCCTTCCTTGGGACGAACTTTGTAACCGAGGTTGTTGCTGCCTTCGTCGCGTCCCGAGTTCCAGTGGGCTTCGTTCGAATCGAGCTGGTAGAAACCGCCGTTTTGCGATTGCTCGAAGCGGACGTCGTCGAAGATGAAGAACTCGGCTTCGGGTCCGAAGAATGCGGTGTCGCCGATGCCGGTCGATTTGAGATAGGCGATCGCTTTTCTGCAGATCTGACGGGGATCGCGAGCGTACGGCTCACCGGTCTCCGGGAGATGGACGTCGCAGATGAGCGAGAGAGTCGGCACTTCCATGAACGGATCCATTTGCGCCGTGTTCGGATCCGGTTTGATGATCATGTCGGATTCGTGGATGTTGCGCCAACCGCGGATCGAGCTTCCGTCGAACGCGATGCCGTTCTCGAAAACGTCGTCGCTGAGTTGGTGGAGAGGGACGGTCAAGTGTTGCCACATGCCCACCATGTCGCAGAATTTGTAGTCGACCATCTTCGCGCCGTGTTTCTTCGCGAACTCGAGAACCGAATTGCCATTCATCAGCAAATCTCCCATGGGTAAAAGTTTGATCCCGTCTCAACAGTCTCTTTTGGTTTGAGCAGATCTCGCAGGGGCTCGCGAACCGAGAGCCTCTCCGGGAAAATCTCAAAGCGCGTTTTCGTCTTCTTCGCCCGTCCGAATGCGTACGACCCGTGCCACGTCCGAAACGAAAATCTTCCCGTCGCCGATCTTGCCCGTGCGAGCCGCTCGTACGATGGCTTCGACGGCCGCGTCGGCCAGCACGTCGTTCACGACGATCTCGAGTTTGGTCTTGGGCAGGAAGTCGACGACGTACTCGGCGCCCTTGTAGATTTCGGTTCGCCCTTTTTGGCGACCGAATCCCCTGATCTCCGACACCGACACACCTTCGACTCCGATCTCGGAGAGAGCTTCGACCACGTCGTCGAGCTTGAAGGGTTTGATGATCGCTTCGATCTTTTTCAGGTGAGGGCTCCCTCGCGTCTTGGGACCAGACAGTAGTCGGCGGAGGGGGGCAGCGTAAAGGGGGAAAACTAGATTTTTCCCTAGGGAAATTTTTGAGCAGCTGCTCCATTCGGAATCCAGAATTCAGGTCGGTATTCGGTATTCTGAATTCTGCTTCTGAATACGGAATACCGAATACCGATCAGAATTCTGAACCGGAATTCCGATCGGGATTCTGAATTCAGGACGGAATTCGGAATACCGACCTGAATTCGGTCTTCCGAGGCCTGCGGCGCACGTGGTACGCCATCGCCATGTCCTTCGAACCCAAGCTTCATCCCGATCCGCTGTGCCGCGTGGTGCTGGTCGAGCCGTTGATCCCGGAAAACACGGGCAATGTCTCCCGGACCTGTGTCGCGACGGAGTCCGAGCTCCATCTGGTCGAACCGATGGGTTTCGAAATCACCGAGTCTCGGGTGAAGCGGGCCGGTCTCGATTACTGGGCCGATCTCGCCTGGCAGAAACATCGAAGCTTCGACGATTGGGCGGTCGGTGTCCGCGATTCCTCGCGTGTCTTTCTCGTCGAAACCACAGGGGAAGAGACGATTTTCGACGTGGAGTTCCAGCGCGGCGATTGGTTGGTCTTCGGAAAAGAGACCAGTGGCCTCGACGCTCGGATGCTTCGTCATGACGCACTCGCGAACGCGCGCGTCGTTAAGATTCCCATGCCTGGAACGACCCGAAGTTTGAACCTCTCCAATGCGGTCGCAGTCGGAGTTTTCGAACTGCTGCGGCAGACCCGAAAACCAGCCCGAACGTAGCGAAAACCTTGTTCCTTCCGGCGTTTGCGTCCGGTATCTTGGTCGGATGATCAATCAAGTCCTAGGCAAGATTTTCGGAACGGCCCACGAGCGCGAAATGAAGCGCCTGCAACCACTCGTGGACCAGATCAACAAGCTGGAGCCGCAGATCCAGGCTCTCAACGACATTCAGCTTCAGGCGAAGACGCCCGAGTTCAAGCAGCGTCTCCAGAACGGCGAGCACCTCGACAAGCTCCTGCCGGAAGCGTTCGCTGTTTGCCGTGAGGCTTCGCGCCGAGTTCTCGGCATGCGCCACTACGACGTGCAGTTGATCGGCGGAATGGTTCTCCATCAGGGAACGATCGCGGAAATGCGCACGGGTGAAGGTAAGACCCTCGTCGCGACGTTGCCGGTTTATCTCAACGCGCTGACCGGAAAAGGCGTGCACGTCGTCACCGTCAACGACTACCTCGCGAAACGCGACGCCGAGTGGATGGGCCGACTTTACGGCTGGCTCGGTCTCACGACGGCGGTCGTCTATCCGAACCAATACGACGCCGAGAAGCGCGAAGCGTACCAAGCGGACATCACCTACTGCACGAACAACGAGCTCGGCTTCGATTACCTTCGCGACAACATGAAGTTCGAGCTGACCGATTACATGCAGCGCGAGCTGAACTTCGCGATCGTCGACGAGTGCGACTCGATCTTGATCGACGAGGCTCGTACGCCGCTGATCATCTCCGGGCCTTCGGAAGAATCGACCGATCGCTACTACGTGATCAACTCGATCATCCCGCATCTGAAAAAAGAAGTTCACTTCACCATGGAAGAGAAATCGCGCACGGTTTCGCTGACGGAAGAAGGGAACGCGAAGGCAGAAGAGCTCCTGAAGATCGACAACATCTACGATCCTCAGAACATCGAGCTCATGCATTACATCTACCAAGGCTTGAAGGCGCATCACCTTTACGCGCGCGACGTGGACTACATGGTGAAGGGCGACGAGATCATCATCGTCGACGAATTCACCGGCCGTTTGATGGAAGGCCGCCGTTGGTCCGACGGACTCCACCAAGCCGTCGAAGCGAAGGAACAAGTGAAGATCAAGAGCGAGAATCAAACTCTCGCGACGATCACGTTCCAGAACTATTTCCGCATGTACAAGAAGCTCGCCGGCATGACGGGAACCGCGGACACGGAAGCCGTCGAGTTCAAGAAGATCTACAACCTCAACGTCACGGTGATCCCGACGAACCGCCCGATCCAACGCTTGGACGAGCAAGACGTCGTCTACAAAACACACGACGCGAAATTCAAGGCGATCTGCACGGACATCATCGAGCGGCAGAAGAACGGCCAACCCGTTCTCGTCGGTACGGTTTCGATCGAGCGATCGGAAGCCATCTCGAAATATCTCCAGCGTGCGGGCATTCCGCATAAAGTCTTGAACGCGAAACATCACGAAATGGAAGCCGAGATCGTCGCGCAAGCGGGCCGCAAAGGTGCGGTCACGATCGCGACGAACATGGCCGGCCGCGGAACCGACATCGTCCTCGGGGGAAATCCCGAATCGATGGCCCGCCAGAAATTCCCGGATGCCGAAAGCGAAGAGTACAAAAAATCGGTCGAAGACTTCCGCGTGACGTGCGAGCGCGAGAAACAAGACGTCATCGGAGCAGGTGGCCTTTACATCATCGGCACCGAGCGCCACGAATCGCGACGGATCGACAACCAGCTTCGCGGTCGTTCGGGTCGTCAAGGTGACCCGGGTGAATCGCGCTTCTATCTTTCGCTCGACGACGATCTCATGCGCAAGTTCAACGGCGAGCGCATCCAGAAGATCATGACGACGCTGAACGTACCCGACGACGAGCCGATCATGGCCGGAATGGTCACACGCTCGATCGAAGGCGCTCAGCGACGGGTCGAAGGACACAACTTCGACATCCGTAAGCACCTTCTCGAGTACGACGACGTGATGAACAAACAACGGCAGGTCGTCTATGGACTCCGTCGTGACGTTCTCATGGGCGAGAAGCTCGAAGAAATCATCAAGGACATGCTCGGCGAAGTGACGTCGACGATCCTCGACACGAGTGTCCCCGAAGGCGGCAGACGTGAAGCGTGGAATCTCGAGGCTCTCGAGATCGCGCTCCAGCAGCAGTTCAACGCTCATCTCGACGTCGCTTCGTTCGGGAAAGACGTCACGGCGGCGCAGATCACCGAGCGTGTGAAGCAAGTCGTCGGCGCGGTTTACGAAGCGCAGTCGAAACATCTCGGGGAATTCAAACCGCAGGTGCAGAAAATGCTTCTGCTGCAAGCGATCGATCAACGCTGGAAAGAGCATCTCCAGCGAAACGATCAGCTCCGCGAGTGGATCAACCTTCGCGCCTACGCGCAGAAGGATCCGCTCGTCGAGTACAAGAAGGAAGCGTTCTCGATGTTCCAGGAGATGAACTACCTGGTGAAATCGGAAACCCTCGAGAAGCTCTTCAAAATCCAGCTCGTCATGCGCGAGCCGGGGGCGGAAGACTCTCCCGAGCGGGACGGCGGCTACGGAAGCGATCGTGCTCCGCTCACGAGCGACCCGCGCCGTCGAGACGACGAAGCCGCGCGCGCGGAAGCAGAGGAGAAACTCGAAGCGTTGAAGCCGAAGCAACGTCAGCGTCTCGTGTTCTCGGGTGGTGAGCCGGATCCGGATCCCCGCGGCTCCGACGGCAACCGCGCCAGCCGACGCCAGGGCAAGGACAAGAAGAAGAAACTGTTCTAGAGAGGACGAGCATGGCTCAGTGCCCGAGTTGCGGGACGACTCTCAAAGAAGAATACGGGATGTCGCAATGTTCGAAGTGCGGCGTCTTCTCGTTCATCGACATGGATGGCGTTGCGGTGATCGCGAGTGCCGACGGCGATGAGGCGACTCCCGTCGTCGCGACGGGTGGTTTCGAAATGCCGGAAGCAGAGCCAGAGAATGACGAGCAGCCAACTCCGCTCGCATCCGATTTTGGAGGAGAAGTCCTCGAGATCGCGAGTGAACAGGATTTCGCTCCGGCAGAAAATCCGGGAGAGCAGGAATTCCAGGCTTTCTCTTTCGACCCCGTACCGGCAGCGAACCCCGTGGAAAACGCGATCCCTGACCTTGGTCCAGCCGACGATCCGCTCGGGCTCGCGGACTTCGCGAACTCTGAACTTTCCTCGGCCAAAGACGGGCCGCTTTTGTTCCGGGTCTTCGTTTCGGGCATCGATTCTAAAGAAATGCGCGAAACCATACGAGAAGTCCTAGAGGACCCGCGCTTCGGCTGGGATGCGGACCAGATGTTCGCCAAGCTGGAGAAGGGTGTCCTGACGATCGAGCGTCTCTCGCCTGTGAAGGCTTCGATCCTGGTGACCAGGATCAAGCGTCTTCCGGTGAAGATCCGATGGGAGCAGTATGCGATCACCCAAGTCGATTCGACTCAATGAAGCGCTCGTCGTTTTCGCTCTGCTATTCAGTTTGATCAATGCAAGCCCGGCCTTCGCCGAGTCCAATCACACTTACAACGAAGACCTCTCGAAGCTGCAAGGGTTCGATCGTGAGATCGACGATCTCCAGAAGGGCATCCACCACATGGTGGCCGAGAAGAAACACACGGACGAAAAGACCGCGGTCAAACAACTCGTCGATCAAATCGCCGAAAGCTACAAGCGGCTCCAAAAAGTCAGCAACGACCGAGAGCGCCTCTGGTTGCACATTCGCTTCAAACATCCCGAGCAAGCGACCGCTCTCGAAAAGCGTTACACGCGGTTCAAGTTGAAAACGCTCGAGGACATGGAAGCCGAAGTCGGAATCGACGGACGCCTCGATCGGATCAAGGCCCGCGTGATGGCGACCTTCCCCGCGCCTGAGGCCGTCGAAGAAAAGAAGGACGACACGAAAGTGCATCCCTTCTATCGCAAACCTGCGAGTGTGGACGACGACGCCCCAGAAGAAATCAAATTGGTGAAGTGAGATTACTGAACGGCTTCGAAGCCCGTGGATTTTTTCGCGGGATTCGGAATGCCGTACGTGCTTTCGCGGAAATTCGCGTCGAAGATTTCGATCGCTCTCGTCGCGCCGCTCGTACCGTTGGCGCCGCTCGACTCCGACGAGCTCGGATCGTAAGCGCTTCCCGCCGTGACCGCGCCGACCGTGTCTTTCCATTTCTGGTAATCGGCCAACATTCGCTGATCGCTCTGCGCGTTCGACTCGTCGTTGAGTCGATCTTGGTCTTCGGCCGAGACGTCGGGAACGACTTTCGTTCCGACGTAAACGGCGACGCCATCTTGAAAGTGAACTTCGCGAGTCTGCGGGCCGTCGGGAGTTTGAACGTAACGATAGATCCAGCGATCCTTCCCGTGCCAGCGGCGGGCAACGGTGGGATTGCCTGCGGCATCGAGAACGAGATCCTTCTCCATGCCTTGCTTCACCTTCGCGAATTCTTTGTGCCGAGGAGTCTGACACGCGGACAGCGAAAGAAGGGCTGACGCCAACACCAAGCATTTCGTGACTACGGTTCGAACCACCTGAATCCCCCGATACCCATCCATCTTATCTCTCATTCGCCCGCGTGAGAACCGAAGGTCTCACATCTCTGTCGTGCGTCTGCACACGCGTCGAAGTGGTGTCCGAGCGAAGACGAGCAAGTTCGCTTTCGTCGCGGAAACCAATAGAGAAAAACTGGCTCTGGGGGTCGGGCCGTCTCACTTTGAGACGCGCCATTCGAACGGCGGGATTAGTTGCCGTCGCGGAGGGATCTCTTCAAGATCTTGCCACTATCGCCCTTCGGGAGCTCGGGTAAGAAGGCGACGTGCTTCGGGATCTTGAACTTCGCGAGATTCTGCTGGCAGTAGCCGAGGATTTCGTCGACCGAGGCGTTCGCGCCGGCGTGGAGGGAGATGAAGGCCTTGCCGACTTCGCCCCACTTGTCGTCGGCGATTCCGACGACCGCCACCTCGCGAACGGAGGGATGGGCCGAGAGGCACTGTTCGACTTCGATCGGATAGACGTTCTCGCCTCCGCTGATGAACATGTCCTTCTTGCGACCGGCCACGAAAAAGTAACCTTCGTCGTCGGCTCGAACGAGATCGCCCGTGTAGAACCATCCGTCCTTGATCGCGTTCGCGGTCGCTTCCGGATTCTTCCAGTAGCCGGGCGTGCACACGGGGCCGCGAAGGACGAGTTCCCCGACATGACCCTGCGGTACGTCTCGGCCGTCGTCGTCGACGACACGCACGTCGATGTAGAAGTTCGCGAAGCCGATCGAGCCGATCTTGCGAATCGCATCTTCCTCGTTGAGAGAAAAGACGTTCGGCCCGAACTCGGTCAGTCCGAAGCCCTGGCGGATCGCGACGCCTTTTCGTTGCCACGTGTGGATCGACTCGATCGCCATCGGTTCGCCGCCGACGATCGCGTACCGAAGACTCGAGAGATCGGTCGTTTCGAAACCGGGGGAGGCTGTCATCATCGCCATCGTCGTGGGCACGCCGAAGAGGATCGTCGCCCGTTCGCTCTCACAGAGCTCGAGGACGCGAGTGGCGTCGAACTTTTTCATGATGATCGTCTTGGCGCCGCGATGGACGAATGGAGTCAGCAAGACGTTCCAGCCGCCGGTATGGAAGAAGGGGAGGAAACTCAAAGTGACGTCGCTCTGATTCAGATTCAATCGAAGAGTCGTGTTGATCGAATTCCACAAGAGCATCCGGTTCGTGATCAGCGCACCTTTCGGCGCGCCCGTCGTTCCCGAGGTGTAGAGAACCATGCATTCGGAATCTTCGGTTCCCGAGAAAGACTTTTCCCAGGGCAAATTCTCGAATCTCAGTTTTTCTCCGAGTTTCTCGAGAGCGAAGATCTCGTTTTCTTTCGCGAGCCAAGAGACGAGTGACGCCTCTCCGTCGAAAGCCCATCGCTGCGAGGGAACTCCGGTCGCCGACGCGAGAACGGAGTCGAACTGACTTTGCGAGACGAGGAGCTTGGCTTCGCTGTCGCCGAGGACATGCGAGATCTCTCGCGCGCTCAGCCGGAAGTTCACGGGCACCATCATCGCGCCGAGACGTTGGAGCGCGAAGAAGAGAACGGGGTATTCGAGTTCGTTCGTCGCGAGCACCGCGACGCGGTCGCCAGGCGAAACGCCGAAGCGGCTCTCGAGCTCGGTGGCGAGTCGACAGCTCGAGAAATAGAGGTTCCCGTACGTGAGCTCACGACCGGAGTCGGCGTCTTTGAACGCCACCGACTTCGGTGAGAACCGGGACCATTTCTTGAGCCAATCGCTCGAAACCGTCATGTCTCGTAACTCCAACGCAGCGCCATCGCTGCCGTGGTCATACCCCCACCCGAGCCGAGGACCAAGACCAGGTCACCTTTTTTCAACTTGTGCGAGCGTGCGGCGTCGGCCATCGCCATCGGGATGCAGGCGCTTCCCGTGTAGCCGTAGCGGTCCATCACGTTGTGCGCTTTCGCGAGGGGAGCTTCGAGTTTCTGCATCGTCTCGACGATGGAGTTGATGTTGATCTGGGTGAAGAAGAAGTGGTTCACGTCCGAGACCTTCGCGTTGATCCGATCCAAGATCGTGTGCGTGAGGTGCGGCCACACGATTCCGTTCGTCTCGGGCGGGATTCGCTTCGTGAACTGGAGAAGGTGACGTCGTTCTTCGACGTTCTTCTCGTTGATCGGGTACTTGGTTCCGCCGGCATAGATGCCCATGTAGTCGTGGTATTGACCATCGGTCGAAAGCTGCGACGCCAAGATTCCGGTGTCTTCGGTCTTCGCGCGCTGAACGATCGCGGCGCCTGCGCCGTCGGCGAAGACACTCGTCACTTTGTAGTCGGACCAGTCGAAGTACTTCGACATTCCATAAGCACCGACGACGAGAATCGTTTGGTAGCGCTCGTCCGCGACGAGATACTTGCTCGCGACGTCGAGTGCCGTGGCGAAACCCGCGCACGCGGTGTTCAAGTCGAACGAGCCCGCACGCACCAAACCCATTTTGTGCTGCACGACGGCCGCGGTCGACGGCGAGATGTAATCGGGAGTGTCGGTCGCGACGATGACGAGATCGATGTCGCGTGCGCTGACGCCCGCGTTCTTCATCGCTTCTTCGGCTGCGGGGACGATCAAGTCCGACGTCGCTTGATCGTCGCTCATGAAATGCCGCTCGAAGATGTTTCGTTGTTCGCGAAGGAAGGTTTCCATGTCCCGATCGTATTTTTTCGAGAAGAAGTCGTTCTTCACGATTTTTTCGGGAGCGTAGAGACCGGTGCCGGTGATCGTGGCGCGTGACATAAGACTTTGGAACCTTTCGTTACCCGCGTTCGAAGAGGAATTCGTTCAAGTGACGGACGAAGAGAGCGGGATTCTCGACGTTCGCCGAATGACCTTGGCCGTTCAGCATTTCGAAGCGCCCATGCAAGAGGATCGCTTCGAGCGCGCGGGAGCGGTCGATCGGAAGGACGGGATCGTGTTCGCCATGGAGGACCAAAACGGGGGCTGCGACGCGTTTCACGAAGCCTTCGACGTTCGTCGTCGCGAGCGTGCGCGGAACGCCGAGCCAGTTCAGCTGACCGACGGAGAAGGCGTCGTCGACGAGAGTTTGGAAGAACGAGTTTTCTTTTTCCACGCCGTGGATCGTCGCGCGAAGTGCGTCTTCGCAAACTTGGCGATTGCGGCTCATCGCCGTGAAGCCGCGAAGGGCTTCGGGTGTAAAAGCGATTCCACCGGGATGAACGGGATCGAGGAGGACCGCACGATCGAAAAGTTGCGGCGCTTTCGCCATCGCGACGAGCGCGATCAAGCCGCCCGTCGAATGACCGACGACACAAGCTTTCTTCACTCCCATCTCACGCAGGAGGTTCACGTAGTCTTCCGCGAGCCTCTCGATCTGAAGCTCGGCTTCGTCATGAACATGCGACGTGTCGCCGCAGCCGCGCCATTCGGCCATGATCATCCGGCCTTCGGTGCCGGGCTTCGCGTTCGCCTTCAGAAGCTCGAGCGAAGGATGCCACCAGCGGTTCGATGCGAGGTTGCCGTGGATGAAAAGCGTGTCCAGCGGCAAGACACCGGGGTGGACTTCGACATTCATGCGGACGTTTCCGTCGAGAGCGACGATTTCCATGGGTTCAACGACCGCCGAGGCCGTCGACGACGACGGAGCCTGCGGTGGCTTTACCGGTCCACGGTTGACCCGTGAACTGACGACCTTGCGAGAGTTTCGGATTTCCGCGAACGATCTCCTTCACCCAGCGGGCGGAGAATTGCGGTTCGAGTTCGGGGATCTTGTGGCCGGCGCCTGCGATCGTTAGGCGAGAAGCGGCGACGCCCTTCGGGATCGAGCTCCAGAATTTTTCGTGCATGTCTTTCGGGACGTAGGTGTCGTCACCCGCGAGGACGAGATGAAGTTTCCCCTGGGGCAGCTTGTGGAGGATGTCGACGACGTGGAATTTTCGAATTCCTTGCACGAGCCGGAAGGTCGCCTCGAGTTTGTGAGGAGTCTCGAGCACGATCGGCTCGTAGGACGGATAAGTCGAGTAGACGAATCGGCGCAGATACCAATCGTAGATTTCGTCGTCGCTCCAGGTGAGGAAGGGATTCAGCAGGCGAGTTTGCTCGACCTGCAGCTGAAGGTACTTGTCTTGCCACGGGATGGGAGCGACGAACGGCGCCATCGCGATCAGCGTCGCGACTCGTTCAGGATGCTTCGACGCGAAATCGAAACCGATCCCACCGCCGTAGCTCAAGCCCACGAGGTGAGCCGTCTGGAGCTTCAAGGCATCGAGGAGTTGGAGGAGATCTTCGGTTTGATCTTCGTAATCGATCGCTTCGATTTTCTTGGAATACTTTCGGAGCGTTTCACCGTGGCCCATCGGATCGTAACGGAGGATGCCGTAACCCTCGCCGTGGAGCTCATGAACGAAAGCGTCCCAACACCCGATGCGGTAAGTGAGACCGTTCACGAGCACGATCGTCGGCTGGCCCGGAGCGGGTTTCACGTAATGAGTATAGAGCGAGCGACCGCTCGCGAGTTTCACGAAACCAGTCGTTTGTGCGGAAGCGGGGATACCGGTCGCGATCGCGGGGCAGAGCGGGTTCATCAGTGAATTGGTGACTCCCGCGTTGGCGGTGGTCGTGAATCCCATGACGAACCAGACGGCGATCGCGAAAATCAAACGCATGAAACCCCCTCTACGATACCTGTGTCACGGGGCCCCTCCCCATTGAACACACGAACTCAAAGCACTCGACGTTCTTAGACGACCAAGCCGCCGTCGACCGAGATCACCGCACCGCTGACGTAGGACGCTTCGTCGGACGCCAAGAACATGCACGCGTTGGCGATGTCTTGCGGTTTGCCCCAACGACCTGCAGGAATCTTGTCTTCGACCGCTTTGCGCGCTTCGGCCGGCATCGCTTCGACCATCGGAGTCAGCGTGAAGCCGGGTGCGATCGCATTCGACGTGAATCCCTTGCGCGCGAGTTCGCGCGACCATGTCTTTGTCATTCCGATCACGCCGGCCTTCGCCGCAACATAATTCGTCTGACCGAAATTTCCGTTCAATGCGACGACGCTCGAGATGTTGATGATGCGTTTGTTCTGACTCGCGGCTTTGAAGCGACCGAGCAAACTCTTGGTGACGTGGAAAACTCCGCCGAGGTTCGTGTCGATGACGGCATCGAAATCTTCCGTCGTCATCTTCGCGAAACTCTTGTCGCGCGTGATACCTGCGTTGTTGACCAAGACGTCGACTTCGAACGGCAACGCCTGAGCCGCAGCCTCGCAAGAGGCGGGCTTCGAAACGTCCACTTGCTGGAAGTGGGTTCGCGACGCGAAGTTCGCGAGCTCGCGGCGGGCGGTCTCGAGGTTCTCGCT
>JAZKJB010000285.1:0-4486 GCA_040384505.1 Bdellovibrionota bacterium | reverse complement strand
GAGTGTCGCGCCTGAAAAGGATCTCTTCTTGTACGTTTTGAGTGGCACGGTCGAGATCAACGGTCGTGAGGTCCCGCCCCGGAGTCTCGTTTCGTTCGAGATGCGAGGAGAAGAGATTGCGATCTCGGCGAGCGAAGAAGTTCGGGTTCTGTTTTGCGCTGGCCAACCCATTCGCGAACCGATCGTCTCGCGCGGTCCGTTCGTGATGACGTCTGAGGCCGAGATCCGCCAGGCGATGGCGGACTTTCAAGCAGGAAAGATGGGCGAGGTCTTCTGACGCGACAGTGACCGACTTTCGTTGATTGGCCCTCAGACGATTTGACGGTTTTGATTCAGTGATAATCTTCGAGTTCCCTTTACGCATCCCTCGTAAGCGCCCATAGTCACGCTGAATATGAATTTCTTCGTTCAGGAGTGGGCAACTGAAGTCTCGGCATCCCAATGTGCTTCATTCGGAACGAGTCGACGCTTGGTTGAAAGCAAATGCCGGGCTTTCTCCCGAGCAAAAAACTCGGCTCCTCGTGAATGCCGTCGAAGCCGTTCGACGTAGAAGCCTCGGAATCTTGAGTGGAGTCACGGTCGCGGCCGTCCTCGAGAGAACGTTGCTCGAATGCAAAGAGAAGCACCCGGTTCTCGCTTCGATTACGGGCAACGTGAACGAGCTCGACTTCCACAGTTTCGGTGAGCAAGCGCGAGCGCAAAAGGCAGAAGACGTCCAACGCGCGCTCGAGGATTGGCTCCTCGAGATTCTCGACGTCTTCGGCAAAATAACGGCCGACATTCTCACTAAATATTTGCACCAAGAGCTGATGACGGTGACCTGTGAGCCGGCGACCAAGCCTCCCGCCCCCGAACCGCAAGCGTCCCGAACACTCAGCTTTGCCAAAAAGAATCGAGAGCGGAAATGAAGACTGACACCAGCCTCGGCCGAATTTCAACGGGTGTCCGAAATCTCGATGCGGTACTTGCCGGCGGCCTTCCCCAGGGGAACTTGACCGTCTTGGCTGGAACTCCGGGCTCGGGAAAGACGATTCTTTCTCAGCAGATCGTGTTCAAGAATGCCTCGCTGGATACGAAAGCGATCTTCTTTCAAACACTCTCGGAACCTACGGCCAAGACCCTGAAGTACCTTCGTCAGTTCGATTTCTACGATCAAGCGAAACTCGATTCAGGCTGCATCGAGTTCATCGATCTCGGGGACATCCTTCGTTTGGATGGACTCGAGAAAGCGATCGAGCTCGTCATGCGCCATGTTCAAAGAGTGAAGCCTGCGTTCGTCGTCATCGATAGCTTCAAGGTTTTCGAGGATCTGGCGAAGTCGCGCGAGGACTTGAGAAAATTCACCTACGAAATCGCGATCAATTTGATGGCCTGGGAGTGTACGGCTCTTTTGCTCGGAGAGTTCACCCAGAACGAGATCGAATCGAATCCTCTTTTCTCGATCGTCGACGGGGTCATCACGCTCAAGCATTTCGCCGAGTCGGGCGAAGAGCAGCGCTTCATTCAGGTGGTCAAGATGCGCGGAACGAATCACAGCCGCGACGAACACACCTTCATCATCAACACCGGCGGCCTCGAAATTTACGCGCCTCGTGTGACGATCCGAAGAGAGCCCGGAAGCGATCGAAGGATAATGGGGAACGGGCCTGAGCGCGCGAAAACTGGAATCAAGACTCTCGATACCTCTCTCGGGGACGGGATCCCATGGGGCTCGAGCGTCTTGGTTTCCGGAGTTGCCGGCACCGGAAAAACGATTCTTTGTCTCGAGTTCATCTATAAAGGCGCGACCGAGTACGGGCAAAAGGGGGTCTTCTTCTCCTTCGAGGAAACGCCCGAGCGTCTCGTCACGGCCGCGCATGGAATGGGCTGGAAACTCGAGGAGCAAATCAAAAAGGGGAACATCGAGATCGTTTTCGTCCCGCAGACGGAGATTCTCGTCGAGCGCGATCTCCTCATGATGAAGGACAGAATCGAGAAGCTGGGAGCGAAGCGCGTCGCGATCGACTCCGTTTCCGTCTTCGTCCACAAGATCCAGAACGCACAAGCGGTTCGTGAAAAGATCTTTCAGATCGCCACGCTCGTTCAGATGGCTCAAGCGGTCGGCTTCTTCGCGACAGACATCCACTACGGTGCCAATCAGATCAGTCGTTTCGGGGTCGAGGAGACAGTCGTCGACGGCGTCATTCTCCTGACGTCGACCGAAAACGGCTATCAACGCGAACGATACCTTGAGATCTACAAGCTTCGGAATACTGCGCATAGGAATGGCCGCCACAAAATGCTCATCGCAGAAGGTGGCATGAAGCTGGTACCCGCCAAAGGGTAGTCAGTGCCACTGACGCGCGTGCGCGATCAGAGTGTCGACGAGAGCGCTAGCATTGATCGGTTTCGAGATGTGTCCGGAGAATCCGGCGGCGAGAGCTCGGTCGCGCTCTTCTTTCATCGTGTGAGCCGTAAGAGCGAAGATCGGCTTTCTGTACGATTCCTGACGGAGGCGAGCCAAGGCTTGGTAGCCATCGACGTTCGGCATTTGGATGTCCATCAAGACCAGGTCGAAGTTCGAGGCGTGGGCTTTCTCGATTCCTTCGTCGGCGCCCGAGGCCAAGTCGACGATCGCGCCTTCGCGCTCCAGCAGAACTTTCATGAGCGTCCGATTGTCCTCGGAGTCGTCGACGACGAGAATCTTCCAATCATTGAGGCACTTGCTCGGGCCTTTTGTTAGTTGATACGGAAGGTCGGAGGCCGCCTGAGTTTGATTGAGGCTCCTTTTGACGATCAAGTTGACCACGAAGGTCGAACCGCGCGCGTCCCCATTTTTTTCGATCAAGATGTCCCCATTCATGGCATTGGCCAACTTCTTGGAAAGAGCTGGCTCGCTTGCTCGTTCGAAATCCCGATGCCGCTATCGCGAATTGAAAGCGTGATCCCGACGCGATCGGAATCGATCTCCATGTGTGAGCCACGGATCGAAACGCCCCCTCGAGTCGTGAACTTGATCGCGTTGCCGATGAGATTCACGAGAATCTGGCGAATCCGCGCCGCATCCGATTCGATTTTGAAGTTCGGCAGTCCGTGGGTATCGAACGTGAGGGTCAGTCCTTTGCCTTTGGCGCGATCGGAGAACATCGCGAGGACGTCGTTGACCAGTTCGGTCAAGCAGAGAGGATCGTTTTCGATTCGCAACTTGTCGGCTTCGATCTTCGAAAGATCGAGGATGTCGTCGATGATCCTCACGAGCGACTGCCCGTTGCGGCTGATGATGTCCAGGTACTTCGAATGGTCTTTCGCGCTCACTTCGGGGCTCTTGAGGATTTCCGCGAACCCGAGAATCGACGACAAGGGTGTTCGAATTTCGTGACTCATGTTCGCGAGGAACGCGCTCTTGGAGCGGGTCGCAGCTTCAGCAGCGAACTTGCCGGACTCGCTCGCGGTCAGCTCGTCGATGGCCGATTCGTTGGCTTTCGCGTTCGCGATCGCGCCATTCACGGTGTTGCTGAGCATATCGAAGAACGCCAAGTACGTTTCATCCAACGGAAGCCGTGTACTGAGCGTTGCCATCAAGAAACCAAGGGGCCGACGCTGGCCCGGGATCTTGATCGGAAGGACACAGGCATGCTGGATGGGTTCCGGATATTCTTCGGACGGGTGCTTGCCGAAACGCTTCACCACGTCCCTGACGAGAACTGGCTCTCCCGTGGCATAGGCCTCGGCGATCGGCCAAGCGTTCAAGTCCGTGAGGCCGTGAGTGTCGCTGGTGCTGGCCTGGACGACGAGCTTTCCTTCTTCGTTTTCCAGACAGAGGAAAGCGTGAGGAAGGTCGTGCTTATAATCCGTCAACGTGCGAACGATTCGGCGCAAAGCTTCGCTGACGTGGTCGCTGTTGGCCGCTTCGCTCGAAATATCGCGAAGCATCCTGGTACGACGCTGATTCAATGTCGCCGAAGTCATTTCCGTGACTGGATGAAATAGGCCGACGACCTCGCCGAGCTCGTTGCGGATCGGGCTCAAGGAAAACGTGAAGAACGCTTCTTCTAGATATCCGTTGCGCAAGAGGAACATGCGCTGATTTTCGAGAAACGACGTCTTGCCGAGTCTCGCGCGTTCGAAGGGCTCGCCGAGCACGGGCCAAGCGGATCCCCAAGTTACGCGAAAAGATTCGCCGAGCGCACGGGGGTGGACTGCGCCGCAAAGGTTTTTGTACCCGAGATTGTAGATTTGAATCGCATCGGGTCCCCAAATGATGTTGATGGGAAAATTGGACGCAAGGCAAAGACTCACGGTCGTCCGCAAGCTCTGCGGCCAATTTTCGATGGACCCAAGTGCGGTTTTCGACCAGTCCTTGGCGCGAATGAGATCAAATTTGTTAATCAGAAAAAGTGCACCTTGTTCCATTTTCTTCACTTCACTGCGGTTATCTAGATCAAACCCATAAAAGAGGGCCTCAACTTGTTGATAGACATAAACCGGAACACCACTGACTTCAGCT
>JAZKJB010000284.1:0-4603 GCA_040384505.1 Bdellovibrionota bacterium | reverse complement strand
CAGCCTTATCTCAGCCGATCCGATGTCGCCGTTCATTTGGCTTCGCGAGTTCACAACATGCGCGGAAGTGCGACTCTGGCGGCCTACCGCGAATCGAACGTCGAAGCAGCTCGACACCTCGTCGAAGAAGCGATTCGAGCGAAAGTGAAGCGGCTCGTTTTCGTCAGTACCGTGAAAGTAAACGGCGAGGAGACATCCGAGCGTCCCTTCACGGGCGATCAGACTCCGGCTCCTGAAGATATGTATGCACAATCGAAGCTCGAAGCCGAAAGCGAGATTTTTCGGTTGGCGAAAGGATCGTCGTTGGAAGTCGTCGTCCTTCGGCCCCCGCTAGTTTACGGGCCGGGAGTCCGAGCTAATTTCTTGAACCTTCTTCGTTTAGTCTCGGGTCGGTGGCCATTGCCATTCGGTTCAGTTTGCAATCGCCGCAGTCTCATCCACGTCGATAATCTCGTCGATGCGATCATTGTCGCCGCGACAAGCGAAACTGCCATCAACCGCGTTTTCACGGTTTCCGACGATGGCGCGGTGTCGACGCCGGACTTAATGAAAAAGTTGAGCGACGGGATGGGCCGAAAGTCGAAGCTCGTTCCTTTCCCTGTTTTTGCACTTCGTGTTTTCGGACGACTCTTCGGGATCTCGCAACAGGTCTCGCGGTTGATCGTGAGTCTTGAGGCGGACAACTCGATGTTCAAAGCGGAGACCGGTTGGCGGCCCTTGAAAACGACCGACGAAGGACTTCGTGAAACCGTCACCTGGTTCATGAAGCAACAGCGGCAGTGATGTCGCCTCTCGCGCTCGTGGCATTCGCCGGCGCCGCCTGCTTACTCGCCTTCGCGCTCACGAAACTCGTTCGCGGCTACGTTCTCAAACGAAACATCCTCGACATCCCGAACGAACGCAGTTCGCACAAGACTCCCACTCCTCGTGGAGGCGGACTCGCAGTCGCGATCACTTTCACTGCGTTCGCGTTCGTCTCATTGGCAGAGCTCGGCCGCGAGTCGACTTGGCTGGCGGTCGTCGCGATGGCAGCCGTCATCTCTGCAGTCGGGTGGTGGGATGACAAGCGCGGGCTTTCGGCAGGAATTCGACTCGCGTTTCAGTTCTCCGCTAGCCTCGTCGTATTACTCGTTCTCGAAGATCGGTTCGGACTCGTTCGTGCGAATAGTTTCGAGTTCGTTGGCTTTCTCATACCAGCTTTCATCGCATTTCCCGCGATCGTTTTGTTCCTCGTCTGGATGACGAACCTCTACAACTTCATGGACGGGATCGACGGGATTCTTGGTCTCCAGACCGTGACCGTCGCTATCCCTGCCTCTTTGTTGTTGATCTTGAACTCTTCCGGACCCACACCTCTTGCGGTCGCCTATGTCATCTTGGCGGGAAGTGCGGTCGGCTTCCTGTTCTTGAACTGGAGTCCCGCGAAGATCTTCATGGGTGATGTCGGGAGCGCCTTCACGGGATTTCTCCTGGGCGTGTTCGCCGTCGTCGGAGCCGAACAAGCGGAGCTCAGTTTCACCTCGGCCGTGATCTTGAATTCTGCTTTCATCTGGGATGCGACGATCACTCTGTTCGTTCGCCTCTCGAGGCGAAAGAAGCCGCATCAGGCCCACCGCTCGCATTTTTATCAAAAAATGGTGTTGAGTGGCGCGAGTCACGCGCGAGTTTCATCGCTGTTCGGGGCCGTGAACGTCTTGTGGCTCTTTCCCTTGGCCTACGCGAACGAAGCGAATCTCATGCCTCCGTCGATTGCGCTCGTCTTGGCGGCACTGCCCGCGATTCATCTCGCGCTACGCTACAAAGCCGGAGTGGATGCGAGCTGAGATTCAGCTGCGCTTTCGCCAGTTTTCCCAGATGAACGGGAAGTCGTACGTGACGTCGTGAGTTTTCGCGAGCCGTGAGCGAATGCTTTCGCGCCGAGAGTCGGCTGCTGGCACGAAGTTGTGGAATTGGATCTGAAGGTTCGCGATGCGGTCCGTGAGACCGCGATCGAGCATATAATCCAAGAGATCGAACTCGGCGCCTTCGATGTTGATCTTCATCAAATCGACCGAAGTCACGTTTTGAGTGTTGAAGAATTCCGCGATGTCTTTGAGTTGGATGACGGTCTTCTTCGAGGCCTCTGCTGCGAATTCAGACGAACTGTTCTCGTCGAGACCGATCTCCGTGGTGCCGTTGCGTCCGGCCAACGCAAAATCGAAGGTGCGGATTTCGTTTTGTCCGCTGAATCGTCGGCGAATTCCTTCGGCGAACGACGAAACGGGTTCGAACACGAAGATTCGGCAGCCGTACTTCTCGAAAATTTCAGCGGCCCAGTCGCCTCGGTAACCGCCGAGGTCGAGGACTAGAGAGGACTTGGTGAGAGGGTAGTCGAGTCTCAAGGTCGCGTCGCCGCGCGCGGCGACCCATCGATCGTAGGTGCGATCGAAGTCGGTCTTGAAGAATCGCTTTTGAATCGATCGTGAAACACGATTCAGGAATGGATGCATCCGTAGGCCCTCTGGAAGCACAATAAACGGCTTGCCTCGGGGTGTACAGTTGGTAACTTTGGCCGTGAAATACGCCGACAAAACGGTCATGACCGTGATGCTCGAGAACGATTATGGCGACCCCAAACGGGGGACGTCGGGTGAAAAGAAGTGGTTCTACGAGAATCTGAAGAAGCTCGTCGGCCGGGTCGAGCCCGTTTGGTTCGACCCCTACATCGCCGACTCCGGTCCGCTCCAGAATGTTCTCAAAGAAGCGGCAGCGAGAATCAAGCCTGATCTGATTTTGTTCGCGCCATACACCTGGCAATTCGAGACGTCGACGCTCGACGAGTTGAAGTCGAAATACCGAACGGCGGTTTGGTTCGGCGACGACCACTGGCGCTTCGACTCGTTCTCGAAAATCTTGGGCCCTCACTTCACGCACGTGATTACGACTGACCCGCTTTGTGTTTCGAAGTATCGCCAGCTTGGAATCGAGCCGATCTTGAGTGATTGGGCCGGGGAACCGCCCACCGAAATCCTCGATCCCACGCTCGGCGTGGACTATAAGTACGACGTCTCCTTCGTCGGCGGTCGAAACGACGTTCGAAGTTGGGTCATCGGCGAGCTCGCGAAATCGGGCATTCGTGTCGAGTGTTTCGGTTCAGGGTGGCCCAACGGGCGACTAAGCTTCGAAGAAATGGACCGAGTCTTCTTCCAGTCGCGGATCAACTTGAATCTCTCCAACAGCGTTCCGCAAGACGTTCGCTTCGTCTTCTCCAAGCCAATCCATTTCTTGCGCTGGCTGCGATCGCCAAAGCAAACGGAGCAAGTGAAGGCCCGCAATTTCGAAATCCCACTCGCCGGGGGATTCCAGTTGAGCAAGTATGCCGTCGGTCTCGAGCGGCACTGGAAGATCGGTGAAGAGATCGCGGTCTTCGACACACCGGCCGAGTGTGCAGCTCAGATCCATTACTATTTGTTCCGTGAGGAAGAGAGACGTGCGATGACGGCCCGAGCCTTCAAGCGCGCTCACAGTGAGCACACTTTCGCGATCCGCTTCGCGAAAATCCTCGAAAGTATTTTTTAACGCTCGCCCAAGAGTTCTCGATAAATTTTCGAGATCGTTTCCGCCATGCGGCCCGAATCGTACGACTCGGCTTTCGTGCGGGCCTTGCGTCCGAGATTAAGCGCGACATCTGGATTTTTGATCAATCGCTCGAGTGCCGTCGCGAACGCCTCGGGTTCCAGTCGTTGCACCAAAACTCCATCGACTCCGTCGTCGATCAGTTCACGAAGCCCGCCGACCTTCGAAGCGACGACGGCTTTGCCGAGGGCCATTGCCTCGAGAGCCGTGTACCCGAAGGACTCGAAGCGTGACGGCTGAACGACGATGTCGGCTTTACTCATCACCTCGACAGGAGATGCGGTCTCGCCTTCGAGAACGACCACACCTTCGAGCTTCGCCTCACGAATTTGCTTTTCCAGTGACTGGCGAAACGGGCCCTCGCCGTAGACATGCGCTTCGACGTTAAGACCCTTCGATCGCAAGATCGCGACGGCCCCGATCAAGATGTCATGGCCTTTCAGTTCCCGCAGCATTCCAAACGCTGCGAGTTGAATACATGGACCGAAGGGACGTTCGACGGCAACCGCCGGGAGTCGAATTCCGTTCGGAACGAGATGCGCCCTTTCCGGTAGTTCTCGGACGAGATCGAAGTAGCGTTCGCGCGTATAGCTTGACTCGAAAACCAGACCGTCCGTCAAAAAGCTCAAGACCCACTCGACACAAAGAAAAAGTCGGCGTTTGAAGGGACTGAAAACGTCGTGAAGGCTCCCGCCGTGCGCGCTGTAAACGGATTTCGCGCCGATCATTCGTGAGACGAGGCGGGCGTACATTCCACCCTTGGCGCCGTGGCCGTGAACGATGTCGACGCCTCGGGCTTTCAACATTTTTCGCAGGCGAAGAAGATTCGGCAGATCGGAAAGCGAAGGTTGTTCGGCGATTTCGAGCGAGAGCAGGCGAGAGACGAAAGTGGTATCGCTCGCGGTTCGCGCTTTGAAGATGGCGTCGCCGGCGGTGACGTTCGTGGCGAGCCAGCTTTCCGTATCCGAGATTTCGTCGACGAGATGAA
>JAZKJB010000283.1:431-11701 GCA_040384505.1 Bdellovibrionota bacterium | reverse complement strand
CATCGCGGACGTGACGCGCAATCAACCCGTGCCGCAAGAAGATGACGAGCAGTTCAAGCGCTCGGTCGCCGGAACGGCCGTCTTCATGGTCGTCTTGATCGCGCTCATGTTCGTGCTCCGCCCGGACATCACGAAACAAGACGAAGAGCTCAAACAGCAAGTCGTCCAGATCGTGAAGAAGATCCCGGTGAAGCCGCAGCCGATCGTCCAACAGACGCAAACCAAGCAAGCGGAACAAAAGCAAATCGCGAAGAACGTGAAGCCCGTGAAGCCGACGAAGACCGCGAGCATCAAGCGCATGGGCGCCCTCTCCGTCTTCGGTAGCATGAGCAACTCGAAGCAGCGCGGTGGCGTGAACCTCGGTGCCGTCAATACGACCGCGGGCCCCGGCCTCGGTGGTACGGGTGGCTCGGGCGGCGTGCAGACGACGCTCTACGGAAAAGGTCTCGTCGCGGCTCCGCTCGGCGCCGGTGCGAACATGAAAGGTGGCGGCGGCTACGGAACGAAAGGCAAAGGCGGCGGTCAGGCCGGCTACGGAAAACTCAGCCTCATCGGTTCCGCTGGTACATCCACGATTCCGCTCGGTCGCGAAGCGTTGGTCGAAGGCGGCCTCGATCGCGATCTGATCGCGGACGTCATCAACCGCAACATGGGCCAATTCCGCTTCTGCTACGAGCAGGCTCTGCAAGGTGAGCCGAGCCTCGCTGGTCGCGTCGCCATCCGATTCACCATCGGTGGCAACGGAACGGTGAGAACGGCGGGCGTCGAGAACTCGACGCTCAACTCTTCGATGGCTGAACAATGCGTCGTCAATCGGATGCGGAGCTTGAAGTTCCCGCTCCCGCAAAATGGCGTTGACGTCAAAGTTACGTATCCGTTCATGTTCCGCAGAACGGGTCAGGGTTGAGGGATTTTAAAGCCCATATGGGCTGAGAGGGTTAGGGGAGAGACATGACCAATTTCAGAAACGCGGGCGCGCTTGCGCTCGCGCTCGCATTTGTCGCGATCGCGATCGGTTGCACGAAGCTCGGGCAAGAAGACCCGTATGCCGACAAGGCCGACGCCATCCGTAACGGACTTCCGCCGACGAACGTCGGTGAGAAACCCCGTAAGCCGGTCGCGAGCGATGCGCTTCGCATCCAGGCACAAGATTATTATAGCTTCAAGGAAGGCGAGCAAGGTCGCTTCCAGGTGACGGGCTCCGTGCTCGAACCCGTGAACGGCCGGGCCGCGAAGTATGGCGAAGATTTCGTCATCGAAATCGTGAATCTCGCGGATTTTCCGGGCGCGAACTGGGATGCGGTGAGTGCGACTCTGACGTGGACTCCGCCGCAAGGCTTCGTCGACAAAGAATACTCGCGCAACATGCGTATGTTGATCAGCCTGAAGACGACCGCTCTTCCGATCCTCGTTCGCGAGCAGGAAGTGAAAGTTTTCGTGATTCGCGCCGAGCGTGATCCCGAAATCGTGTCGGTCGAGAACTTGAAGAACCAGTGGACCCGCGAAGGCGAAAAACGAAAGTTCACCGTCATCGTGAAGGATCCGGATTCGCTCGATGCGGACAAGATGCGTCCGCGACTGATGGTCGTCTCGGTGAATCAAGGTGTGCGCAACGCTTCGAACCTGATTTACGAGTTCCAGCCGAACGTGTGGAACGAGAAGAACCCGACTCAAGATCCCGTCGATCCGACGAAGTGGATTTTCACGATGATCGCCGATCTTCAAGCCGACACCGGCGAAGCTCGCGAGATCACGAAAGGCCTCGAGAGGTTCCAATTCGGTTTGGTCGCGGCGAACCGCTTCGGTGGCAGCAGTGCTCCGATGCCTGTCGACATCCCGATCGTCACGACCCTTCGCGATCCCGTCGTGAGCTGGATCATCAAAGAGCCGGTCGAACTCGTTTCGGGCCAAGAGAACACGTTCAGTTTCTCGGTTTACGATCCAAACGCCGAAGCGAAGGTCACCGTGTTCCCCACGCGTTGCGATCTCCTTCCGGGCAAACCCTCGTGCTCGTGCGTGCCGCAAGATCGCGACAGCACTTCGCAGCTTTGCACGGTCCGATGGAATCCGCCCGCGACTGAAATCGGGCGAATCCTCGAGCTGCGCGCGGACCTGCTCGCCGAATCCCGCGTGAAGAACGATCCGATCGCGCCACGAAAGTCGAAATTCTCGGGTCGCGTGAAGGTGGTCCAGCCGCCGACTCCTCCGCAGCCCAATCCGTCTCCGGCTCCGGGCCCGTCGCCGATCGTTCCCGCGGCCCCCAACGAACCCGCTGCTGCTGATGCGGCTGGAGGTCAGTGATGAAATCCTTGAAGCTTACGATCCTCGCACTCATGGTCGGCGCGAATGCACAGGCCGCCGATCTCATGAAGGACTTCGACTCTCTCGGCGGGAATGACGTTCTCCTCGAGAAGGCGAAAGCCCTCAATCCCGATACGACGATCTCGATCGTGCAAGATCGCATCGTCCCCCGACGCAAGCGTCTCGAGCTCGCGCCCGAATTCTCGACCGTCGTCGGCGGTGACTCGTACAACAAGACCTCGGAGTTCGGCTTGAACGCCCAGTTCCACATCACTCCGCGCTGGTCCATCGGTGCGAAGTACACGATGGCGAACAACACGCTCAGCCCCGAAGGCGAATACCTTCTCGAGGACGTGTCGGCGACGGGTAAGCCGCAGATTCCCGACATCGACTATCCGAAGAATCAGGTGCTCGGTCTTTTGAACTGGTACCCGATCTACGGAAAGATGAACCTCCTCGACAAAGGCGTCGCGCATTTCGACGTCTATCTCTTGGGTGGCGGCGGACAAGTGACTCTGCGCTCGGGAACGACTTCGACGTACACCGCAGGTGGCGGGATCGGCATCTGGTGGTCGCAACATCTCACCACACGTGCCGAGCTCCGTTACCAGACGTACAATGCGAAACGCTACGACCGCGAGACTCCGATGAATCTCACGATCGCAGGTTTGCAGATCGGTTACATGCTATGAGAAGCCCGAGAATCACGAAATACGTCGGGATCGCTTCCGCCGTTTTGCTCGCGAGCCTCGCGATGGGGTTCGATCAGCAGGCGTTCGCGGAAGGCGACGAGCTTCTCGATCTCATCGGGAATGGTCCTTCGACCACGACGACCGGCAAAGGTGCGGCCGCGAAAGAGGCCAGCACGTTTCGTAAGATCATAGGCAAGACGACCGCCGAGCAGAACATCTTCATCACCTTCATGGAAAAAGGGGAGACGGAGAAGGCGCTGTTCCAGTGGCCGTCGGCTTTCGAGAGTACGGCTTTCTCGCGTTCGCAAACCGGGCGCGCGTTGAACGCGTATCTTCTGTTCAAGAACGGCATCAAAGTGACGGCGCTCGAGTCGCTGCTCGCGATCGAGAAACCCGAGCAAATCAATTCGGAGCTCTTGAAGCTCTGGAGAGAAGCCGCGCCCGACAACGATCCCGTTTGGGGACTCGTGAACGTCGCGACGTGGAGGCCGTTCTGGACGGAAACGTTCGGTCTCGCCTCCGAGATCCGCGTCCGTTCGCGCCAGGTGTACGGCACGGAGAAATTGCCCGCGCTGAAAGAGCTGATCAAGAAGACACAAGCCGACACGCGCGAGCGTGCGTGGCTGTCGTGGCAGCTCGTCTTGGCTCTTTCGACGGGTGAAGATCCGTCGACGGCAGCGAAGGCGCTCGCGGTCTTGATGAAAGCTCCGAACAATCCCGTCAGCGAAGATCTGATGACGGTGACGGCGGCGCGCATGCTCTATCAAAATGGATTCCTCGATGCGGCGGCGAAGTATTACCAGAAGGTCCCGAAGTCTTCGGACTACTGGTTCGACGCGCAAGAGGAGCTCGGCTGGACGTTCATCCGCAAGGGTGAGCCGCAGAACACGATCGCCGTGACGAAGACTCTCGCGAACGAGGCGTTCGCGTCGCAGGTCGGGCCGGAGCCTTTGTTCCTCCGCTCGCTCGCGCAGCTCAAAGTTTGCGACTACCCCGAAGTCGTCAAGACGCTCAACACCTTCCGCGATCGTTATCGCGATCGTGCGAAAGCGCTCATGGCGGTCAGCGAAGACGCGAACACTCCGGCGGTGAAGTCGTTCATCGAACGTTCGAAGAAAGAGCGTGTCGGTTTGATGGCGCTCGGTCGCGACGCCGCGAAACTTCCGCGCTTCGTCACGCGTGACGAAGTGTTGGCGGGTCTCGTGGCGACCGAGAAGGCGCTCGAAGTCGAAGGGAAGCAAGCGGGCGAGCTCTACGCGAGGAGCCTCACGGGCGGAACGGGCCAAGTCGGCTTTCAAGCGCGACTCGAGGACTTCAAGAAAATCGTCGAGGCTCGCGTGGCGAGCGCTCGTTCGGCGACTTACAACCGAGTGAAAGAGCTCTCGAGCGAAGAAGTGAACGAGATCGCTCAAATCCTCCAGAAGCTCCACATCGTGGAAGCCGAAGTCCTGCAGCAGATTTCGCTCGCTGACCGCGTGGCTGGCGCCACCGCGACTCAGAAAATTTCCGCTCGCAGCGGCTCGACGGTTTCCGACGGACAAGACAAGATCAAGTTCCCTGCAGAACAAGAGACGTGGTTCGACGAATTGTCGAATTACAAAGTGGACATCAAGAAGGGTTGCCAGTCGGCCAAGCGCTGAGGGCAAAGGGGATGAGCATGCACTTCGATCTTTCGAAAATTTTCAAATCCGCACTCGTGCCGCTCGTTGCTGCGGCCGTCGTCGCGGGGTGTTCGGAAAAGAGCCCCAAACTCGTTCCTCTGGTACCGAAGAAGGACGAAAAAATCAGAGACAGCGGCGACGAGACGTTCACGTTCAATCCGCGAGTCGACGTCTTGTTCGTGGTCGACGACTCGGGCTCGATGGAAATTCATCAGCAGAACTTGATCAAGAACATCGAGGCTTTCACTCGTGAGCTCGCCTCGAACAAGATCCTCGACTATCACTTCGGCGTTCTGACGTCTTCGATGAGCGACTTCAGCTCGGGCGCCAAAGGTGGCGCAGGAAAGCTCGTCGGATCCACGACCGTGATCGATCGCCAGACGGCGGGTGGACTCACGATCCTTCGCGACAATCTCCACGTCGGGACGAAGGGTTCGGGACAAGAGATGTTCTTCGATCCGGTGAAGGCCGCACTCACGCCGCCGCTCTTGAACGCGGAGAACAAGGGCTTCTACCGAGAGAACGCGCATTTGGCCGTGATCTTCATCACGGATGCGGACGATCAATCGGAAGATTTGAGCGTGAAGAGCTATTACCAGTTCCTCTTGGATCTGAAGATGGGCGACCCCAAGAAGGTCATTCATTACGGCATCTACATTCCGACGGCGAACACGACATGCAGTCGCTCGGGTGAAGGGGAGCCGGAGCGGATCGAAGAGTTGATGGGGCTATTTGCCGCGAATCCACTCGAGCTCTGCGACGTGAACTTCGGTCAGAAACTGGCCGAGCTCGCCTTCGATCTGGGAAACCGTGTCGGTCGGGTGATGTACCTCTCACGCCCTGCCGTTCCGGAATCCATTCAGGTCACTTATGGCAGCTCGGTTCTCCCGAACGATTCCGAAAAAGGATGGATTTACGACAGCTACCGAAACGCTGTAATCTTCGGCGACAAGATCGACTGGGAGTCGCAACCGACGGGCTCGACGATCGAAGTGAATTTCATCGCAGGTCAATACGACGAGTGAAGGACGACAGTGCTCAAGAAAATCCACGTCACGAAAAATGCTCCCGCTCCCATCGGTCCCTACTCTCAAGCCGTCGAATCCGGCGGCTTCCTGTTCTGTTCGGGCCAAATCCCTCTCGACCCGGTGAGTGGACAGACGCTGACGGGGAGCGTGGGTGAGCAGACCGAGCTCGTGATGAAGAACATCGCGGCCGTCTTGACCGAAGCAGGTCTCGATTTTCCGAACATCGTGAAGACGACGATTTTCCTCACTGACATGGGCGATTTCCCTGCCGTGAACGAGGTTTACGGCAAGTACTTCAAGTCCGAGCCTCCGGCCCGCTCGACGGTCGCCGTCGCGGGCCTTCCGCGAGGCGTGAAGGTCGAAGTCGAAGTCACCGCTCGTCGCGGCTGATCCTCGGCCGTGGTGAATTCTCCCGAAGAAAAGCGAAATTCCCGAATTTCAAGGCGAAGGCTGATCGCGATCATTGCGGCGGGCTTCGCCGCCGTCGTGCTCACGATCGCGTACGTTCGCGAGCTGAAGCTGATTCACGGGCACGTCGTGACGGCGTGGACGACGGACGACTCGGCCGAGTGCGGTGTCGTCCTGACCGGTGGGCCGAATCGTATTCGCGAAGGACTCGATCTTTTGTCGCGAAGAGCGATTCAGAAACTCATCATCTCCGGCGTCCATCCCCAGGCGGATTTGCACGAGTTTTTTCCGCAGCTTCCTTATTACGGGGATCTGAAAGTGCAAGACGTCATCCTCGAGAGGCGCTCCGAGACGACTTATGGCAACGCCCAGCAGAGCTTGCCCTTGGTCGAGGCCCTCCATTGCCGCGATTTAGTCCTGATCACGTCGCGTGCTCACATGCGACGCGCCCTTCTCACGTTCCAAGCCGAATTCCCCAGGGGATTTTCGATATTTCCGCGGACGGTGGCAGGTGCGAACGAGCCCCCGACCTGGGACGAGGTCGGCTTCGAAGCGGTGAAGTCGCTTTTCTATTCCGTCTGGGCTTACTAGCCGACGGTCCAAGGCGACATTCCTAGCCGTCGTTCATTTCAATTTATTCCGTCGATTTACCGATAGTTGGGGTGATGACAAACCTCGTGGAATCGTTCTTCTCTCGTGTCGATGAAATCGGCCAGCGTGTGATCTCGGTGATCGCGTACACGCTCGTCGTGTGGCGCATGGTTTATCTCAGCATTCGCGCGGCCGTTTTCGATCAAGCGCAAGGCTTGCGCACGGTCTTCGGTGTCGTGAGCGCGCAGATTTACTTCACGGGTTGGCAAGCGATGCCGCTCATCACGGTTCTCGCTCTCGCGACCGGTGGCATTTGCATTCTCCAGAGCTCGGCTCAGCTGACCCTTCTCGGCGGTTCGTCGATGCTCGGGAACATCCTCGTCGTGATCATCGTTCGTGAAGTCGGGCCCCTCTTGACAGCGTTGATCGTGATCGCGCGTTCGGGGACGGCGGTCGCGAGCGAGATCGGGAACATGCGCGTCGGGCGCGAGATCGAAGCGCTCGAGGCGATGGGCATCAATCCTCTTTCTTACATCGTTTTCCCGCGGATCATCGGCGGCATCGTGAGCATGCTCTGCCTCGCGTTCTACTTCAATGCGATCGCACTCCTCGGGGGCTTCCTCGTGACGAGCGCGATCAACGATCTTCCGTTTTCGTTCTATGCCGAGTCCCTCGCGAACGCGTTCACGATCGAGGACGTCGGTCTCTTCCTTCTGAAGAACTCCTTCAGCGGGATGATCATCTTCGTCGTTTCTTGCTACCAAGGAATGTTGGTGAAGGAGAGCTCGCACGAAGTTCCGCAGGTCACGACGAGAGCCGTCGTGAACTCGGTCATCTACGTCGTGACGTTCAATCTCACGGTGACGACGCTCTTCTATCTCCAGCAGTTGATGAAGTTGGGGTTGATCTGATGAAGATCGAAAGCTTGAAATTCGACTGGGCTTGTTTTGGTTACGAACCGGGGCGCCCGATCTTCGAATCGATGTCGCTCGAGATCCCGGTGGGGAAGAGTTACTACGTCACCGGTCCGCCGCTCCTGGGTAAGAGCACGTTCATGAAGATGCTCTCCGTTCTCGTGCAGCCGGAAGCGGGCTCGTTCTTCATCAACGGGCAGAACACGTCGAACATGAGTTTCGAGGAGTTCCTCCCGTATCGACTGAACATCGGCTACGCGTTCGACCATGGTGGCCTCTTCGCGAACCGGTTCTTGATCGACAATCTCACTCTCGGTCTCATGTATCATAAGTTCTGTTCGCGCGAAGAAGCGGAAGCGAAAGCCCGGGCGTTCGCAGAAGACTTCGGTTTCACGAAGCTGCTCGGTCATCGTCCGGCGTCGGTGCCGGGGGGCTTGCGCAAACTCGTGACGGTGCTTCGTGCGTTCATGATGGAGCCCGAGATGCTCGTCCTCGACGATCCTTTCACGGGACTCGATGGCGACGCCTGCGCGAAGCTGATCAAACTGATCGAGACCCGTCGCGAGAGCGGAGAGATCAAGCATCTCTTCCTCACGGCACGACACCCGGCGATTCCTGCTCAATTGAAATGCGAAAACCTAGTCATCGAACACGGCACGGCCCGTTTCGACGGCCAGGCTCAATGGAAGGCGGCTTGATGAAGATCAAATTCAACCTCTACGAACGTGTCGCGGGACTCTTCGTTTTGATCGCCGTCGTCGGCGCGATCGCTGCGACCGTCATCGTCGCGGTGAAGAAGGGTTGGTTCGAGGACAAGATCCATCTCACCACCGATCTGAAGAATGCCGACGGCGTTCGCGAAGGGACCGTCGTACAGATGGCGGGCCTGCGCGCGGGGCGCGTGACCCACGTCGCGTTGAAATCGAACAACGAGATCATGGTGAAGTTCGAAGTGTCCGAGCGCTTCGCGGACCGAGTACGTGAAGACAGCGTCGTGAGAGTCATTCGACCGTTCATCATCGGTGAGAAGGTCCTCGACATCTCCGTCGGGAGCGAAGAGCAGACGATTCTCGCCGAGAACGCCACCGTGAAGTCCGAGCCCACGATGGACATCATGGATCTCGTCAGTGGCAAGACACTCGGGCCGTCGCTCGATACCTTGGGCAAGATGATGGAGAACTTGAAGTTCGTCGCGGAAGAGCTCTTCGATCCCGAGCGTTCGAAGGCGATCGTGCAGATGTTCGACGACGTCCGTCCGCTCCTGAGGAACGCGAACCTGCTCACGGCGGAAGCGGCGAGCATGGTCAAGAAGATGAACAAGAAGGACCAGATGGTCCGCATGGTCACGAACCTCGCGGAACTGACCGACGAATTGCACAAGGCTTTGCCTGCGATCACTCGTGAGTCGCCGCAGCTCGCGAGCGATCTCTCGAAGATCGCGAAGAACATGGCCGTCTTGACCGACGAAGTGTCGAAGACGCTTCCGCTCATGAAGGACTTGGCGCCGGAGCTGCCGCGCGCGAGTCGTCGAGCGATCGAGGCCCTCGACGAGACGGTCGTGACGCTGAAGGCGCTCCAGAAATCGTTCCTCCTCCGTGGCAACGTGAGAGAAGTTCGCACCGAAGAGCGAGAACGCGACGAGCGCAAACCGGCATCCGCGCCGGGGAAAGAAAACTGATCTTTGGAATGGAAAGCTGCTGACAAGGGAGCGTCGCTCCCATCGGTCTTCGACGCCGTCGCGCTCGGCTCCTCTTTCGAAGAGGTCGCCGTCGACGTATTACGTGCGGAGAAGACGGAATTCTTGAGTCGGTGGTTCCGCGCGACGCGCGGAGAGGCCGATCTCACGATCTGGATCGACGGCGAGAAAAGGATCGTGAAGCATCAGCTTTCGTTCTTCGGGCAAGTGGTCGAGTGGAATCCCATCCACGGAACCCGCACCGGGCTCATCGTCGAAGAGGAGTCCGCGAGCTCCGACGATCAGGCTGCCGAAATCATTCGCTTCGACAAGAAAGCCCAATCGTTCGCGGTCACGCAGGCGATCGGTGTCTTGAGCCACGTTCGTCAGCTCGGCGAAGAAGAGCGCTCGGTCTTGGTCTACAACCTTCGCGAATCCCCGAAGCTCCACGCCCGCGCCCGAGAGCGCGCCATGCAAGCCTGGGCACCACGCGGCGAAGAAATCGTCTCCGACCTGCGTCCGGGTTTCTGGAATCGCCTGCGAAAATGGATATCGGGCGAGTAATCGCACCTTCACTGGACCACGAGCGAAGCGACGTGATCCAGTTCTAATCGTTTTGCGTGAGACAGGCGTTCGGGTCATAATGGGCGCACGTGGAATTGGCGTGGGATTTTTTCAAGCATTATCTGTTGAGTCGGCGGGCCGGGAGTTTGATCCGGACTGTCGCGTGGCTGTCGATCTCCGGGGTCGGTATCGGGGTGATGTCGCTCGTGATCGTCATCGGGATCATGAACGGGTTCAACGAATCGATTCGCAAGCGGATGCTCGCGGTGGAGCCGCATCTCGTGGCACGTGTGCCCGACGTTCGCTCGGTCGAAGCGTTGAAGGGGACTGCGGTCTTCAAGAAGCTCGCTGGCGATTCGACTCTCCAGACCGACATCTTCGAGAATCAAGACGTGATCATCAGAACCGTCGACGGACTCTTCGGTGGTGCGGTCGCGAGGGGAGTCGAGCCGAAGACTCTGCTCTATATCTTGAGAGAAACGCGCAAGGTCCAGGCGCCGCCATCGAACGGCGACATCGAGCCCGCGGAAATCCTTGAAGAGAGCGGAAATCTCGGGCCCGGTGAGGTCATCGTCGGGATCGATCTCGCGCGAAGCCTCGGGATTTTCGAAGGTGACAAGATCACGTTGATCGCACCGGAAGCCTTGCTTCTTCCACCGGGGGAGGCGCCTCCTTTCGAGCGCGCGACCGTGAAGAGCTTGATCACCACCAACCTCGCGGACATCGATGCGAAGATGATCTATTACGGCCAAGGAAAATCGTTGAGTGCGTTTCGTTTGTCTCCCTCGCGTGAGATCGGCGTCGAAGTTCGAATGCCTTCGCCCGAGGAGTTCGCGCCATTGAAAGCCGAGATCGAAGCGATGGGCGCCGTCGCCGACAGCTGGGTCGATCGCAACTCGTCGCTCTTCTTCGCGTTGAAAATGGAGAAGCTCGCGATGGGAGTCTTCTTGAGCCTCGCGGCCATGATCGCCGGTTTCTCGATCGTGACCGTTCTCGTTTTGTTGCTCACGCAGAAGCGGAAAGACATCGGACTCTTGATGAGTCTCGGACTCTCGCCCAAGCAAACCCGCACGCTCTTCGTTCGAGTCGGACTGATTCTCTCGATGATCGGAATCGGCGGAGGACTCTTTCTCGGGGTGATCTTCTGCCTGGTGATCAACAGCGTTTCGATCCCGATCCTTCCCGACGTCTATTACGATGCGACCATCCCCGCGACCGTCGATCCGGTTTTCGTGATCGGTATTCTCGTCGTCGCGACGACGATCGCGTACTTGAGCTCTTGGTTCCCGGCGCGAGCGACCACGCGCGAGACGCCGTCGATCTCGTTGACGATGCGCAACGACACCTTCTCGAGCAGCTCGTACGGCAGCCGTGCCCAGCGCGCGGTCATGAAGTCGATGGTCTCGACGGCACGCAGCGCGATCACCGGCGCATAG
>JAZKJB010000283.1:0-421 GCA_040384505.1 Bdellovibrionota bacterium | reverse complement strand
TGGTTCCCGGCGCGAGCGACCACGCGCGAGACGCCGTCATCGGCTTTACGCTCGGCGCGTGGGGCTTTCACGAATCAGTGAATCGAGGAAACGCCTCTCGGTTCATGTCGCGACGTCGAAGTCCCGCAATGCATCCGTGAGTGACGTCTTCAAGTTCGTGCTGTCTTTTCGTTGCCCGATGATCAACGCACACGGAGTTCCGTACGTTCCCGAGGGGAAGGTCTTCGGCATCGTGCCCGGAATGACGACGGAGTTTTTCGGAACACGGCCCTTGTAGATTTTCGGCTCCGACCCAGTCACGTCGATGATTTTCGTCGACCCCGTGATGGTGACGCCTGCGGCGATCACTGCGCCTTCTTCGATGTGGGTTCCTTCGACCAAGATCGCGCGTGATCCGATGAAGGCTCCGTCTTCGACGATG
>JAZKJB010000282.1:0-6408 GCA_040384505.1 Bdellovibrionota bacterium | reverse complement strand
TTATTTTTTCTCGATCGAGAACGCGACTCGTTTGATGCCGGCGGTTTTCACCGTGTCGATGACCTCGGTCAGATCTTCGAGGGTCACGGACTTGTCGGCTTGAAGGATCGCCGCCGTCTCCGGATTCTCTTGAACGGTTTTCGTCGCGAAGGCCGTGACGTCCGCGAGAGTCGTCGGTTGGCCGTTCAAGCTGATCTGCTTGTTCGCGCCGATCGCGATGTTCAAAGGAGTCGGGGGGCTTTCGTCGCCCGAAGACGATTTCGGGAGATTGATGTCGATGACGGGCTTCAAGACGAGCGGTGCCGTCACCATGAAGATGATCAAGACGACCAGGATGATGTCGACGAGGGGGACGACGTTGATCTCCGCGATGGGTTCGTCGTCTCCTCCTCCGAGAGAGAGTCCCATCAGGCCTTACCCTTCTTTTTCGCATAAACGATGCACATCTCGCGGATCGACTCGAGGCCTTGCAGCGTGGAACGAACCTGGCGAGAGAACGCGTTGTACGCGATGACCGCGGGAATCGCGACGAGAAGACCGACGGCCGTCGCGACGAGCGCTTCGGCGATGCCGGTCATGACGGCTTGGTTGTTACCGCTCTGGTTTTGGGCGAGGTCGTGGAACGCACGCATGATCCCGAGAACCGTACCGAGAAGACCGATGAACGGGGCGTTGGAGCCGATCGTCGCGAGGAAGTTGAGCGATCGCTCGAGCTGGGGTCGCTCGAGAAGCGCGAACGAATTGAAAATCTCCGAGAGGCCATTCGTCCCTTGTTCTTTCACGTGGCGAAGTCCGTACGAGAGTGCGCGGCCCTCGAGGGCGTCGCGATCCCGTGCGAGCTCTTCGAGCTCGTCGAAGTTGTTCGACTGGAGGGCTTCGCGCATGCGGGATTTCACGCGATTGCTGCGGCCGGCGATGACACGAAGGCTCCACCATCGCTCCGCGATGAGGCCGACGCTGATGACGCTCAAGATCAGCAGCAGCCACAAGATCGCTTCGGCTCCGCCACTGGCGATGGTCATGAGTTTGTCGGTCAGGCGCATGAGGGTCTCCTCCGGAATCGGGTCATCGAACGAACGTCGTCTGACGATTATCGAGGGACCACGAAACTAGCGTCAAGGTGAGTGAATTCTGGTACCGTGTGGCGATGTCCAATTTCGGTCGTCGCATCTCGACATTGGTCTTTGTCGCGGGCCTCTCGGTCTCGGCGGTGCTCTTCACTGGGTGCTCGTGGCGCCCGGCGACGCAGACCTCGATCCTCGTCATCGCCGTCGACGACCTCGGTTTCGGCGCGCTTTCTTGCGGCGAGGCCGAAGGTCAAAACTCCATCTCCGGATTCGAGAGTTTTTGTACCGAAGCCGTGCGCTTCACTCATGCGTATGCTCCTTCTTCGCTCAGTCAGCCGACCTTGGCTTCCTTGTTGACCGGACTTCATCCTCACGAACACGGAATCCGTCACAATGGAGCGCAGGCGATTTCGGCGAAGTTGGTCACGCTAGCTGAGCTCGCGCGGAAGAAGGGGCTCAAGACATCGCTCTTCTCGGGCGGTCCTCCGATTTGGCGTCGCGGTGGGCTCAATCAAGGCTTCGACGTCTTCGACGACAACGTCGCCGTGTCGTTGAAAAGCACTTATCGAGGCGCGAGCCAAATCGTCGACCTCTTCCTCGGCTGGCAGTCGAACGAGGCTCCGCGTGGTGGTTTCGTCTCGTTTCTCTTCATGCCCGACCCCGGCTACATCGACGTGCCGACGGCGAACGCCCTCGGTGAAGTGCGCGAGAGCTCGAATCTCTCCCAGATCGAAGAAGTCGGGGAGTCGGTCGCCACCGTCGTCAAGGAGCTGAAGGCGCGAAAGCTGTGGGATTCGACTTACGTCTTCTTGATCGGACTCGACGGCTACGCTCTCGCGAACCGCATGGATGAAACGCAAGGGACGAATCTCTTCTCGGAGACGACTCGCGCGACGTTGATGATCAAGCCCGGGCGCAAGACACGCGAAGGATCGTTCACCTGGAAGATCGACCAAAACGTTTCGCTCGTCGACGTCGGTGCGACGCTCTTCGAGCTCGTCGACCCCGAAGGCGAAAAACCGACGTCGAAATTCGAAACCATTTCGTTGGCCGCCGCGTTCGAAGGCCCGGAAACGGGTTGGTCCGAAGGCCGAAAGATCGTGAGCGAGACCGCGTGGCCCGAATGGCGAGGTGTCGGCGGCATTCGGGCGGCGATGAGAAGTGGGCCGTATCTCTACCTCTTCGACGACAACGATCAGCTGTTCAACACGCTCACCGATTCGCTGGAGGTGACGCCTCTTCCGCTCGGCGAGCCTCGGTCCGCGAGCTTGCGTGATGCCTTCGCGGTGTCGCTGAGGAAGTGGGGCTATCTCCCCTGGAGAGCCTCGAACCCGCTCGCGATCGACAAGGCCCTCTTGGCGCAGGATCTCTGGCACGAACGCGGACCGGTTGCCGATTCCCGCGAACGACTCAGGAAATTGAGCCGCCGTTTTCCCAAGGATCCCGAGCTCAATGCGTGGCGAGCGATCTTGGCGCTTCAAGCGGGGAATTGGACGGAGTTGAAATCGGTCGCAGGTGCCGAGTTTCCCGTTTGGAAGTACGTGGCTGCGGTCAATCTCGGGGAGAAAGCCGAGCGACCCATGGCACCTTGTCTTCGTGCTCTCGACGTCCCGACCGCGGAAGTTCGCAAAGCTTGCAGCGACGATCTCGCGCGCGACATCGTGGAATGGGCGACGACGAAAGACGACCGCACGCGGGAACGCGCGATGGAGGCCGCACTTCGAGGTTCGGTCGCGAAAGCACTGGCTGAAAAAATCGCGAAGCAAAACGCGGTCGCAGGCGACGTCTGGGACGTCTCGAAAGACCCGCTCAACGCTCCCGCGATGTCGGATTTGATTCTGGCGTTACCGGAAATGAAGAAATATCGAACAGCGGTCCGCGCACGGCTCGCTAGCGAAAGTCGCTGAAGAGTTCAGGGAGTGACGGTCGCTTTGATGCCCGTACGGCGCTCGAGTTTCGAGGCGATCGTGTGGAGCGTATCTTCGTCGCAGCGGATGAGACCGCTCTGTGCGGCTTCGCGGCTCAAGCCATGGATCTGAACCGCCTTCGGTTTCAAGATCGCGAGCACTTCGATCCAATCTTCGAGATCCGTCGTACGGGTGTTGTCGACGAGACCCTGGCAGAACAAGCTCTGCACGACGAAGTCTTTCAGGTTCCGGGTTCCCGCGATCACGCGTGCGAGATTCACGCGCGCGAGGGGAGCGTTGATCGACTTGAACATTTTGTCGTTGCCTGCGTCGATCTTCACGATACGCACGTCGAGCTTGTTCGCGGCGTCGGCGATTTTCCGACTGTCGAAAGCAGCACCGTTCGTGAGAAGAACGATTTGCTTCCCCGGCAACCAAGCGTCGCGTGCTTCGATCAAGCGATCCACGATCTCGGGAAAATCAGGATGAAGCGTCGCTTCGCCGTTACCCGAAATGGTGACGGTGTCGACGATCGGTCCACTCGTATGGATCGTTCTGAACGTTTCGGTGATCTTCGCGGCGATTTCAGCGGCCGTCGGAACGATACCGTCTTCCTTGAGCTTGTTGAGACGTGTCGTCGTCGGTCCGAGATGGCAGTAAGGACAATCGAACGAGCAGATCTTCGCGCCTTCGCCGAGGATGTTGATCCCGAGCGAGCGGCCGAAGCGGCGACTCGTGACGGGACCGTACACCGTTCCTTCGAAAACGAAAGGCTCAGTCATAGAACCGTCCGTCGAGATGATCATGTCGTCGGTCTTGCGAGCCGGAATCACCCTGCCGCCTCCAACGCCACGTCTCCGAGCTCGAGGACTCCGAGCCAGAAGGCGTGATCGGGATGGACCCGCGAGAGATGTCGGCTCAGCGAATCGACCGTGACCTCGGACTCCGCGAGCCCGAAGAGTGTCGTCGGCAGATGGGAATGCGAGATCAAGACGAGCTTGTCTCCTCCGCGAGCGCGGAAACTATTGATGTTCAAATTGATGGAGGAGTCGAGTCCCACGAGTTGCGAAGGAAGTGCGGGCAAGAGCTCGCCGCCTTCACTCAGGTCGTAGGCGAGATCGATCTGCGAGCCGAGCGGGATCAACGTGCGGCCCGGTCGTGCGAGAAGGATTTGTGGGTTTCCCGATTGGAGCCAAACGAATTCGTCGTCGTTGATCAAGCCCGCGAAGAGCTCGACGCCCGCGCGATACTCGGTCCGATTTTCCTCGCGGTAGAGCGCTTCGTTCGCGAGCAAAGTCGCGATGCGAAGGGCGTTCGCTTGATCCGAAAGGCACGAGAGTTTTTGGAAAGGAGACGTCGCCTCTTGATCCTCGCGTGCGAGGGCGAGGTAGTCGTTCATCCGATCGATGACCTTGCGTGCGGCTTCGCGCGGCCCCCACGGCGTCGCGACGATGAACGTCCCCGATGCGGCATCCACGTGGATCTCCGGGCGAGGGCGGTAAGTCGTTCCGCTATAAGGTCTTTCGCTCAACTTCAAGTTCATCAAATGCCGCCGTACGCTTTCATCTTGTTGCGTGCCCGTTTATAGTACTCGCCATCGGGCGAATCGAGCTCGAGGATCTTTTTCCATTCGGTTTTCGCTTCGTCGAGCTTGCCCAGACCTTCGTAGATCACGGCATCCTCGTAAATCTCGCGCAACTTCACGTTCAGCTCGCGGTCGATGTTCGCGTTCAGCTGCGCGGCCCGTGCGTTCTTCGGGTCGATGTTCTTCGCCTTCTTGATGTTCGCTTTCGCTTCTTTGTATCGCTGACCTGCGTACGCATCTTCGGCGGCCTTCACGTACTGTTCGATCGACGCCGAGAGGCGGCTCTGAATCGTGTTCAAGTTCGCCTGCGATTTCGCCTTCAAGCCATCCGGATCGGGGTGGTTGGAGGCGATGTGTTTCTTGTAGGCGTCCATCGCCGCGAACGGATTCACGCCTTGCTGGTCGATCTTCAGCGCTTTTTCATGAAGCGCGCGCCCGCGAGCGACACGGCCGGAATAATCGCGCGCGTTCGCCTGCTTCGCCTGTTGCTCTTGCACTCGACGTTGTACCCGCTCGATGTAGCTCTGTGCGATCGGGTTCCCCGGATCGCGGTCGTAAGTGTCCTTCAAGCAGCCGCGGACTTCGGCTTCGTTGCTCGTGCGGTTCGAGATCGGCTCGCACTGTCGCAAGTTCTGCTCGACGATGCGCTTCGACTCTTCGGCGCGTTTCATCTCTTCTTGGATGAGCTTCGCGTTCGCTTCTTGTTCGGCTTGCGCACGGCACTCTTCCGCCATCGCGAGCGAGTTCTCGTAGCCTTCCGGGAGAATCTCGTGCAAGCGACGGAGCTGTTCCGCCGCGAGTGCGCGTTTGCCCAGCATGAATTGGTTTCGCGAGAGCACGAAGAGCTCTTTCACTTGCTGTTGGGCTTGGGGACCGAGGCGACCGAAGGCATCGTTGAGCGCGAGCGTCTTCTTCGCCGGTTTTTTCGTTGGCGTCGGTTCTTCGGTGACGAAGTACAAGATCGAGCCGACGATCACGACGACGGCGAGGATCAAATAGAAGCGTTTCTTCTTCGCCTTCTCTTGTTCGGCTGGATCTGCACCCATCGCTCCCGGGGCGTCATAGCCGGGATACTGCGGATATCCGCCGTCGACACGAACGGCGCCACCCGGGCCCGAGGGGACCGGATAGTTTATCATTTCATATTGCGGCTGTTGCACGACCATCGGCGCTTGGCGCACTTCGGGCGGAACGACCATCAGACGTTTTTCGAAGTGGGGATCGCGAACCTCGAAGTGAGCGGTGAGTCCGCCGACCTGGAGGACGTCGCCGCTGCGAATCGGCTTCAGCTCGTCGGGCGCGAGAGGCATGCCGTTGAGTTGTGTGCCGTTCGAGCTACCGAGATCCCGAACGAAGGTTCCTTGCGGGCTGATCGAGAGCTCGAATTGGCGCCGGCTCGCTTTTCGGTCGTCGAGTTGGATCTGCGATCCTTCTTCTCGGCCCGCGATGAAGCGTCGACCGTCGAGCTTGACGACGTCTTCGCGACCCGAGCTGTGGACGATGCGCAAATAAGGGACGCCTTGCTGGCTCGACGCGATTTTCGTCGCTTCGTCGTTGCCTTCGAAGGGAACGTCGGAGCGAAGGGCCGGGAGATTCGGCGACGAGCCTTCGCCGACGGCCATCGCCATCGGGATTTGGTCGTCCTCCGCGTTTTCGAAAGAGGCTTGGCTTTCCTCCTCGACTTGCGAGAGAAAGCGGAAATCGTATCCGGCGAGCTTGAAGACCGCGCCGTGTTCGAGCGTGAGGGTTTGCACGGGCTGACCACCGTAGGCGACGTGTCCGAACTTCGAAGTGACCTGCATGGTCCACTGCGAGCCTTCTTCTACGATACGGAAATGCTGACGGGAAA
>JAZKJB010000281.1:0-6135 GCA_040384505.1 Bdellovibrionota bacterium | reverse complement strand
CCCACGAGCGTGCGCTCTTGATCAGAGTGTCGGCGACGACGGTTTCACCGAAGACGCTCGCGGTTTCGGCGAGGGTCATCGGGTAATCGGTTTCGCCAATTGGAAGATCGCGCATGACCCAGGAGTGATACGCGTGACCGATCTCGTGCGCGAGGGTCATCACGTCGGAAAGTGAGCCGGTATAAGTTTGGAAGACGCGGGGAGTGCGGCTCTTCGAAAATCCAGTGCAGTGTGCGCCAGCGCCTTTGTTCGGGAGAATGCGCGCCTCGATCCAGCGTTTGTCCGCCATCATCTGTGCGAAATTCGCCATCTCCGGATCGGCCGTCGCATAGCCTTTCTTCACGATCTCGAGTCCACGATCGAAATCGAGAGTTTCCTTCGAGCCTTTTATCGGGCTCGTGCCTTGAAGGTCCCAGGGTTCCATTTTCTGACGCCCCATCGTTTTCGCCATCAAGAGTGGGGCTCGTCGCAGCTGCGGAAGATTCTTGCGACACGTTTCGATGATCGCATCGAGAGTTTCACGTGTGATTCGGCTGCCGAAAACGGCTTCGTCGAGAAAGTGCAGCGGTTTCGTGTGCGACCGCTTCTCGTAAACCTCGAGACGCCAGCTCGCGAGAGCGTTCAGGATCGAAGCGCCGATCTCGCGGTTCGCGGTCCAAAATTCCTGGATCGCCGTCCAGGCGACTTTTCTAGCGACCGGATCGTCACCATAGACGCGAGAAGCCGCGTCCGCGAGCCCGACTCGTTCGACTCGATCCGGATATTTCAAATCGACCTTCGCCGTGCCGACGAGATTTTCGCGAAGCGTGCTCCAGGCGTGGTGTCCCGGATTCTCCATCGCGCTCAGCAAGACTTCTTCTCTTTGCGAGAGCAAGAACGCCGATCGCTCTCTCGCTCGGCGCGCGGAGAACTCTTGGCCCTTGATTTCGGGTTTCACGAAAACCGCGTCGAAAATTTCGACGTCACAACGCTTGAGAAAAAGCTCGATCGGTTTCGTCGCTTGAGTGAACGACGACCAGCTCTTCATGATTTCGGAAAACTTTTTCCGAGCACCGGCGTCGCTCGCGTCGACCGATTGAATGCACCCAACGTAGCTGTGGAGGTTCCAAACCAAGATCCCCGCGCGCTCCATCGTCTCGAGACATGTCTGGAGCGTCGGGACGAGGTCCTTCGACGGCTTCTCGAAATCGAGTCGCGAGATCGTCGCTCGAAGCTCTTCGGTCATCGCGATGAACGCTTGCTCGTCGGCCGCGAACTCTTTGGATTCGATCGACGGATACTCGGACTCGATGTCCCACGCTGGAGATTTCATACGCCGACCAGTGTCGCCGCTTTTTTGAATGCCTCGGGGAGTTTCGCGAGATTTTCTCCCGCACCCGTCGCGAAATCCGGTCGACCGCCACCTTTTCCGCCGAGCTCTTGAGCGATCTCGCCCAGGAGTTTTCCGGCTTGGTAGGTCTTCAACAGATCCTGCGTGACCGCGACGACGATCGGATGACGGCCTTCGCCTTTTCCGACGAGCACCACGACTCCCGACTTGATCTTGTCTTTGATCTTCGCGGAAAGGTCGCTCAACAGTTCGCGATCGTCGAGATCGACCGATGCCGTGACGAGTTTCGCGCCGGATCCGAATGCTTTCGCGTCCTTGATCAAAGCGTCAACGTCGATCGCGGAGCCTTTCATCTTTTTGATTTCTTTTTCGAGGGTCTTGATTTGCATCTTCGCGTGCTCGATCCATTCCGAGACCGTCGCCGACTGGGCCTCGGGATTGAGATAGGCGGTCCAGCTCGCTTGATAACCTGCGGCCGAGCGTGCGTGCTGATTCTCGCGCGTGTTCTTCAGCATGTATTCGAAAGCGGCGTCACCGGTGAGTGCTTCGATCCGGCGTACGCCGGATGCGACGCCGCTGTCGGAGACGATCTTGAACGAGCGAATCATCGCGGTATTCGTGACGTGTGTTCCGCCGCAGAGCTCGGTCGAGAACTCGCCCATCTTGATCACTCGAACGCGGTCGCCGTACTTCTCGCCGAACAAAGCGAGAGCTCCCGCTTCGATCGCCGCCTGATGTTCCATTTCAGCGGAGTTCACGTCGATCTGTTTCGAGATCTCTTCGTTCACGAGAGTCTCGATGCGTGAGATCTCTTCGTCGGTGAGAGGTTTGTTGTGAGTGTAATCGAAGCGCAGGCGCTCCGGATCGACGAGCGAGCCGGCTTGCGTGACGTGTTTGCCCAACGTGGATCGCAAGGCCGAATGCAGAAGGTGAGTCGCCGAGTGATTCGCCGCCGTCGATCGACGTTTGGAGTCCGTGACTTGGACCGTGCACGAGTCTCCGACTTTCAACGTACCGTCGATCACGCGGACGTGATGGAGATGGACGTCGTTGGTCTTCGTCGTGTCGACGACCTCGAGATGAGCGCCGCTTCCCGATTCGATCACGCCGTGATCGCCGACCTGGCCGCCACCTTCGCCGTAGAACGTCGTCGTATCGAATACGACGAGGCCCTGCTCGCCGGCTTTCAATTCGGTTCGCATCTCGAAACCGTTCGACAGGAGAACGACGTTTCCGGTCGCGCGAGTCGTGGTGTAACCTGCGAACTTCGTAGGACCCTTTTTGTCGAGTGTCTCTTGCGCGAGCTTCACGAGGTGCGCGGCGTCCGCCGACAGCGCTTTGAACTTGGACGAAGACTTCGCTTTCGAGCGAGCCTCTTCCATGTTCTTCATGAAAATTTCTTCGTCGACCGTCAAGCCGCGCTCTTCGGCCATCAGGCGCGTGAGATCCACGGGGAAGCCGTAGGTATCGTAGAGCTTGAAGACGACGGCGCCGTCGAGGACTTTACCCTTTTTCGCTTCGAGCTTCGCGAGCTCGCCGTTCAGGATCTCGGTGCCTTGATCGAGTGTCGTGAGGAAGCGTGTGACTTCGTCGTTCACGCTGGTCGTGATCAGATCTTTTCCGCGCTTCAGCTCCGGGTATACGTCGTGCATCTCGGCGATCACCTTTTGAACGGTGATCGGGAACAGCGCCTGGTCGTCGGACATCTTGCGGCCGTAGCGAATCGCTCTGCGCATCATCCGGCGAAGTACGTAACCGCGTCCTTCGTTCGAGGGGAGGACGCCGTCGGCCATGAGGAACGCCGTCGCACGCGCGTGATCCGCGAGAACGCGAAGAGCCGCGAGGTTCTGGAGGACTTCTTTGCGGTCTTCGCCTTTCACTTTCACGTCGCGAGTCTGGCGCGCGAGTTTTTCGAGCTCGAGAAGTTTGTGAAGGTCGATCTTCGCGACCTTCGCCGACTGCTCGATGATCGGCATGAACGCGTCGGTGTTGAAATTGTTGTGGGTTCCCTGGAGAACCGCGGCCCAGCGCTCGAGACCGCCGCCGGTATCGACGGAAGGTTTCGGCAGCGGATGTTTGCCGTTCGCGTCTTCGTTGTACTGCATGAAGACGTTGTTCCAGATTTCGACGTAACGATCGCCGTCCCCGCCCATCGTCGAAGGATTGAACGGGTCGTCGGCGTCGGGACCGTGATCGTAGAAGATTTCGCTGCACGGACCGCAGGGACCGACGTCGCCCATGCGCCAGAAGTTGTCCTTCTCGCCGAAGCGATAGATGCGGTCTTTCGCGACGCCTTCTTGCTTGTGCCAGATGTCGGCGGCTTCATCGTCGGTAGTGAAGACCGTGACGTAGAGTTTCTCTTTCGGAATGCCGAGCTCTTTCGTCAAGAGCTCCCACGCCATGTGGATCGCGTCTTTCTTGAAGTAGTCGCCGAAGGAAAAGTTGCCGAGCATCTCGAAGAACGTGTGATGTCGAGCGGTGTGGCCGACGTTTTCCAGGTCGTTGTGTTTTCCGCCGGCGCGAACGCATTTTTGCGACGTGACCGCGCGGTTGTAATCGCGCTGTTCGAGACCGAGGAAGAGATTCTTGAACTGGTTCATCCCGGCGTTCGCGAACAACAACGTCGCATCGTTCTCGGGAACGAGGCTCGAGCTCGCGACGTGGCGGTGACCTTGTTTTTTGAAATAGTCGATGAACGTCTGGCGAACTTCACGGCTCTTCATGTGCGATCCTCGGGTGGAACGAAAATGCCTAGGGATTTACCAATATCTAGCGAGGCACTGCGGCGGTCAATCCGCCGCTGGGGAGGCTCCGCCGATCACGCGGCGAATCGTATCATCTTCGAATCCGCGATTCGTGAGGAGGCGATAGATCTTCGCTCGTTCCGTAGCGTCGAAGGGGCCTTCTTTACGCAGCTTCGAGAAGACGATCGCGCGTGCTTTTTCGATTTCGCCATCGGCGTCCTTCGAGACGGGCGGAAGGCCTTTGTTGCGCAGGAACTGATTGATGAAACGGTGGCCTTTGCGTTTGCGCCCGAGCTCGATGGCGACGCGCTCGGCGATCTCCTCGGCGGGAGGCATCCAGCCGTTGTCCTGGGCGTTGCGAATGGCGTCGATGATGTCGTCGGCGGGAAACAAGCCTTCGAGTTTTTGCTTCAGCTCGAGCTCGGAGTGATTGCGACGGGCGAGGAGATCCATGACTTTTTCCCGCGCGCTCTTCTCTTTTCGAGGGCGAGGCGGGGCGGCTTGGTCAGCGTCGCCGTCAACGTCGCGAGGGCTTCTCCGAGAAAATTTGGACATCGCCGGTATCCTCAGCTTCTTCTTCGGTCTCCTCGGGGGGAGCGATGTGCTCGATCTCCAGGATTCCGCCATCGAGCTCTCCGCGAACCCGCTTGTTCAGCTCGCTGTTCTCGTGCCACTGCGGAGAACCGCTCGCGACACCGGCCGCGCGCAACTGGAAATCCTCCGGGTTGCTCGACAGCTTGAGCGCCTCATCATAGTCGATCAGATCCTTCGTGAGAAGGTCCATCAAGCTCTGATCGAAGGACTGCATGCCCATCGAATCCTTCGAGTCCTCGATCGCGAGGTTGAGATCCTTCGTCTTCTCCGGATCCTCGATCATCTCTTTCACGCGCTGATTCACGATCAGAATCTCGATCGCCGGGACGAAGCCGAGTTTGTCCTTGCGGCGGGCGAGTCGCTGGCTCACGACGGCTTTCAAAACGCTGCCCAGCTGCCGGCGCACTTGCATTTGCTCGTGAGGTTCGAAGGCGCCCAGGATCCGGTTGATCGTCTCCCGTGCGTCCAGAGTGTGAAGGGTCGAGAGGACCAAATGCCCCGTTTCCCCGGCGGTGAGCGCGATCTCGATCGTTTCCGGATCGCGCATCTCGCCGATCAGGATGACGTCGGGATCTTGCCGAAGCGCCGCTCTCAATGCCGCCGAGAACGTCGTCGTATCGAGGCCGAGTTCGCGCTGAGAGACGATGCTCTTGCGATCGCGGATCAAGAACTCGATCGGATCTTCGATGGTGAGGATGTGCGTGTTCTGAGTGTCGTTGATGTGGTTGATCATCGCCGCGAGCGTCGACGACTTGCCCGAGCCCGTGATGCCGGTGACGAGCACGAGTCCGCGCTCGAACTCGGCGAGCTTCGCCACGATCGGCGGAAGGTTGAGGTCGGCGAAGTTCGGGATCTGGTGAGGGATGTTCCGGATCACCATTCGCGTGGAGCCGCGCTGCCGGAAGATGTTCACCCGGAAGCGACCCAGTCCCGCGATGCCGTACCCGACGTCGACTTCCTTTTTCTCTTCGAAGATCTTGCGCTGTTTCTCGTCGAGGATCGACGCCGCCATCTCGTCGATCATCTGCGCGGAAAGTTGGGGGAGTCCCTGTTGCAGCGGTCGGAGCTTGCCGTGTTTACGGATCACGGGAACGAGGCCCGCCTTCAAGTGGACGTCGCTCGCGTTCTTTTTCATCGCTGCTGTGAGAATGTCGACCAAGTTCATTCGTGGCTTCGCCTGTGAGCTCGAGGTGCTGCTTCCATTGTAGAGGGGGGGCGCAACCTGTCGAGACCAGGGCGAAAACGCTGGGCGTTCCACTAGGAAAAAGAAGGAATCGCGAAGACCCATGAACGAAGGCCGTGCGGAAGAACTAAGCAAGCGCATCTGCAAGCCCAAGTCGCCGGAACAACTGGCACTTGGTTGAACCGGGGGCGGCGTGTCGCGAGGGGCTCGACCTTTGACAGCTCCGAATGGCTCCGCCAGTCTTTCGCTTCGTGAGACAACGCATCGTCGAGCTTTTCGCCACA
>JAZKJB010000280.1:3644-4974 GCA_040384505.1 Bdellovibrionota bacterium | reverse complement strand
AGTTTGTCGCTCAGCCCCATGAAGAGCATTCAAGTCTTCGCTGAAACGGCGTTCTTTGATTTCGAGTTCGAGATTCTTGTTCGTCGCCGCGATCACGCGGACGTCGACTTCGATCGGTTCTTCTCCACCCACGCGAGTGAAGCGGCGCTCTTGCAGGATACGCAGGATCTTCGCTTGGGTTTTCAGGCTCATGTCGGCGATTTCATCGAGGAAGAGCGTTCCGCCGTTGGCGTGGTCGAACTTTCCGCGGCGAGCTTTGTCGGCGCCGGTGAAAGCACCCTTCTCGTAGCCGAAGAGCTCGCTCTCGATGAGGTCTTCCGGGATCGCGGCACAGTTCACTTCGACGAAGGGTTTACCTGCGCGTGGGCTTAGGTAATGGACGTTTTGGGCGACGAGCTCTTTGCCCGTTCCGTTTTCGCCGGTGATCAGGACCCACGACGTCGACGAAGCGACTCGCGCGATCATCTGCTTCAACTGGATCATTTGCTGGGATTCACCGACGATCGCGATGTTCTTACGCAGGCGATGGAGGAGCGCGTTCTTTTCTCCGCGCTCGCTCTGGAAGAACGAGATGTTGTGGATGAGGATGAGGATCTTGTCGATCGAGAGTGGTTTCTCGACGAAGTCCCAGGCGCCGAGCTTCACCGCTTTCACCGCGGTTTCGATGTTGCCGTGGCCCGACATGATGATGAACTCGGTTCCGGGGAAGCGGCCGCGAGCGGCTCTCAAGACTTCGATCCCGTCCATCGATCCCGGCATCCAGATGTCGAGGAGAACGCAAGTCGGCTTTTCCTCTTCCATCAGACGGATGCCTTCTTCACCGCTGCGGGCGGTGCGGATTCCGACATAGCCTTCGTCAGCGAGGCTCGCGCTCAAGACTTCGCGAATGGGCGCTTCGTCGTCGACGATGAGAATGCGAACGTTGTCCTTGAGCGGATCTCGGGGTGTCGAAACCGGTGTCGTATTAGCCATCGAGTTTTCCTCCGTCGTCTCCGCTGGCGGCGAGCTTCACCAGCGGGGCGTTCGCTTCGGATTCCGCGACCGGAAGCTCGATGATGAGCTTCGTGCCGCGCGGCTCGTTGGCGAGAGCGCGAATGAATCCGTTGTGGTCTTCCACGATCCTCTTCACGATCGAGAGACCGAGACCCGTTCCGCTTTCCTTCGTGCTGAAATAAGGCTCGAAGACGCGGTCGCGGTCCGTGTCAGGGATTCCGTTACCGTTGTCGAGCACGGAGACGCGAACGAGTTTCAAGAGACTATCATACTGAGTGCGCACGGACACCCGCGCCTGCGGAACGTCGCGCACGGCGGCGACCGCGTTGTCGAGGAT
>JAZKJB010000280.1:1122-3634 GCA_040384505.1 Bdellovibrionota bacterium | reverse complement strand
TGATCACGGAGCCGGCGGGGCCGAATTTCGCCGCGTTGTCGAGGATGTTGATCAAGACGCGCTTCATCTGGTCGGGGTCGAATTTGAAGGCCGGCAACTGGTTGTCGGACTCGAACTTGAACTGGACCTCGCGATGCGCGGTTCTGTAGAGCTCGAGTGCTTCTTCGATGACGGCATTCATCGATGCGATCACCGGGCTCGACTGCGGGAGACGCGCGAAATTCGAGAACTCGTTGACCAGTCTCTTCAGATCGTCGGTCTGGCGGATGATCATGTTGATGCAAGACGAGAACGCCGGATCGTTGATCTGCGCGCCGAACTTCTTTTCGAGACGTTGCGCGGAGAGCTTGATCGGCGTGAGCGGGTTTTTGATCTCGTGAGCGATCCTTCGCGCGACTTCCGTCCACGCGGCGGCACGCTGGGCGTTGATGAGCATGGTGAGATCGTCGAAGACGAGGATCTTACCGACGTCGTTTCCTTTTTCGTCTTGAAGGATCGAGAGATTCATCTGGAGCGGGATCGAGCGACCATCGAGCTCGATTCTGATTTCTTTCTGGAGAGTGGTCGCGCCGTGCTCTTTCATCGTGCGGAGCAGGTCTTCGAACATCTTGAAATACGTCTCGTCGACGACTTCCTTCACCGCGCGTCCCACGTACTTCGCGGGGTCGATCCCGAGAAGTTGAGCCGCATGATGGTTGATCGTCGTGATGCCGAGGCTCTGATCGATCGAGATGACGCCGGTCGTGACGTTCGAAAGAACGACTTGGACGTAACGGCTATGTTCGTCGAGACGCTCGAGGGTCTCGGTGAGGTTCTTGTTCGCCTCGAGAACTTCTTTTTTCGAGCGGTCGAGGTTGGACGTCATCTGGTTGAAGTTGCCGATGAGCTGGTTGATCTCGGCGCTGCCGGAAGAAAGCCTCACGGGACGGTAATCGCCTTGTGAGACACGCCTCGTCGCCAGGCCCAGAGTTTCGAGCGGGATCGAAAGCTCTCGCGCGAGATAGAAGCCGAACCAAGTCGCGCACATCAAGATCATGAGAGTCATCATGATCAAGATGATGAGGTAGATGGATTTCAGCGGGTACTGGAGTGGGTTCAGATTCTTGAACTCTTCGTGCGCCGCCGAAATGTCGTCCATCTTCGAGATGAGTGAGATCGGAAGAAACGCCGAGACGACGACCGCTCCCTTCTCCCCTTGCCGGTTCACGGGAACGATCACGCGGATCAAGTTTCCTTCACCGAAGTGATGGATCATGCTCGCTTCCGCTCGCTGCGAGAGCCCCTTCTTCAGGAACTCGAGCGAGACCGGCGGAATCTCGGGCATGCTCTCGTCTTTCGAAAGAGCGATGCTTCGACCGCCGAAGGCGCTCGGATAGTACTCCACGGCATCGAGGATGAACCGATCACGGTAGTCTTCGAGAGTTCTCTCGACTTTCTCAGGGGGAGAGATTCGTTCGACGGCCTTCGCGATCTGATTGGCGAAGTTGTAGTTCTTCTTCCGCGCGGAGAAGATGTACTCCTGATTCACTTCGAGCGAGTTCTTCAAAACCGACGCCATACGAAGCGAGAACCACTTGTCGAAGCTCTGGTTGATGTAGAACACCGACACCAAGAACATCAAAGCCGTCGGCACGGACGCGAAAAGCGCGAACGCGGCGACGAGCTTCGCCTTCAGAGAGCTGCCGATGACTTTTCCGCGTCGCTCGACAAAGACCTTCACGATGTTCCGGAAGATCAAGAAGAAGAGCAGCAGCAGGATGATGATGTTGAAGTTGACGAGACCGAAGAAGAAGATCGAGTGCTCGAACGGAAGCTGCTGAGAGATGTTGAGCAGCTTGAACTGAACCCAAGTCAGGATGAAGAACAAGAGCGACAAGAGCAGGACCGCGACGACTTCGCGCTTTCGCTTGCGCGATTCCTGCGGTGCTACTTTGTTCTCGACCTCATCCGGCTTCTTGGCCATCAGCGTTTGATCTCTCGGAGCAATTGAACCATCTCGACGGTGACTTGGGCCGCTTCTGCGCCTTTGTTGCCATACTTGCCGCCGGCCCGATCAAGCGCCTGTGCGTCGTTCTCGGTGGTGAGGATTCCGAAGCCCACGGGTTTGCCGTACTCGAGCGCGAGCTCGCTGCATCCGCGCTCGACGGCATTGCAAACGTAATCGTAATGCGTGGTTTCGCCGCGAATGACACAGCCGAGGGCCACGACACCGTCGTAACCCGCTTCGAGCAGAGCCCTCACTGCGAGGGGAATTTCGAAAGCGCCGGCGACACGAACGGCTTTCACGTCACGGCATTTCATTTCAGCGAGCTCGCTCAACGCGCCTTTTTCGAGAACGTAGGTGATCTTGTCGTTCCATCTGGCGGTGACGACGCCGATTTTCATTCCGGTCGCGTCCATGCGCGCGGGAGTCGGAGCGATACCCATCTTACTTCTCCTTCTCGAGGAGATGCCCCATCTTGTCGCGCTTGGCATTGAGGGTATCGACGCTGGCGGCGTCGATCTTGGTGCT
>JAZKJB010000280.1:0-1112 GCA_040384505.1 Bdellovibrionota bacterium | reverse complement strand
TGAGGTAACCGACGTTGTTCTTGTTGGCCTCGATGAGAAGCGGAACGCGTTCGACGATGTCGAGACCGTAACCCTTGAGGCCCACACGTTTCGACGGGTTGTTCGTGAGTAGGCGCATCTTCTTCACGCCGACCGACCGAAGAATTTGCGCGCCGATTCCGTAGTCGCGGCTGTCCATGGGAAAACCGAGATGGAGATTGGCTTCGACCGTGTCCATGCCTTCGTCTTGAAGTTGATAAGCACGGATCTTGTTCACGAGTCCGATGCCACGACCCTCTTGGCGAAGGTAAAGGATCACGCCCTTGCCCTCTTTCGCGATCAAGTCCATGGCCTTGTGAAGTTGCGGGCCGCAGTCGCAGCGTTGGCTGCCGAAGACGTCGCCGGTCATGCACTCGGAGTGAACGCGAACGAGAACGGGCTCTTCTGGCGTGATGTCGCCCATCTGCAAGACGAGATGCTCGGCACTGTCGAGAGAGTTGGTGAAGGCGCGAACGGTGAAGCCTTGACCGAGCGTGCTCGGGAGGCGTGCGTGCGCGGCTTCTTTGACGTGGGTCTCGTGCTGGACGCGGTGACGGATGAGGTCGGTGATCGTTCCCATCTTGATGCCGTGCTTTTCCGCAAAAGCTTTGAGCTGCGGAACGCGAGCCATCGTTCCGTCTTCGTTCATCACTTCGCAGATCACCGCCGCCGGATTCAAGCCCGCGAGGGCCGCAAGATCGACGCTGCCTTCAGTGTGCCCCGCACGTTTCAAGACGCCGCCGGCTTTCGCGCGGATCGGGAAAACGTGGCCAGGGACGATGATGTCGTTCGGCTTCGCATTCGGGTTGCTCGCGACGCGCATCGTGTGCGCACGGTCGGCCGCCGAAATTCCGGTGGAGACGCCGTGAGAAGCTTCGATCGAGACGGTGAACGCGGTTTTGTTGGGAGAAAAGTTTTGCTCGTCCTTCACCATCAACGGAAGGCCGAGTCGTTCGATTTGCTCGGGTGAGAGAGCGAGACAGATCAGACCGCGGGCTTCGCGTGCCATGAAATTCACGATGTCGGCGGTGACGAAGTCGGCCGCGAGGACCAGGTCGCCTTCGTTCTCGCGGTCCTCGTCGTCGACGAGCAAG
>JAZKJB010000279.1:1249-2072 GCA_040384505.1 Bdellovibrionota bacterium | reverse complement strand
AAAGCGGGTGAGTTGATCGAGCCAGGAACTTGGGCTTCGAATATTCCGACCGATTGTCAGTTACTGTTGCTACGGACGGGCTTCGAAAAGTTCCGGGGCGAAGAGACCTACTGGGCACGTAACCCCGGTCTGTCGGCGAAGCTCGGGGAATGGCTGCGCCGCGAGAGACCATCCCTCCGGGCGATCGGGACCGACTTCATTTCTGCGACTAGCTTTCTCCATCGAGCGGAAGGTCGGGAAGCTCATCGCGCCTTTCTCGATCCTTCGCGCGAAGGTCGACCCGTGATGATCATCGAAGACATTTCGCTGAAGGATTTGAACTCGCGACCTGACGAAGTCATCATCATGCCGATTCGGGTCAGGGGCTCCGATGGAGCTCCGGTTGCGATTTTGGCTCGCTGGAAGAATTGAGAATCAACGCGTCTTCGATCGCGAGCGGGGCATAGATCCCTTCAGCGAACTTTCTCTGGAGACCCGCTGCGCGAGCATAGGCATCCTGAGAAAGAGCGCGAATTTCCACCAGGACATTTTTTAGTTCGCTCGCGTTTTCCGCTCTGAAGACGGAAGAGGTGTCGCCTTTACCGCGAATCGGATCGAGCTCCATGATCTCGTTCAAATTCACGTAAACGGTCACGCGCTCGCTCAACATCGATTCGAAGCCCGCCGATGACGAACAAAAAAGAACGGCATGAACGGAAGCCATTTGGCTCTTCAGCGGCCCTCCTTCGACGGTGACCGTGACACCCGCTTGTCGAAGACATGCGAGTCCGCGGTCTTGCTCTTCGTGCCAGCCGTAAGGATAACGTCTGATGACCAATTCCCA
>JAZKJB010000279.1:751-1239 GCA_040384505.1 Bdellovibrionota bacterium | reverse complement strand
AAGTTCGTGGGCCGCGCTGATGATCACGAGCGCGCGCCACCGGGGCGACGAAAAGTCAGGCGCTGGTAGCGGAGACGTGTGACGGGGGCTACCCATGATCGTGAGACGAGAGGCCGAATGACCACCCCAAGAGAAAAGCCAATCGCGAGCCGTCGGACCCGTCGTCGCGATTTTGTCGGGCATCGGCGGAGCTGCGCCCGCGGCCGAGCGATCCCTCATGTAGAGGTGACCTTTGTTGTGAACGGCATGAGCGAACCCGATCGTTGAGATCGAAGTCCCCTCGCGCGCACCTGCGAGGAGTGCGTGCTCGAGACACTTTTCTTCATAAGGATAGATGAACGATCCCGGATGAACTTGAGTTGCGAGTTTGCGGGAGGCGATCAAAACCATCAGCTCCGGCACCGGCTTGTAGCCGAGCAGGAGAGGGTCGAGCCAGAGCGACAGGAACGTGCGGGATTCAAAACCGTCGATTCGAATCGGTGTCGCTT
>JAZKJB010000279.1:0-741 GCA_040384505.1 Bdellovibrionota bacterium | reverse complement strand
CCACTCGAATTCTCCGTGCGTTCGCGCGGATCTCGCGGAGTCGCAGGAAAATCTCTAAGGCCTCTTTCCAGCCGATCGCATCGTCGACGAAGAGTGCCGACTGTCCCGAAGAGCGAATGGCGTCTTGGAACTCGCGTTTCGTGCCGTCGCGCGCGGAATAAAAATACAACCACAGAACTCGAAGGGCGGATCCTTGCGGCGATTTCAGCGACTGAAGACTGCGCCCGAAGAAATGATCTCCCGAAGCTTTCAGCGCGCTGACGCTCATGGCGTGTGAGTAAGCAATGACATCGGCTTTTGCAGACCCTGGCCAAGAGCGGAGCGAGTTGAGCGTCGTGCTCCAGATCAAGGAGAGGAGCTTCGAAAGTTTTCTGCCCGCGCCGACACGAGGTGTGGCAGCCGTCGGCGTCGAGCGACAGTGCGTGGAAACGCGCGGGGGGCAGGGCGGCGGGAACCGGCACGCCCATTTTGGCGGCATAGGCGACGATCGCAGCATGCGCCCGATCGGGTACTTGCTCTCGCCCGCCGTCCGCGCCGCGCGGTCGTACTCGACGACGTCGCGCTGGTAGCCGACCCACGAGCTCATGCCGCGGAGGAAGCGCGACCGCTCTCCGGATCGTGACGCTTCGGTGGTTCGCTTTGGAAGCCTTACGCGGATGACCAGGCGCAGAATCACCGTCCGTGGGGACGACTACGTCTACGTCGATCCCATCGAAGGCGACGTGGAGTTCGTGTGGCGTC
>JAZKJB010000278.1:0-1763 GCA_040384505.1 Bdellovibrionota bacterium | reverse complement strand
CGGCGAGGAGCTCAAAGAAGTCGATCTGGGCTGGCAGGAAGCTGCCGTCATCGACGAACTGAACGAAAATCCGATGCTGACTAAAACGGAACTTCTCGAAGCCCTCGAACGCGAACACTCGGCTTCGAAACTCCAACCAAAAGCCCCCTTCGCCTCCATCTTAACCAACCTGAAATCACAGGGGCTCTTGCTCTAGCTTCATCAGCGTCCAAGTCGCGAGTTCGCTGAGGCGAGGATGATCCAGGAATCGCGCGGCTTCGGACCTTAGTTCCCGGACACCGCGATTGCCGACGGCGACTAGAGCGTTCTTCTTCAAGCCCAAGCCATTTACGCGCGCGAGTGGCGTCGCTGCGAAGACTCTCTCGAGGTGGCGATTCGGGCTCTCGAGAATGAAACGCAAGTCGTGGATCAAGTCTTCGCGTGAAGTCGACGGTTCCAATGCCGCGATCGTTTCGGGCCCCTTCGCTTTCACGTTCCACGGGCAGACCGTTTGGCAGACGTCGCAGCCGAAGATCCAGTCGCCCATTTTCTCACGCAATGGAATCGGGGCGGGATCTCGCGTTTCGATCGTCAAATACGAGATGCACTTTCGCGCATCGAGCTTTCGAGGAGCGACGATAGCGCCAGTCGGGCAAGCATCGATGCACTTCGTGCACGTTCCGCAAAAATCCTTCTGCAAATCTTCGTTCGCGATTCGAGCGATCGGAAGTTCGAGCGACGTGTAGATCTCGCCCAAGAAGAAAAGGCTCCCGCGCTTTCGATCGAGCAAACAGGTGTTCTTTCCCACCCAACCGAGGCCCGCGCGAGCCGCGAGATCGCGCTCGAGCACCGGTCCCGCGTCCGCGAACGAAACGAACTCTTCGCCCGGAAACTCTTCGGAAAGTGCGGCGGCCAAGGCTCGAAGCTTGTTGTGCAAGAAGCGATGGTAATCGCGACCGCGCGCATACGCCGCGACGCGAGCGCCGTTCTTCAATGGCCAGTTTTCGAGAGGTGCCGGATGTGGAACATAATCTTGTGTCACGACGATCGCGCTTCTCGCGCGTGTCCAGTGGTCGCGCGGATCTCTTTTGTCGACCTTGTGCCTGACCAAAAATTCCATCTCGCCATGCAGACCTTCTTCCAACCACTGCTCATACAGGTCTATTGAAAAAGGAGTGGTGATCTCGGCGAAACCGAAATGCTCGAAGCCTTGTGAGCGCAGGTGGCGCTCGATGCGTTCCAAATGCCCGCTCGACAACGGAAACCCTCAGGGATTAGCGTGAAAATGCATGAGAGCTTTTGAAGACCACATCCAATGGAGCGCTGTCAAAGAGGTGTGCCGCACGCTTAGGTCGGCTGGCTTCACGGCTCTTCTGGCGGGCGGCTGTGTCCGCGACATGTTGATGAGCCGCGAGCCGAACGACTTCGACGTGGCGACCGATGCGACTCCCGACCAAGTGGAGACTCTTTTTCCTAGAGCGGTGGCGGTCGGAAAAGCGTTCGGAGTCATCGTGCTCCCGCAAGACGGCTTCGACATCGAAGTCGCCACCTTTCGCGAAGATCTCGAGTACAAAGACGGCCGCAGGCCCGAAGGCGTGAAGTTCTCCTCACCCGAGCTGGATGCCAAGCGCCGGGATTTCACGGTGAACGCTCTCTTCCTCGAACCCGAGTCGGGAAAAATCTCGGACTTCGTCGGCGGCCAGAACGATCTGACCGCGAGAATTCTGCGAACGGTGGGCGAACCCGATCGACGATTCACCGAAGACAAACTCCGACTTTTGCGA
>JAZKJB010000277.1:0-14272 GCA_040384505.1 Bdellovibrionota bacterium | reverse complement strand
GCCTCACCATCGAAGCCTCCGGCCCCGGCCGCCTGTTACAATCTTCTTAAATTTAAATTTCGACTTGAATGCCGACTTCGATGACTTGGTCGGCAGGGATATTGAAGTACGCCGTCGCTCTTTGAGCATTGCGCGACATGAACGAGAACAAGTGTTCGCGCCAGATCGCCATTCCTGGATTCGGTGAGGCGATCAAGGTTTCGCGACCGAGGAAGAACGTGATGTCGCCGATCGTGATCGGCAGACCGAACTCCTGCAGGCGCGTGACGATCTCGGCGACGTCGGGCGAATCGGTGAAGCCGTACTTCGCGATCACGCGGAACATTTGCTCGTCGATCTTTTCGATCTTCAAGCGCTCCGCTGGCAAGACGGTCGGGATCTCTTTCGTGACGACGGTCAAAATCACGATGAACTCGTGCAACACTTTGTTGTGCTTCACGTTGTGCACCATTGCCGGTGGAGTCATCTCCGCGTCGCCGACCATGAAGAACGCGACACCGGGAACTTTCACCGGTTTGTCGGCCTTCAAGCCTTCGTAGAACTCCGTGAACTTCATCACCGAGCGACGAAGGCGTTCGGCCAAGATCTCGCGTCCGCGCTTCCAGGTCGACATCAACGTGAAGAACGTCGTCCCGACGATGAGCGGGAGGTAGCCGCCCTCCGCGATCTTGAGCGAATTCGCCGCGAAGAAAACGAGATCGACCGTGATGAACGCCGCGCACATGAACAGAATCGGGAGAATTCTCCACTTCCAGATTTTCTTCGCCGCGATCCCCATGAAGATCGTCGTGATCACCATCGTCATCGACACCGAGAGTCCGTACGCGGCAGCGAGACTCGACGAATTCTTGAAAGCGAGAACGAGCCAGACGCAACCGAGAAAGAGTGCTGCGTTCATGTGCGGAAGATAAATCTGTCCGATCTCGGCGCTCGACGTGTGGATGATTTGCATCCTCGGCCAGAGTCCGAGTTGGATCGCCTGGCGCGTGAGGGAGAAAACCCCGGAGATCACCGCTTGAGACGCGATCACGGTCGCGATCGTCGCGATCAAAACGAGCGGAATCAACGCCCAGCTCGGCGCCAAAAGAAAGAACGGGCTTTCGGCAGCCGCAGGATTGATGAGCAGGATCGCGCCTTGGCCGAAGTAGTTCAAAACGAGTCCCGGGAGGACGACGCAGAACCATGCGATTCGCATCGGCGTCTTCCCGAAATGACCCATGTCCGCATAGAGTGCTTCGCCCCCCGTGCAAACGAGGAAAACCGAACCCATGACGATGAACGCTTCACCGCCGTGATGCGCGAAGAAATCCCACACGTACCAGGGATTGAGCGCTTTCAGCGCCGCTGGATTCTGGATGATTCCGTAGATTCCGAGAATGCCGAGCAGTGAAAACCAAACCAACATCACGGGGCCGAAGACGGCCCCGATACTCGCGGTCCCTCTTCGTTGGAACCAGAAGAGTCCCGCCAGGATCGTCAATGTGATCGGGATGACCCACGGCTCGAAGACCGGAGTCGCGAGTTTCAATCCCTCGATCGCGGACATCACGGAAATCGCGGGTGTCACGATCCCGTCTCCGTACAAGAGCGAGGCCCCGAAGATCCCAATCGGCAAGAGCCACGACTTCTTCGCGCCCTTCACTGGAATCGCGAGAGCCATCAACGCCAAGATCCCTCCTTCTCCGCGGTTGTCCGCGCGAAGAACGAAGACCATGTACTTGACCGAGATCGTGACGATGAGAACCCAGAAGATCGTCGAGAGGACGCCGAGGATCGACTCTTCGGTCAGAGAGATCGCGTGATGCCCGCTGAAACATTCGCGGAGGGCGTAGAGTGGGCTCGTTCCGATGTCGCCGTAGACGATTCCGAGAGCTGCGAGAGAGATGGCCGCGAGTGAGGACTTAGGTGCCGATGACATACGTGTGGTCACGTTAGCCGAAATTCAAATACGAGCAAAGGAATCCTCTAGGCTCCGAAAGCGGCTGCACTCAGCGCACCGACGGGTGCACGAAACTGATAGCCGCTCCCCGGCACCGAAGCGACATAGTGAGCCGCCGAGCCGAGTTTGCGACGCAGTGAGCAGATGTGCTTGTCGACGGTTCGCTCGACGACGTGGAGATTTTCGCCCCAAACCTCGCGCAGGATCTCTGAACGCGTGACCGTACGGCCTTCGTTCTTGGCGAGATGATAGAGGATGCGAAACTCGTTCGGCGTGAGGTCGAGTTCGCGATCGCGGCCACCCGAGGTTTGCGTCACGCGCTGTTTGCCGATCGCGAAGCGAAGATCCGCTTTCCAGAAATGATCTTTGTGAACCGCGGGACCTTGCGCTCGCTTGAAGCGAGCTTCGATCCGCACTTTGAGCTCCTCGGGATGGAACGGCTTGTAGATGTAATCGTCGGCGCCGACTTCGAATCCTTGCACGAGATCCTGCGGATCACGACGACCGGTCACGAACAAGATCGGAGTCGAGACGAGTTTGGGATCGCGCCGCAGCTCTTGGCAAAGTGCCAAACCGTCTTTTCCCGGAAGTCCGACGTCGATCAAGATCAGATCGAAGTCGTTCTCGCTCAGTGCCTTCGTCGCTTCATCGGCATTCGCGGTCACGAAAACGTTGAAGCGATCGGCAAGTGCCACTCGGACGAGCAATTGATATTCGGGGGAATCTTCGATCAACAAAGCTTGGCGCAAACTCACACCTCACGAGTGAGATAAATCTTCACCCGGAAAGAGGCGAGAGCACCAGGATTTTCGAGCCGCTTCGACGCTCAGTAACCGCGCGAGGGTTGATCGAGGTCACGCGGAGTCGCCGATGTCGGCCTCAGCGGATCGCCCGCCGAAGGTCGAGGCTTCCGCCACGTGAGCAGCACGTACGGTGCGACCAGAAGGACGACCACCCCGGCGATCACGACGAATCCGATCAAGCTTCCGATCACACCACCCAAGATGGTCGCGACGTTGACGAGGAATTCGGACATGGTGGCCTCCTTTGATGCTCGATGATCGCTCATCCAAAACGCGAATTCATTTCTCTGGCTTTGCGAATTCACGTTGTTTTTTGCATGTCTCGCATAAGCGGGGCCCGAGGGTTCGATCCGAGGTACGCCTCGTTACAGGACGCGGAGAACGGCCATCCCCAATATCAACTGACTCGAATCTGGACCTTGAAATGCCAGGTGCAAAAGGATGATGATGAAAGAGGCACCTATGTGTGCGCGATCGGCTGGCGACGATCGCCGTATGAACGGCCTGGTGACCGGGCCCCTTCTCAAGGAGAGTGCGTCTTCGAGACACAGACCGCATCTGCCAGTCGTGCCCTCATTTTGAACTCGAGCTACCAGCCAGTGAAATGCGTGTCCTGGCAAAAAGCACTTTGTCTCTGGTTCCAGGGCAAAGTGGAAATCCTCGAGTACCATTCAACCCACGCGCGAAGCGCTTCGGCCTCTTTCCAGTTGCCCAGCGTTCTGAGACTCAAACGATACGTCTCTCCCCGCCGATCGACTCGGCTGAAGTTCTCACGCGAGAACATCTATCTTCGCGACAGCTATACATGTCAGTACTGCGCTCGTCCGTACGCTCCGAAGGAGTTGACGCTCGATCACGTCGTGCCGGCATCGAAGTTCGGTCGCAAGGATTGGACGAACGTGGTCACCGCTTGCAGACCCTGCAATCACCGAAAGGGAAATCGCACACCTCTCGGCGCGAACATGCCGCTCTTGAACGAACCACGAATCCCATCGTGGCTCCCGGTCGTCCAACAGGACTTCCGCATCGACGACATGCCCGACGAATGGCGACCGTACCTCGGCGCGAGCTAGCAAAAAAACACGCCGCTTTCTAGAAGAAGGCGGCTCGGATTCCATCGATCACGAATTGAATCGAAATCGCCGCGAGCACCACGCCCATCAATCGTGAGAACACGTTGATGCCCGTTTGGCCCAGCCACTTCGCCACCCGGTGCGCTTCGCGAAGAACCAAGTAAATCGTGAGACCGGTGATCGCGATCGCTCCGTAGAGCTGGACCTGGCTTGCGACCGTCTTCGCTTGCTCCGACAAAACGAAAACCGAAACGATCGAACCGGGACCGGCGAGAATCGGGATGCCGAGCGGGAAGACGGCGATGTCTTCCTTCTGCTCCCCTTCCGTCTGCTCTTCGGCCGTTTGCTTCGTGCGTGACGGACGAGCATTCACCATGTCGTACGCGATGAAGAAAAGAAGAATGCCGCCCGCGATCTTGAGGGCCGGCAACGTGATCCCGAAAAAACTGAAGACGAAAGATCCCACGAGGGCCGAACCCGCGATGACGCCCGAAGCGACCATCGCCGCCCTTCGCGCCTGGCTTCGGCGCCTCTCGGAGCTCTCACCGACCGTCATCGCGAGAAACGGGCCGATCGCGCCCAGTGGGTTCACGAGCGTGAAAAGAGTCGAAACTGCGACGAAGAGAAACGCGTCCATTCTCCTCCATTTGAAATCCGATCGGCTTTCGAAACAACGACGAAATGCACGAATGCCTCACTAGTTGTGGCGAGGTTTCGAGATCGTAACAACGATCCCCTTCGCCGAAGTCCCGACGCGCCTTCGTGCGATGCCCAGCCCCCTAAGGTAAAAAGACGAGAACCGAACCGAAGGAGCGCTCAGTGATTTCTCTCAAGGCCCACAACATCATCGATTATGTTCTCGGCGTTCTCTTGATGGTCGCGCCTTGGGTGTACGGCTTCGCCGAAATTCCGGCGGCTCGGACGCTGTTCTTGTTCGCCGGGGTGGCGCTCGTCGCCTACAGCCTCTTCACGAATTACTACTATTCGCTCGCGAAGGTCATTCCCCTCGGTGTGCACATGACTTTGGATGCGACGATCGGGGTGGTGACGATCCTAGCGCCGGCCTTGTTCGGGTATCGCGAGCTGCTCACCGAAGGCCAATACGCGCTTCACGTCATCGCTGGCGTCGGCGCCGTCGGCTTGGTCGCGCTGACGAAGCCGCGGACCGAGACGGCGAAAACTCCCGCGGAAAGAGCGGCTCTCACGTCGTGAACTTGAAGATCGAATCGAAGAGGAAATACATTCCACCGCAAACGGCGAAGACCGCGAGGATCCAACCGCCACCGGCGACGTTGAACATCAAGAATTTCACTCGTTCGTCTTCTTTGAGGGCGAAGAATTTCTCTTTCCACATCGAGAACACGAGCACGCCGACCAAGAAAAGTGCCAGGCCCAAAACCAGCTTCAAGTTCCCCATGTCGTTGAGTGCTTGTGGAAACGGCAGCGGCTGAACTTGGAGTTGGAACTTCATGGCTTCGACCTCGTGATCGGTTTGTCTAATTGGTGTGGTGATTTCTCCACAACCGAGCTTAACAAGCGTGGAACAAGATCCCGTAGTGATTTGCGCATGTTGAGGCGAAGACGAACTACGGAAGAGTCAGAACTCCCACCGCGATTTAAACCGAGGCCAAAAGACCCATGAGCTCTTGAGGACCCATTTGGCCGTCGTAAAGCGCCAACAGTTCAGGATCGAGAGGTCCAGTCGGGACGGCCTCAGTCACCTGATTAGGCGACTGAGAAGTTCCAGCGGAGGCCTTCGCGATGAGGTCGTCGAAAAGGCGCCGCAGCCCCGCTTCATCCCCGATTCGAGCTTCGATCTTGTGCGCGAGCCACATCGCTTCGACACGCGGAAGTTTTCCGACCGAGTCTCTCGAGTATCCTTTTTCGATCGCGGGAATAGAAGCCAACCCGAGAAGCAGAGCCCAAGCACAGAACACACGGTAACGCGTCTCCGAGATCGGGATCGATTCGAGATAAGCCATCGCCTCACGTGCGTCGCGCATCGCCGACCGCAGTACGCCTTGTCGAGACGGAACGAGGAAACGGTTCTGAGCTTCGTCGACCCGCTGGTCCTTCAAGATGTTCACCTTCTGGAGGAACAACCCGAAGCGCCCGGCTTGCGTCAGCGAAATGTTCCTCTTCGCCGCCTCTTGCGAGCGAAGCTTCAAGAGACCGGTCAAGACTTCGCCGACGACACCGGCAACGAAGAAACAATAACTCTGCGTCTCGCCGAGGTTCGAGAGCCTCAAGACTCCGCTCTTTCGCTTTCTCGACATGAAGTGATTCATCCCACGGCTCATGCTGAGCACGGGACCCGCGATGACCTTCCGGTCCTCGGGCGGTAACGCGTGGAGCTCGCGAAAAACCCGGGGCGCGTCTTCGAGGAGAATTCGCTCCCCCTCCGTCAGATCGAGCGGGAATCTCGAGGCCCAATCGCGCACCTCGGTTTCTTTCGGCTCTCGCTCGACGAACGAATCGAAGGCCGCGAAGGCTTGCGCTTGCGCCTGGTCTCGAAACTCGCCTTCACCCCACGAGGCATCTTCCACGGTGTCGAGAAGTCGACAGATGAGATAGCTCAATCCCACCGGTGCTCGCAGCGAAGGCGACAGCTGACGGATCCCGTGCGCGAAGCTGCGGCTCACGCGATCGAGGTGCGGCTGATTGAATTCGGCTAGCGCATCAACTTGTGTCGGCACTTTTCCCTTCAACTCCCTTTGCGAAGGCAAAAGCCTCTCAAGAAATGCAGGCACGAGCAATCCCACGACTTGAAAAAACCAAATCATGACCTCGGGCTAGACGGTTTCGCGACGCGCGAAACGGCAAAAATCCGGCGAATATCGTTTGTGGCTAGATGAAAACCAGATGATAACTAAGGTCACACTCGATCCCGTCCCCCCGAAGGAGATGCCCATGGCTGAGAACAAAACCCAACGTCGCGACTTTCTGAAACTGGCCGGCCTCGGAGCGATTGCCGCCACTCTCGGCGCCAAGCTCGTTCCTTCGACCGCACTGGCCGCCGACCCCGGTCCGATGTCGCCGAAAGATCCGATGGCCGTTCAACTCGGTTACGTCGAAGACGCAGCGAAAGTGGACAAGAAGAAGTGGCCCAAGCGCGACGGAGCCGAAGGCGCTAAACAGTTCTGCTACAACTGCATGTTCTATCAATCGAAGGACGACCCCAAGAAATCGAAGGCGGCTCCCTGCCAGATCTTCGCGGGCAAATCGGTGAAATCAAAAGGCTGGTGCAACAGCTGGACGCTCAATCCGAACGTCAAAGACTGACACTGACGAAGCGTTTTCAAAGGATGGCCGATCCTTCCTGGTGACGTCGGCCTCCTCTCGCCTTCCCTCGTAAAGCTCCCCTCGTCGGCAATGACCCTGAAAAAAGTCGTCGCCTCCGCAGATTTTTTTCATGAGTTTTGACTCTCTCGACGACGGCGGATGATACCGGTCTACAGTTTCATCTCGGGCCACGGCATTCATGCCGGGCACCGCTTTCATGACTCGGGGGAGGATCTATGAAAGGTTTCACGAAGCTCGCCGTCGCTCTTATCGCAATCACGACCGCCGTCTCGGCTCAAGGAGCTGACCCGCAAATCACGGTCGATCTCCGGAAGTACGGATTCGGAAGCGAAACCGAGCTCCAGAATTACATGTCCGTTTCCGACATGACGATCACCGAAGTTCCGGTGGACATGCGCGCCGCCGATCGTTTCTTCGCGGCGAACCGCCCGAACCCGGCCGACGTGCTGGGCGATCTCGGAGCCGTCGTCACCGATCCCTCGAGCATCACCGCCTGGGTGACCCTCGGTAAAAAAGTCTGGGAAATCGTCGTCGCGAACAAACCCGTCGTGAACGTCTCAACTCAAAAAGTTTCGATCCTTCCGCAGGCTCAGACCGACTGGCGCTTGATGAGCAACTGGAACCCGCGTCCCTTCGCGAAGACGTACGTCCTCGAAGCGAAGAACGGTTACGGCATGTCGGTGATCAAGCACGCTTACACGATCGCCTTCAACTACGGTGGCAAGTTCAACGGCCGCGGCGCTTTCCTCGCGAACGCGACGATCATTCCTTCGCAAGTCGAAGTCGCTTGGGGCTACAAGCTGAACTCGAAAGTCCAAGTCGGCGAAGCCGTGAACACCGGCGATCTCGACAGCCCTGTCCCCGGCATCAACCTCGAGCTCCAATACAAAATCGACACCGTGATCAAGCACTCGTCGGGCCGCGACAACTTCTTCGTCATGGGCAACGGCCGCGTCGAACACCTCACCCGCTAAAAGGTACCATCTTCCTTTTTGGTGAACGCCGCGTTGATGATCGATTTAAAAGGGACCCATTCGGGTCCCTTTTTTCATTTTTTAGACTGTGGTTTCGCTTTCCACGTCGCTCTCGCAGCCCGATAAACGTCGACGGCTGCCGTGTCTTTGGCGTCGTAGTTCAGCAAGAAGAGATAGGGATGGCCGCCTGCTCCGGCGACCATGGTGCCCATCGCAGAGAGTTTCCCGTTGGACAAGGACGACTCGCAATACTTCCCGCCGTCGACGATCACGATCGTCGAGCTCACGAGCTTCATCTTTTCGTTGCTCATGGTTTGCTCAGCTTGAGCGCCATGCGTCTTGCAGGACGCTTCCGTATCGCCGCGATCCTTCGCGAAGACCCCGGGAGACATCCCGATCGGAATGACGACGACACTCGCTCGGTAGGCGGTCGGGTTGATTCTCTCCGGTTGACCGTACGTGGGATGGTCTTTCGGAACGCTCGCATGCTGGATCGGAATCCACTTCGCTGGCGGAGTGAAGGTGTAGCGATCGAAAGCTTCCCCTGCGCGGGCCTCGAGCGAGAATGCGGCGAACGCGAGAGCGGCAAATATCCATTTCATCTCGAACTTCCTTCCTAGAAGAGCTGTCTCACATTTGGCGGGCGCGTTTGTCGACGGCCAAGGCGGCTTCGCGCAAGACTTCAGACAATGTCGGGTGGCCATGGAAGCTGCGGGCGAGATCTTCGCTGGAGCCGAAGAATTCCATCGCGATGACGGCCTCTGCCAAGACGTCCGAAGCACGAGGCCCGACGATGTGGCAGCCCAGGATTCGATCGGTCTTCGCATCGGCGAGGACTTTCACTTTTCCGTCCGTCATGCCGATCGCTTTCGCGCGCCCGTTCGCCGTGAACGGAAACGAGCCCGACCTGTACTCGACACCCTTTTCCTTGAGTTGCTCTTCGGTGTAACCGACCGACGCGAGCTCGGGCCAAGTGTAGATCACGCTGGGAACGGTTTCGTAATTCACGTGGCCATGGCCGGTCGCGATCGTTTCCGCGACGGCGACACCCTCTTCTTCGGCTTTATGAGCGAGCATCGGGCCTGCGATCGCATCTCCGACAGCAAAAATCGAAGAAACGTTCGTGCGAAGATGCGCATCGACTTCGACGCGACCGCGTGAATCGACTTTCACTCCAGCTTTGTCTAGGCCGAGTTTGTCGGTGAAGGCCTTGCGACCGACGGCGACCAAACAGACATCGCCCTCGAGCGAACCTGGTTTCTTGTCGTCTCGTCCCTCGAAGCTCACGGTGACCTTCGAGCCTTCGACCTTCACGGCATTCACTCCGGTCGAAAGCAGGAACTCCATGCCTTGTTTTTGAAGCGAACGAAGCAGGAGTTTCGACATTTCCTGATCGCTCGCTCCCGCGATCATCGGGGCGTATTCGACGACCGTGACTTTCGCCCCGAGCCTGAGCCAAACGCTGCCGAGCTCGAGGCCGATGACGCCGCCACCGATGACGATGAGATGCTTCGGCACTTCGGGCAGGCTCAACGCTTCCGTCGAGGTGATCACGCGGCGTCCGTCGGATTTCGCGAACGGAAGGTCGATCGGGACCGAACCGGTCGCGATCATGATGTATTTCGTCTGAAGCTTGGTCGACTTCCCGTCGGCACCGGTGACGGTGACTTCGTTCGGGCCGGTAACCGAGCCCCAAGCGTTGTGGTGCTCGATTTTGTTCTTCTTCATCAGGAACGCGACGCCGCCGGTGAGGTCCTTCACGATCTTTTCTTTGCGCGCCATCATCGTCGGGAGATCGAGTTCGACACCCGAAATCTTCAAGCCGTGCGCGGCGAAATCGCCGTGCTTCGCCATCGCGTAGTGTTCACTCGAATCCAGAAGCGCCTTCGAAGGAATGCAACCGACGTTGAGGCACGTGCCACCGAGAGTTTTGTCCTTCTCGACGATCGCCGTTTTCAAGCCGAGCTGGGCCGCGCGAATCGCACCAGTGTAACCACCCGGCCCACCACCGATGATGACGAGATCGAATTGCGTGTCGGCCATGTCAAATCTCCAGCAACAGGCGTGCGGGATCTTCGAGACCTTCTTTTACTTTCACGAGGAACGTGACGGCCTGTTTTCCGTCGATGATCCGGTGATCGTAAGAGAGAGCGACGTACATCATCGGACGAATGACGACTTGTCCATTCACCGCGATCGGACGGTCCTCGATCTTGTGCATGCCGAGGATACCCGACTGCGGAGGATTCAAGATCGGAGTCGACATCAAACTTCCGTAGACGCCGCCGTTGGAGATCGTGAAAGTCCCGCCCGAGAGATCGTCGACCGCGATTTTTCCGTCGCGTGCTTTCAAGGCGTAGTGACGGATCGCTTGTTCGACTTCCGCGATCGTGAGTTGGTCTGCGTCCTTGATGACCGGGACGATGAGACCTTTCTCGGTCCCGACCGCGACGCCGACGTTGCAGTAATCGTGATAGACCGTTTCCGTGCCGTCGATGAACGCGTTCACTTCCGGCACTTGCTTCAGCGCTTCGACACATGCCTTCACGAAGAAACCCATGAAACCGAGCGAGAGGCTGTAACGCTCTTTGAATTTGTCTTTGTACTTCTCACGAAGGGCCATGACTTGAGTCATGTCGATTTCGTTGAACGTCGTGAGCGTCGCCGTCGTCTGCTGCGATTGCACGAGACGCTCGGCGATCCGCTTGCGAATCGTCGTCATCGGTTGACGGCGCTCTCCGCGCTCGCCGGTTCGTTTCGCGACCGGAAGCGGCGGCGGAGCTTCTTTCGCTTTCGCGGGCGCGCCAGCCGCAGGTGCCGCGAAATCTCCGGCGGTCGCGCCGAGACCTCCCGTCGCCGCGGGCTTCGCGCTCATGGCGTCGGCTTTCGTGAGACGTCCATCGCGTCCCGACCCCGCGATCGAAGCGGGATCGAGGCCACGCTCTTCGACCACTCGCCGAGTCGCGGGACTCAAGCCCTCTGCCGCTTTCGCCGACGGCGCGGGAGTTGGCGGCGGTGTCGCGGGAGCTTGGGCACCCGGAGGCGGAGTTTTCGGTTTCGCTGGATCTTGATTCTTCACGGGCTGGGGCATTCCTGCCGTCGCAACACCCTCGGTATCGATCGCGGCGACGACGGCACCGATCTTCACGACCTCGCCCGGCTTCGCCATCGTCGTGAGCACACCGTCGTTCGGTGCGACGACTTCGACCGACGCTTTGTCGGTTTCGAGAAGCAAGATGATCTCGTCGCGTTTGACGAACTCTCCGGACTTCTTGGTCCATTCGCCGATCGTGGCTTCACTGATACTCTCACCGACCGCGGGAACTTTGATTTCTGCTTTCACTGGCTGATTCTCCCTTTCGCTTCGCTTCGCGAAACCTTCAAGCTTTTTTGGCGTGCAAGGAGGCGACGTTCGCCGAGCCTGCCGCCGCGAAACAACGCGCGACGATTTCTTTTTGTTCGGTCAAATGGACTTTCTCGTTACCGGTCGCGGGCGACGCTCGCTCGGTGCGGCCGTTGTACGAGATCTCGACGTTGTTGAATGCCATGATCTCGCGCATCTCGAGGAGCCGCGGGAACACATGCGACCAAGCGCCCATGTTCTTCGGCTCTTCTTGCGTCCAGAGGATGCGCTTCAAGTTCGGATACTGGCGCATGACGGGAGCGAGCTTGTGATCCGGGAACGGATAGAGTTGCTCGACACGGACGACGGCGACTCTTTCGCCGAGGCCCTTGTCTTCGAGCGATTCTTTCCCCGCCATGATGTCGTAATAGACTTTGCCCGAGCAGAGAACGAGCGTCTCGACGGATTTCGCCGGCGCCGTTTGGTCCGGAATGACTTCTTGGAAAGAGCCGTCGTAAAGATCTTTCATCTCCGAGACGACTTTCGGATGGCGAAGCAACGACTTCGGCGACATCACGACGAGGGGTTTACGGAAGTCCCGTTTCACTTGGCGACGAAGAGCATGGAAGATTTGCGCCGGCGTCGTGAGGTTCACGACCTGCATGTTGTCTTGAGCGCAAAGCTGCAAGAAGCGCTCGAGTTTCGCCGACGAGTGTTCGGGACCTTGACCTTCGTAGCCGTGCGGAAGCAAGAGCACGAGGCCCGACATCCGCTGCCACTTCTGCTCGGCCGACGCCAAGAACTGATCGATGATGATCTGGGCACCATTCGCGAAATCGCCGAACTGCGCTTCCCAGATCACGAGGAAAGTCGGATCCGAAGACGAGTTGCCGTATTCGAAACCGAGAACCGCGTACTCCGACAACAATGAGTCGTAGACGACGAACTCGACGTCTTTCGGATTGATCTGCTGAAAGGGCGTGTAGCGCTCACCGTTTTTCGCATCGTAGTAAGCCGCGTGACGATGCGTGAAAGTTCCGCGAACAACGTCTTGTCCCGAGATCCGCACTGGAGTGCCTTCGTACATGAGCGCGCCGTAGGCGAGCATCTCGGCCATGCCCCAATCGACGTGACCGGTTCCCTGCACCATCGAGCGACGAGACTCGATGAGCTTGGCGACCTTCGGATGGACGGTGAACCCTTCGGGCACCGAGCAAAGGACGTCGGCGGACTTCGCGAGAATGTCCTTCGTCGTCTTCGTGTTCGTTTCTTTTTTGAAGTCTTCCGAAGTGGATCGGCGAAGACCTTTCCAGTACCCGTCGAAGACGAGAGGCTTCATCTTGGGCGGAGTCTTGCGAACGGTGTCGAGAACGACCTGCAACGCTTCGATGCGTTCCTTGAACAAGCGCTCCGGATCGTCGTCGGAGATGAGACCGTCCTTCACGAGCTTTTGGGCGTAGATGTCGTAGAGAGTCGGATGTTTCTTGATCTTCTCGTACATCACCGGCGACGTGAACGCGGGTTCGTCACCCTCGTTGTGACCGAAGCGGCGGTAGCCGATCATGTTCACGACGATGTCTCGTTTGAATTCCTGGCGGAAGCGAGTCGCGATGTCGGCCGCGCGCACGCACGCTTCGACGTCGTCGGCATTCACGTGAATGACCGGCGTCTGGAGCATCTTCGCGATGTCGGAGGAGTAAGGCGAGCTCCGCGTGACATCAGGCTTCGCGGTGAAGCCGACTTGGTTGTCGGTGACGATGTGGATCGTTCCACCGACCGTGTAGCCTTGTAGCTGTGACATCTGCAGCGTTTCCGCGACGACGCCTTGGCCGGCGAAAGCCGCATCGCCGTGGATCAAGACCGGGATGACTTTCTTTCTTTCGCCCGTGTCCTGGCGGCGGCGCTGTTTCGCGCGAACCATTCCGAGCACGACCGGGTTCACCGCTTCGAGATGCGAAGGATTGTACGCGAGGGACAAGTGGACCGACCCACCGGGCGTTTTCTTGTCGCTCGAAAAACCCATGTGATACTTCACGTCACCGTCGAACGACGAGTTGAACTCGTCGCGGACGCCGTCGAACTCGGCCAGCACCGTGTCGACGCCTTTTTCCATGAAGTTCACGAGCACGTTCAATCGACCACGATGGGCCATGCCGACGACGAGCTCTTCCACACCGAGAGTCGCGCCCTTCGAGGCGATGCGCTCGAGGATCGGAAGAAGCGAGTCGCAGCCTTCCACGGAAAAGCGTTTCTTCCCTACGTAACGAGTGTGGAGGAACTTCTCGAACGACTCCGTCTTCGCGACGATTTCGAACAGCTTCTTCTTTTCTTCCGCCGAGAGCACCCAGGCTTCGGTTCCGTTTTCGAATTCCTTGATGAACCAGTTGCGAACGGTCGGCATCGACTCTTGAACTTGCACGGAGATCGTCCGGCAGTAGCTGCTGCGCAAGTGCGCGATGATGTCGCGGAGGCTCGAGCCTTTTTTTCCGATCAATCCACCGACTTCGAACTTCTGATCGAGATCCGCTTCGCTCAAATTGAAATTCTGGAACGAGAGCTCGGGAAAGGACTTCGTCCCACCCGCGAGCGGATTCAAGTTCGCTTCGAAGTGGCCGTAATCCCGGTACGCATTGATCAAGCGGAAGACATCGAGCTCTTTCAGCGAAAGTCCCGATTCGGCCGAGAGCTCTTTCGCGAACTCGACACCTTCGAAGAATTTCTGCCACTGAGGGTCGACGTTTTCGGGATTGGTTTTGTAGTTCTGGTAGAGGCCTTCGATGAAGTCGAGATTGGCGCGAGACGCGTAACTGAGTTTTTCCAAAACAGCTGTCCTCTTC
>JAZKJB010000276.1:0-4230 GCA_040384505.1 Bdellovibrionota bacterium | reverse complement strand
TGTTGGGGTGTGAACGATCGGGGCCAGATTCTTCCTCCACTTCGCGGCGGCTCGCCGATCCAAGTCGCGGACTCGGGTAACATTCGGTGCGCCTGGAACTCGAGTGGCGCTCGATGCACGGACTCGTACTCTTTCGGCTCGATGCTCGTCGACGTCATCGCCAAGATGCCGTCTCTCGAAAACGTCGTGACCATCGCGCTGACTCCCGGGTACGCGAAGTCGGCATGTGCGATCACCAAGTCCGAATCGGGAACTGCCCTGACGTGCTGGGGACCGCAACCATCGATCGTGAACGCTCCGCCGCTCCTGAATCCAGTTTCACTCTCTCTCGCCGACGAGACGGCTTGCGCTGTCCTAGCCGACGGGACTTCGCACTGCTGGGGTAAAGATCTCGGGATCCCGTGGAACCTGAAACCGTCGGGAGTCGTGCAAGCCGAAGCCGCGAATGACCGAGTCTGCATGATCGACGACTTCGGTTTTTTCTGCTGGGGTCCGAAACTCCTGGGCACTCCTCTCGCGACACCCGAGGCGTTCAAGAACTCCTCGGACGTTTTGGAATTCACTCTCGGTCGCGCTCACACGTGCGTGAGAACGAGCACCGCAGTCGAGTGCTGGGGCGACGGGAAGTCGACGCAGCTTCAGGTTCCTCCGTTGAACGACCCCGTTTCTGTTCGCGCGGAAGGCGACCTGACCTGCGCTTCCGACAGAGATGGTGTCATTTGCTGGGGACCCGAGTTTCGATTGCCTGCGCCGAGCCGTTCTCGCTGGGACCCGCACACACCACCGTGATTTCAAGTAGTTATAGACTGGTTTAAAATCACTATTCGATTAATTCAGTCTTAAAGCTGGATATTTCAAACAACCATTTGAATTTTTAGAACCTTCGTCCGATACTCTTTCGTATCCGGAAAGAAGGTTCTCATGTCTGAAGACAAGAAAGTGCCAGCGGCCAAAGCCGGCGATTCGAAGGAGCTGCTTCTCGAAGCAGCCAAGCGAGTCTTCGCGGCGAAAGGTTACGAAGGCGCGACCGTGAAGGACCTCGCCGACGAAGCCGGCGTGAACGTCAGCCTCGTCAGTTACCACTTCGGTGGAAAAGAAAATCTCTATAAAAGTTGTTTGGAAGGGTTCGGGCTCGCGCGCGTCGAAACGGCGAAGCGCATCCTCAAGACCCCCAACTCACCCGAAGAGTTCAAGCTGCGTCTTCGCCTCTTCGGCGAGGACTTCATCGAGATCCATCGCAAAGAGCCCCACACCTGCAAGATCGTCCAGACCGCGATCGACATGCTGAACGCGGTCACGATGGACATCTTCAAGAACGTCTTCTTCAACATGTTCGCGACGCTTCGGGACTTCGTGAAGGCCGCACAGACGCAAGGGTTCCTCAAGCAACACTTGGATCCCGAAATCACCGCGGCGATGATGTTCGGCGGGCTCATGCACATCTTGCGTTCGCAAGATCTCGCGAAACAGCTCGGGATGAAATTGCTGGCCGACGACGCGCACGCGGCGACCGTCATCGACCATTGGATCGAAATCTACACCGAAGGAATCTTCGAGCGTACCTCCAAGGAGGCATCGAATGTCTAATAGCATGACCAGGAAAGCGAACTCCACCTGCCAGTTGATGGCGATGATGGTCTTCATTTTGTCGATCCTCGCGGCGGGCGGAGCGTTCGCGCAGCCGGCTGCCAAAGCGAAACCCGCCACCGGCCCCCGGCTGACGCTCGAGGATTACCTCGTGCAGGTCGCGACGAAACACGCGGGCTACAAAGCGGCGACGATGACGTCGAAAGGCGCGAAGCTGACGTCGGAAGAAGCGATTCTCCTTTTCCGGCCGAACTTCTTCGCGAACGCGAGCGCGAGTGCCACCGGAAAATCGAGTCCGTTCGACGACACTCAGCCCTTTCAGTACAAAGCCTACTCTCTCGGTATCGGCCAAGCGACGGACTTCGGTCTAACGGCTCGTCTCACGGCGAATCGAAACGAGTTCGCGCTGAATGCGGGTGCCTCGAGTGGCCGCTACGACGCCGACTACACGCAAATCGAGCTCACGCAGTCACTTTGGCGAAACTGGGCCGGTCGTGAAATCGAGGCGCAATCGGAAGCGATCGAGTACGGTTCGCTCGCGAACGCTTACGCGCAAAGCCACGCGAGCAAGGCGCTTCTTCTCGAGGCAGAGGCGGCTTACTGGCGCCTCGTGCTTTCACGCGAAGTCGTGCAGGTCCAGAAAGACGCACTCGAACGCGCGCAGCGAAGCTCGGAATGGGCCTCGCGCCGTGCGCGCATGCAGCTCGCCGATCGCGCGGAAGCCCTTCAAACGTCGACCGCATCTCAAGCTCGACGACTCGAGCTTCGCCAAGCGGAAGATGAAGCTTCCGCGGCCGCACAGGCGTTCAATGCGTCGCGCGGATTGAATTCGAATGAAGTTCCCGAAACCCTCGCCGAGATCACTCCGACACTCTCGGATTCGATGCAGGTGCCTGAGCGCACCGCGAAACGCGACGACGTGAAAGCGGCCGAACTTCAGGCGAAGGCTGGTGCTGCGAATGCTCAGATCGCGCGCGAACGAAATAAACCGACCGTCGAAGTCTTCGCCAATGCTCCTTTGACCGAGCCCGCGACTCCGACTGGTGCTCTCGCTACGGTCCTCCCTCCGACATCGCGACCCAGCACGACGGTCGGAGTGCGTGCGACGATTCCGCTCGATTTCGGCAGGACATCCCGCGTGCGTGAGGGCTATGATTCCCAAGCGACGGCAGCGACGTACACGTTCGAGCGAAAAGCGTTCGAAGAAGAGCGGGACTGGTCGGACTTGGTGAACAAGTTCACCCAGGCGAAGCAGCGACTGAAGCTCTACGAAGAGCTCGAGAAGCAGCAACGCGAGAAGCTCCTCTACGAACGCGATCGCCAAGGCCGCGGTCGCTCGACGTTGCAATCGGTTTTGATTTACGAAGGCGACTATCAAGTCACACAGTTGGGCCGCATTCGTACGCTCGCAGAACTCTTGACCTTGAACGCGCAGATGAAACTTTACGGAGTGTCCTATGAATCTCGCTGATATCTCCATCCGACGTCCCGTCTTCATGACATGCGTGGTTCTCCTGAGCCTCGTGGCCGGATATTTCTCGATGTCGAAACTCGGTGTCGATCTCTTCCCCGACGTCACGTTCCCCGTCGTGTTCGTGCAGACGCCCTACCCTGGTGCGGGCCCGGCGGAAGTCGAATCGCTCGTTTCGAAACCGATCGAAGACGAGCTCTCGACTCTCGCGGGTATCAAGCGCATCTCGTCGACGAACCAAGAAGGTGTTTCGACGGTCGTCGCCGAATTCACACTCGAGACGGACGTCAAATACGCCGAGCAACAAATTCGTGACCGCGTCGGCGCCACGAAATCGCGCCTCCCGACCGATATCAGAGAGCCCGTCATCCGCCGAATCGATCCCGCCGATCTCCCCGTCGTCGAGTTCGCGCTCGATGCCGATCTTTCGGACGCCGAGCTCTACGATCTCGCGAACGAAAAAATCAAACCTCGCTTCGAGCAGGTCAACCAAGTCGGGCTCGTCGAAATTCGCGGCGGCCGCAAGCGCGAAATCCAAGTGCAACTCGATCGTGACAAATTGAAGTCCTACGAGATATCGGCGTCGGCCGTTGCGGCACGGTTGGCCGCGGCTGGTGAAGACGTCCCGACTGGAAAGAAAGACGTCGGCGACAAAGAAACGATTTATCGCACCGTCGGACAGTTCAAATCCCTCGACGACATCAAGGGCTTGATCATGAACTTCTTCGGGAACGACGTTCCCGTCCGGTTGTCCGACGTGGGGACCGTGAAGGACACGCTCGTCGACGAGACCAGCCGCACCTATATCAACGGCAAGAAGTCGCTGTTCATCGCGGCCTTTCGTCAGTCGGGTGCCAACACGATTCGCGTCGCTGACTCGCTGAAGGCGCGAATGGACCAGATCAACAAGGATCTCGAGGGCCAACCTGGAAATCCGAAGATCACGGCGGTTCGAGACGGCTCGATCTGGATTCGCGCGAACGTGACCGACGTGAAGGAGTCGATCGGGATCGGCATCGTGCTTTCGATCATCGTCGTGTTCTTCTTCCTCGGCAACGCACGCTCGACGATCATCACCGGCCTCGCGCTCCCGAACTCGCTCCTCGGCGCGTTCATCTTGATCGCGTTCGCGGGTTTCACGATCAACATCATGACCCTTCTCGCGCTTTCGC
>JAZKJB010000275.1:0-3233 GCA_040384505.1 Bdellovibrionota bacterium | reverse complement strand
CGAAGCCGGCGGTCGCTCAAGACGAGAAGCCGGCACCGGTGAAGAAAGCCGCGCCAGCGAAAGTGGAGAAGAAAGTCGCCGAGAAAAAAGCTCCGGCGAAAAAAGAGAAAGCTCAGAAGGTCGCGAAACATTCGCCGACGAAAGCCGTCAAAAAGGGCAAAGGCTACTTTGCTTGGACCGCTGACGTCTGCAAAATGGTTCGCTCACCCGCTTCGACGAAGGGCCTCGGAGAGACTCGCGCTTCGAAGAAGATCTGGGTCGAAGACGTCGACTCGAAATGGGTGAAAGTTTGGAACAAGGACGGCAAAGAAGCCTTCTTGTCCCGCGACTGCCTGAAATAAAAAGATGTCAGGCTCCTCTTTCGGGGGAACCTTGCATCAATAGCTGTATGTAAGCTGCGAAGCGGCGAGCCAGGTGATGCTCGCCGTTTCACTTTGTGGAAGGCGAGCGTGCGCAGACCGCGCATCAATGGTTTCGCGGAAGCCCTACGATCCAGCCCTCGCGTGCGAGTTGTTTGGATTTCGAAATCTCCCCATCGATCAACTGACCTTTGTCTCTGAGCCATCGCCCACCGAGCGCCAGCATCGCGGCATCTGCTCGATCGGGTGAGCTCAAAATCGCATCCATGTCTTGCTTCGAAATCGCGACATCGGGAAACGCACGGTCGAGCGCGACCAAGAGGCTCGGCATGTGCCTCGTCGAGAGATCGAGAGCGCGCTTCCACATCAACGACGGGTAAGCTTCGAAGAGCATCGGCCGCTCACGCAAGTGACTCGCGCGTTCGAAGTATCGGAGATGGACCCACTCGGAACCGAAGCGACCGAGATCGCGCCAGATCCGATATGTTCCGCATTGGATGTTGCGTTGGTAGGGGTGGGTGCGAAAGACCGAGTTGGCATCCGCGAGGAGCTCGCATTCGCGATCGGGGTACGATCCACGTGAGGGCGGCGTGTTCGATTTACGAAGTACAGTTTCGAAAAAAGCCGCCGCAGCATTGAGGCCATAGCCACGTCGACCGAATTCGTCGCGAGCCGCTCGCTTGAAGAGCCGCCGCAGAGTCTGAGCACCTGACTTTCGATTTCGCGGCCAAGCCTTGACGGCGAGTCCGAACACGCAATCGACGAGAAGTGCGACGCGTGCGGATTTCACCGTTCGCGTCGGATCAGGGACTCCTGCCTCCGTGAACATGTCGATTAGCGATCGTTCGGAAAAATTCGAGAGATAGAGGGGAGACTCGGTCGTGATGCTGGTCGCTCGGAGGATCCAGCCTGATTCATCGCGAAAGAGAACCGAGCAGGGAAGCGACTTCGCCTCGCTGCCTCCGCTCGTGGCAGCGCCGGTCTGATCGACACCGACGAAAACTTCGAAGCCATTCATGATGGATCGAGCGCGCGACATCCCGAGAGCGTAGCTCTCGGTCCGGGGAACGGCAACAGGAACGGCGATCGGCATCGGCAACCGCTGACTGCGGCAGGCCTCTGCGAACGGAGTTCCCCAAAAAGCAAAGGGCCCGTCTTGCGACGAGCCCTTCGAGCACTCAGAGCTAGAGATCTGAGCTTAGACGACTTTGCCGTGCGGGCGAGAGTCGCCGACGGGTGCTGCGGAGCCGGGTTGAGCGCTTTGGCTGGAGCCGGACTTTCCGTGGGTGACGTATTGCTCCTGTGAGAAGTCGTCGACTTGGATCGCTCTGTAGCGAAGCTCGTCGGCCTTCACGAGATCGTCGAATTCGGTTTTCGTGATCACGTTGTTGTCGAGAGCCACTTTCGCGGCGGCAGGGCCTTTCGTCTTCGGCATCTGCTTCGCCTTGATCGCGGCGCGGATCTTGCGATCGGCCTCTTCGGCGCGCTTCACGACCGTGAACGTCTCTTCGAGCAAGCCGAGTTGTTCGTTCGACGACTTCGGAATATAGATGCCTTCGGTGTGGCGTATGCGCAGATCGCCGCCAGCCAAGATCACGGAAGCGATCTTGTGCGTGTGAGCGTCGTTCGCGTCACCCGCGAGAGCGTTCATGTTCGACCACCAACGGATCGGTCCATTGAAGAACCAGCCCAGGCCCGGCACTCCGATGTTCGCGAAAATTCCTTCGAACGCTTTCTGAATTTCGTTCAGCGCGTAGTTCATGCAGAAGTGAACGAACGGCAAATCCTCCTTGCGACGACCTTCTGCCTCGAAGCGACGAAGGACCGCCGTGCCGATGTACATCCAGGAGAGGATGTCGGCGAAGCGGCCGGTGATCTTCTCGCGGAACTTGAGCGAGCCGCCGAGCGAACCCATCGCGATGTCGGCCATGATGGCGAACGAGGCCGAGACCCAAGAAAGTTTTCTGTAGTACCGAGCGGTCGAACCGCTGACGGGGCTCGGAGCCAAGTAACCGCGAGTCAAGCTGAGCACGATCGCGCGGCACATGTTGCGCACGACGTGACCGATGTGTCCCCAGAATGCGAGATCGAACTCTTTCGTATCTTTCTTCGCGATCGCCGCGACTTCACGATACGCGTACGGGTGAGCGCGAAGCGCGCCCTGACCGAAGATGATCAGCGTACGAGTCATGATGTTCGCGCCTTCGACCGTGATGCCGATCGGAGTCGCGATGTAGAGATGTCCCAGAGTATTCTTGGGTCCGAGTGAAATCGCCGCACCACCCAAGACGTCCATGCCGTCGTTGATGACTTTTCGTGCGAGCTCGGTCGCGTTGTATTTCGCCATCGCCGTGACGACGGCAGGCTTGATGCCTTTGTCGAGGGCGCCGAGCGTGTAGCGTCGCATGGCTTCGATCAGATAGTTGAGACCTGCGATTCGAGCGATCGGCTCTTCGACGCCCTCGAACTTACCAATGGGGATACCGAACTGCTTGCGGATCGAAGCGTGCGCGCTCACGACGCGAGTCACGAGCTTCGCTCCGCCGGCGCTCTGCGCGGGAAGCGAAACGCCTCGGCCGGCGGCCAAGCATTCCATCAACATTCCCCATCCTTTTCCACAACCCTCGGTTCCGCCGACGACTTGGTCGATCGAAACGACGACGTCTTTACCTTGCGTCGGGCAGTTGTAGAAGGGCGTGCCGAGCGGATCGTGACGTTGACCGATGACGACACCGGGAGTCTTCGCCGGAATCAGCGCGCAAGTGATGCCGACGTCTTCGCCTTTACCGAGGAGATTCTCGGGATCGCGCAAACGGAAGGCGAGACCGAGAGTCGTCGAGATCGCGGCGAGCGTGATCCAACGTTTGTTCCAGT